>DAOTZU010000027.1:0-21573 GCA_034433995.1 Anaerolineae bacterium
CCCCTGTGGAGCTGATTTATTTCTTTGGCGGCGCCGCGCAGAAGGATGTGGCCTCGGTGGAAGAGGCGATGAGCGCCTACATGAAGGAGCGCATCAACGCCACCATCAAGCTCAACGCCATCGAGTGGGCCTCTTATACGGAAAAGATGAAGCTCAAGGATGCTGCCGGTGAAAAGTATGACCTGTGCTTCACCTCTTCCTGGGCCAACCCCTATTATGATGCCGTCCGCAACGGGGTCTATGCCGATCTGACCGAGGCCCTACCCAAGTGGGCGCCCAAGTACTATGCTAACCTCAACCCCGCCGTGTGGAACGCGCCCAAGGTCAAGGGGCGTCTGTATGCCGCTGTCAACCAGCAGATCTTTCCCTGCGCCTGCGGACCTTGCGCCATCCCCAAGGTCTATGCCGACAAGTACCAGCTCGATCTGAGCAAGGTGAACACCATCGAGGATATGGAGCCGTGGATGGAGCGCCTCCTGGTGGGCGAAGGCGGCAAAGTGATCCCCTATTGGAGCGGCTACAACCCTTGGTGGGGCGGCATCTGGTACTTTGATACCCCAGGCTACGGCGTTACGGTGTACAACGACAAAGAGATGAAGGTGTTGGACCTGTGGGAGTTTGACGGGTGGCGCAAATGCATGGCCTTGATCAAAAAGTGGTACCAAAAGGGGTACATGATCAAGGAGCTCATGCCCACAGGCGAGCGCGATGCAGCGGTGAAGGCGATGAAGTTCGGTTGGCTGGTGCACCGCGCCAAGCCGGGCGGCGCCGCGGAGCGCAAGCGCAACTATGGCTGGGATGTGGTGGAAAAGATCATCGAGAACCCCACCTTCCTCACCACGGGGAACATCACCTCCACCATGACGGCGGTGAACAAGAACACCTCCAGCCTGGAGGCTTGCGTGCGCTACCTTGAGCTGGTGAACACCGACAAGTACTTTTACAACTTGCTCTGCTTCGGCATCGAGGGCAAGCACTGGGTGTGGAAGGACAAGGCGAAGGAGGTGGTGGACTTTCCATCCGGCGTGACCGCCCAAACAGCCACCTACAACCCCGGCACCGACTGGGAGTTCGGCGATGTGTTCAACTCCTACTACCGCGATGAGACCCAAGTGGGCGCCTGGGATGAGACCCGCAAGATCAACAACGCCTCCGTGCCCTCCACCATCTTGGGCTTTGCCTTGGATCGCGATCCGATCAAGAACGAGCTGGCCGCCATTGATGCCGCCGCCAAGGAGTTCGGCGACATGTACTTCGGCATTATGGACTATGAAAAGGTCCTGAATGACTTTATCGCCAAGGTCAAGGCCGCCGGCGCGGAGAAGGTCAAGGCCGAGGTGCAGAAGCAGCTTCTGGAGTGGAAGGCCACGGCCGGCTGAGTCTGTGCATTGCCTCACCGAGACGACGCCCCCCTTTTGGCGGGGCGTCGTCTTTTAATAGGCCAACACCGGCTTGGGGGTGATCTGGAAGGCATAGGCCGGGGCATAGGGGAGGATGCCTGGCAGAAAGACGCGCAGGTCGCGCCCCTCTTGCCGCCAGAGTAGGGGCGCTTCGTGGCCCAGAAGGCGCACCTTGGTCTCCCGCACCACCAGGAGCCCTTCCAGGATGACCTCATGGCCCGCCGGCGTGCCCAAGATGATGGCGTACAGGTGTTCGCCCTTTTGGGTGAAGCGCACGGGCAAGCGCCCGCGGATGTGTCCCTCGGCGCGCACCCAGGGGCGGGTGCCGTAGATGGCCTCGCCGTTGCGGGCCAGCCAAGCGCCCAGGGCCTCCAACCGCGTCCGCTGGATCTCGGGGATGGTGCCATCGGGCATGGGGCCGATGTTGAGCAAGAGGTTGCCGTTCTTGCTCACGATATCCACCAACAGGTGCACCAGCTCGGTGGGCGAAAGGAGGTCCTCCTCCGTCTCGTTGCGGTTATAGGCGAAGGAGTAGCCCAGCCCGCGGGTGGCCTCCCATTTCCAGGGGACGCTGTGCTTGTAGGTGGTGTATTCCGGCGTGCGGAAATCGGCGTGGATGCGCTTGTTCTGGCCGCCGGTCCTGGTCAGGCCTGCAGCGAGGAGGGGCAAGAGGGGGCGCAACACGCCGCGCAGGATGCGGCTGGAGAGGCGCTGGGGATCGGCGAGGCGCCCCAGGTTGAACTGCACGAAACGGTCGTTCACCACGCCATCGGGCACGGCGCGGTAGTAATCGGCAAAGAGGGACAGGAGGTCGGCCTTGGCGGGGTAGGCGATGTCGTTCCACAGGACGTCGGGGCGATACCGGGCGATCAGCTCGCGCCAGTGAGAGTCAACATACTGAGCATACTCGGTATCCTGAGGGATGGCCAGGAGCAGATCCAGCAGGTCCTGGATGGGACGGTCGTTGAAGGTCCAATCGAGGCCACCGGAATAGTACAGGCCGAAACGCATCCCTTGGCCGCGCACCGCCTCGGCCAGCTCGCCCACCAGGTCGCGAGGGGAACGATAATCCGGCCGGCGCGGGTTGGGGTATTGGCTGGGCCAGAGCAAAAAGCCGTCGTGGTGTTTGCTCACCAAGACCACATAACGGGCGCCGGCCTGACGGAACAACCCGGCCCAGGAGCTCGGCTCCCAGGCGGCGGAGGCGCGCACAAATTCGTGGACAAAGGCCTCATACTGCAGCGCAGGCCCGTAGGTCTGGAGATGGTGTTCACGGGTGGGGCTACCGGGGATGCGGTACGAGTTGGCGTACCAATCGGCGTAGGGGTTATGGGCGAACCAGTAGCGCCAGCCTTTGCGGGCTACGATGCGCTGGAACTCTCCCGTCAGCGGCGCCCAAGCGGGCACCGAGGCCGGCCCCCAATGGATAAAGATGCCCAGCTTGGCCTCGCGGAACCAGGCGGGCACAGGACGGGTCTGTAGCGAAGCCAGAGTGGGCTCGTAGGTCATGGGTGCAACTCCTCTATAACTGGGAGGGGCCTATTGGCTTATTCTTACGTGTGCACCGTACAAGAGCGCTGCTAGTATAGACTAGAGGGCGAGGCGTCGTCAAGCGCGATGGTATGCGAGGGTGTTGAAAAAAGGCATGTAGGCCTTGCCCGCCGTCGGATCGAATCCGACGGGCTTGGTCGACGCCCTCGCGTGTGTTTGCGCCACTTGCTATTCCCTCGCGCAGAGGCTACAATCCCCGCGGAATGTGTGGTCTGCCGCTCTGGTAGAAAGGAGCCCTTCCATGAGCAAGACACCGAGTTTCGTGCCAAGCCCCAAGCTCACGATCAAGTACAATTTCTGGATCGTGTTTGTCTTTCTGTGCATGCTCCCCTTTGTTCTGTTCGGCCTGATGCCGGGAGCGGGCTGGCCGTATGTGGCCATCTTTTTGGCCGCCAACGCTGTGTGGATGGTCATCGCCTTTGCCTTGGTCCCGCCGTACTATCGCTCCATCCGCTACGAGCTGGGCGAGGAAGAGATCATCGTCCACAAGGGGATCGTGACCAAGACGGTGCAGACGGTGCCCTATCGCACGGTGACCAATATCTCGCTGCATCGCGGCCCGCTGGATCGTTGGCTGGGCCTGGGCAGTATCTCGGTGGAGACGGCCGGTCGCAGCCAGGAGCAGGGGCCGGAGATCAAACTCTCCGGCCTGGCCGATTATGAGGGGGTGCATCAACAGATCCTGGCCGCGTTGCGCCGTTATCGAGCGCGCACGGGCGCGGCGGTGGGCGCCGAACAGGGTCGGGAAGTGACGGACGAGGTGCCGGCCCTGCTGCGCCAGATCATCGCCGAATTGCAGGCGCTGCGCGAGGCCATCACCGAGGAGGATTGAGCGTCCGGAGGAGGGACCTATGGGCGTATTAGAGGGACAAGTGGCGTTGATCACCGGCGCGGCGCGGGGCATGGGCCGGGCCATCGCTACCGCCTTTGCCCGCGAGGGGGCGGCGGTGGGTCTCTTGGATATCCAGGCCGAGGAGTTGGCCCAACTGGTGGAGGAGCTGCGGGCGGGCGGCGCCCGCGCCCTGGGCGGCGTGGCCGACGTGCGCCGGTACGACCAGGTGACCCAAGTGGTCCATGATGTGGAGGCGACGCTGGGTCCCATTGACATCCTGGTCAATTCCGCCGGCCTGGCCGCCGGTGGGCTGGTGCACGAGACCAGCGAGGAGGCCTGGGATCTGGCCTTTGATGTGAACGTCAAGGGCACTTTTTTGCTTTGCAAGGCCGTGGTGCCCACCATGTTGGCGCGCCAGAAGGGGTTGATCATCAACATAGCCTCCCTTGCGGCCTGGATCCGCGGCGCCCGGGGCGGCTCATGTTACGGGGCCACCAAGTACGCCGTGCGTGGCTTCAGCAGCTACCTGGCCATCGAATTGCGGCCTCACGGCATCAAGGTTTGCTGTCTGAGCCCCGGCACCACCGATAGCCACTTTCGGGGCCACCCCACCGGTAGCCCCGCCTGGATGAAACCGGAGGACATTGCGGCCGCGGCGCTTTACGTGGCCAGCCAGCGGGAGCGGGTCTCGGTGTATGAGCTGGCCTTGGCCATGTTGGACGAGAACTGGTGAAAAGGAGCAAGGTTCATGATCAATCTGCTGAACACGTTGCGCGGATCTCTGTTGGAGGGCTTTTTCCCCGCGGGATGGGACCTGGCCAAGATAGATGCCTGCTGCGCCCATCCTCCGGAGGAGGTCACCGCGCGCCAACCCTTCTGGCATCCCGATTTTCACCCCATCCCCTGTGCCACGTTGGAGGATTTCAACACTCTGATGGGCCACGAGATCGCCTGGGAGATCAAGCAGGCCCGCGACGCGGGGCATAAACTGATCCTCATCCTGCCTGTGGGGCCCATGGGGATGTATCGCTGGGCGGTCTATTTCCTGCAGCAGTGGGGCGTGCGGGCCGACCATGTGTACGGCTTTAACATGGACGAGTGGTCCGATGCCCAGGGGAACACCGTGCCACCGTCCAACCCGGCGGCGTTTCAGTACGCCATGGAGCAGGCCTTTTACGGGCCGTTGGGCGAGCTGACGGTGCCGCCCGCGCAGCGCCATTTCGCCACACGGGAGGTCCTGCCCACCTATGCCGAGCGCATCGCCCGCCTGAGGGCCCAGGGAGCCAGGTTGGTGTTGGTTTTTGGCATCGGCAGGGTGTTTCACATCGCCTTCTGGGAGCCCCATTTCGCCGCCGAATATCCCACCGTGGAAGAGTGGAAACGGCCACCCCATCGTCTGGGGGCCAAATTGCACCCCTTGACCATCGAACAGAACGCCATCACCAGCTTCAAGAGCCGCACCACCCTGGTCTCATGTTTCGCCAACACCATCGGGCCGGGGCTGTTCTTGCAGGCCGATCGCATCATCGGCGGCTGCGATGGCGCCTTGGGGCGAGGGATGCAGTGGCAGGGGATGTCGCTCTGGGTGACGTTGCGCTACGGCCCCGATCCTTGGGTGCCCTCCAGCTTTATGCCCACCTTGCCGGGCAAACTCTTTTTCCTGCGGGAACTGGCCGGCCCGTTAGTGGCCGAGTGCAATTAGAGGGGGTGCAGTATGGCGCATTTGCCCATCGGGGTGATCGTTTCCTTGCAAAGCGTCCTGGAGCGGGGCGCGGCCGAGATGGTGGAGCTGGGCCTGGAGACCTGCCAAATCAGTGCCTGGGATGAGACCCTCCTCACCCCCGAAAACGCGGCGCGGGTGAAGGAGACCTTGGGCGATCACGTGACCATCGCCAGCCTGTGGGCCGGTTGGCCGGGGCCCAAGGTGTGGGATTTTATGGAGGGGCCGCTGACCTTGGGCCTGGTGCCCGCCGCCTACCGCGCCGAGCGCATCGCGGCCCTCAAGCGCGGCGCGGATTTCGCCCACTGGCTGGGCATCAGCGATGTGACCACCCACGTGGGCTTTATCCCCGAGAACCCGGCCACCACGGAATATCGCGAGGTGGTCATCGCCATCCGCGAGGTGGCCCAATATTGCCGCAAGCTGGGCCTCTTTTTCAATTTCGAAACGGGCCAGGAGACGCCCACCACCCTCATGCGCACCATCGAGGACGTGGGCACGGGCAACTTGGGTATCAACCTGGATCCGGCCAACCTGCTCTTGTACGGCAAGGCCAACCCGATGGATGCCGTGGATATCTATGGCGGGTTGGTGCGGGGGGTGCACGTCAAGGATGGGCGCTATCCCACCGATGGCCGTCGCCTTGGGCAGGAGACGCCTGTGGGCGAGGGCTTGGTGGATTTCCCCGTGCTCCTCAACAAGCTGCTGCGCCATGGGTTTCAAGGTGCCTTGATCATCGAGCGGGAGATCAGCGGGCCCCAGCAAAAGGTGGATATCCTCAAGGCCAAGAACCTTTTGCTCAAAATCTTGCAGGCATTGTAGGGAGGAGAAATTGGGGGCATTCATCTTTTACGACCTCCGGCGGGGGCTGGGCAGCCGCGATATCGCCTTGTTGTTCCCCGCTTGGCGGGGGGCGGCGGAGCGGTTGTTGGTCCTCAGCCCGCACGACGACGATGCCCTCCTCGGCGCAGGATACGCCATCGCTGCTGCCTTGGAGCAGGGCGCGCAGGTGAACGTGGCCATCTTTTGCGATGGCAGCGCCGGCTATAGCCGTCCGGAGGATAAAGAGACCATCGTCGCCACCCGTCGCCGCGAGACCATCAACGCCTTTCAGGTGTTGGGGTTGGAGCAAGAGCGCATCTTTTATCTGGGCTATCCCGATTTCAGCTTGGTGAGCTACATCGGTTGGAAGCTCAGCAGCGGCCGCGAGGGCACCTTGCGACCGGTGATCTCCCTGATGCGCCGGCTGGGCATCACCCGGCTGTTGATCCCCAACGGCTATCGCGAGCATCTGGATCATGAGGCGGCCTACGACATTGGCCGCTACGATGGCGTGCAGGCGGGCGACCCTGTCGGCGCCGATTGGGGGGCACCCACCCCGGTGCGCAACGTGCTGCAATACGCCGTCTGGGGCGATTTCGCCCCGGAGGATGTGCTCCTTGCCGGCGGCGATCCGCGCATCCGCGCCAACCGCGCCATCGTGGCCCCTTACGCCGTGGAAGAAAAGATCGCCCTGGCGCTCAAAGAATGGCGCTCGCAGGGGCAGATCATCGAGGGGCTGTTGGCGGCCCGGAGGGAGCGGGATTGCGGGATCGGGATGATGGAGCTCTATATGGCCCTGGATCCTCGGCCCAAGCTGGATTATGGGCCTTATCGTCCGTTGTTGCGCGCGCTGCCCGTGCAAGGGTAGGGCGGGCGCATATTCTGTTTGACATAAAACATGGCGCCCTGGGCGCCAGGGAGGCTGAACAGCATGGCACAAGAGAGCAAGGCCAAGGTTTACCTATTGGGCGATGATCCGGTGATCGCCTTTGCCGGGCAAGAGCTGCAAACCTATTGGCAGCGCATGGCCGGCGGCAGGGCTATTGTATCCGTCGAGACGCGTCCTGTGTATGACCCGCAAGCGGAGGGCCTCTGGCTGGGGACGATGGACGCCCTGCGCGCGGGGGTCGGTGCGGGCGCACAGGGATGGCCCCAGGTGGCCGACCCACGGATGGATGATGCCATCGCCATCGCCGTGCACAAGGGGCGCGGTTTTCTCGCCGGGAGCAATCCCCGCAGCGTGCTCTTGGCCGTCTATCGTCTGCTCACCGAGGCGGGTTGCCGCTGGGTGCGGCCGGGGGCCGCCGGGGAATGCATCCCACAGCGTGATTTGGGTGAGCTCTCCATCAATGTGCAGGAGCGCGCCGCCTATCGCCACCGGGGCATCTGCATCGAGGGGGCGGTGAGCCAGGAGAACGTCACCGACATCATCGCCTGGGCCCCGAAGGTGGGGTTCAACGCCTATTTCATCCAGTTCCGCGAGGCCTATACCTTCTACGAGCGCTGGTACACCCATCGCGAAAACCCCACCAAGGCGCCGGAGCCCTTCTCCGTGGAGCGGGCGCGGGAGTGTGTGGCCGCGGCGGAACGGGAGATCGCCCGGCGGGGGTTGCTCTATCACAAAGTGGGCCATGGCTGGACGTGCGAGCCCTTGGGCATCGCCGGCCTGAGCTGGGATGCCAAGGACTATACCCTGAGCCCTGAGGTGCGCCGCTATCTGGCCGAGGTGAACGGCGAGCGGGCCATCTGGCACGGCATCCCGTTGAACACGAACCTGTGCTATTCCAACCCTGAGGTGCGCCGGCTGGTGACCGAGGCCATCGCCGACTATGCCCAGGAGAACCCGCAAGTGGATATCCTGCACTTTTGGCTGGCCGATGGGTCGAACAACCAATGCGAGTGCGCCGCGTGCCGGCAGATGATCCCTGCCGATTGGTACGTGATGATGCTCAACGAGCTCGACGCGTTGTTGACCCGGCGCGGGCTGCCCGTCAAGATCGTCTTTTTGATCTATGTGGACCTGCTCTGGCCGCCCCAGGTAGAGCGCATCAAGAACCCGGAGCGCTTTATCCTGATGTTTGCGCCCATCACCCGCAGCTACAGCACCTCCTTTGCGGCCTCGGGCGCGACGGTGTCGCTGCCCGCGTATGAGCGCAATAGACTCAAGTTCCCCAGCAATGTGGATGAAAACGTGGCCTTCCTGCGCGCCTGGCAGGCCATCTTCCAAGGGGATAGTTTCGATTTCGATTATCACCTGATGTGGGATCACTATTACGATCCGGGCTACTATGCCATCGCCAAGTTGCTCAACCAAGATATCAAAAACCTCAAACAGATCGGCCTGGGTGGGCTGATCAGTTGCCAGGTGCAGCGGGCCTTTTTCCCCACCGGCCTGCCCATGGTGGTGATGGGGCGCACCTTGTGGGATGATACCCTGAGCTTTGACGCCATCGCCCGCGATTATTTCGCCGGCGCCTTTGGCCCAGAGGGGGAGCGCGCCCAGGAGTATCTGGCCCAGCTCTCGGAGCTGTTCGATCCGCTCTATTTGCGGCGGGAGCGGCCCCAACAGGATCCGGAAGCGGCTGCGCGTTTTGCGCGCATCCCTGATGTGGTGCGCGCGTTCCAGCCTGTCATCGCGCGCAACCTGGCCCAGACCACCGGCTGCCAGGCGCAATCGTGGCGCTATTTGCAGATCCACGGCCAGATGTGCACCCTTTTGGCCCAGGCGCTGGCCGCTCGCGCCCGTGGCGAGGCCGAGGCCTCCTGGGCGGCTTGGGAGCAGCTCAAAGCCTATGTCCAGGCCCAGGAGGACGCCATCCAGCCGGTGTTCGACGTGTTCGAGTTCATCCACACCATGGAACGCCGGCTGAAATCCTAAAGACAGAAAAGGAGACCTATGACGGAGGAAACGCTTACGCGAGCATGGTTGGAGCGGGTGATCCCGCTGCCCAAGGAGGCCAGAGTGTTGGGCGTGCGGCGGGTGCGCGCCGGCGAGATCGGTCTCATCTGCGATCTGGACCCGTTGCCGCCCATCAAGACGGCGGTTGCCCTGTTGCGCGGCTGGGCGCTGGGGTCCAGCAAAGGGGCCAAGCTGACCTTGCGTTTGGCCCTGGCGGGCGATCCGGCCATCGGGGCTTTGCCGGTGGCCCAACGCTTGGCCACACGGCCCAACGCAGCAGAGGCCTATGCCATCGTGGCCCAAGGGGAGGGGGCGAACGAAACGCTCTTGATCCTGGCCAATACCCCCCAGGGGTTGCTCCAAGGGGCCAGGACCCTGGCCCAACTGGCGCGGCGGCCGGAACAGGTCACGGCCATGAGCGAGATCGAGCTCCCCTGGCTGGATCTTGAGGATTGGCCCGACCTGCCCGAGCGCGGCCAATGGGGCGGCAATGTGGAGCAGGATTTGCCCTGGACCTCCCAGTGGAAGTTGAATGTGGTGGAGGTGGGCGCTCGCCCCAATGTGGATGCCCACGGTCAGCCCGTCATCGGGATGGATCGGGACCTGTTCCGCCAGGGGGCCGAGTTGGGCGTCAAGATTGTGCCCTTCCTGCTGCATCTGGAGCAGATCACCCGCTATGCCGGGTTGATGAACCGCCGCGAGTTCTGGAGCACGCCCGATCCCAGCAAACCCTTGCCCAGCGACTATACGCCGGGATTGTGCATGTCTAGCCCGGCGGTCCATGCTATTTTGGAGGGATGGCTACGCAAGATCATGGAGATCGAGGCGGTGACGGATATCATGGTATGGCTCTCTGAGGATCGCGCCCCCTGCTATTGCGAGAAATGCGTGGGCAAGGAGCCTTTCGAGCTGGAGGTGCAGACCATCGTCCAGGCGTTCAACCGCGCCAAAGCGGCCATGGGGCGGCCGGGATTGCGGCTGCGCATCCTCACCACCCAGGGCAGCTATCCGGTGAACGACAAGGTGATCGCTGCCGCGCCGCCGGACGTGGGTATCACCTACTATGACGGCGGGCGCACCTACGATTCCTCGCGCAAGCCGATGATCTATCCCCTGCTAGAGGATTATGCCCGCTCGGGACGCTGGCTGGGCTGTTACCCGCAGATCACCCATTGCTGGCGCACTGTCTTTCCCTGGACGGCGCCCCAATTCATTCAGTATCGCGCCCAAGAGTTTGTGGATAAAAAGCTCTCCTGCATCATCGGCTACGCCGTGCCCTCCAACCGCTATCACGAGTTCAACGTGATGGCCCTGGGTGAATGGGCTTGGAACGCCCACGGCCGCTCGGCGGAGGAGTTTGCCCGGGCCTATGCCCTCAAGAGGGGGCTGCCGGATCCCGATCTCTTTGCCCGGTGGGCCCTGAAGGCGGGCGAGGCGGGATGGACCTTGGCCGAATCCCGGCTGTTCTTGACCTTGATCTATAATCCCACCTTGCGGATCCATGAGTCGGGCTTGGACGATCACCGCTTCGAGATGGCGGGGATTGTGGAGGACCTTCATGTGGACGAGGCCCTGCGCGCGGCCCAAGAGGCGCTGGAACTGGCCCGGCAAGCCAGCGACCCGGCCATGCTGGACGAATCCGAGAGCGTCCTGGCCGGGCTCGATGCCCTGAGGCTGCTGGGCCAAGTGTTGGGGCCCCTGCGCTCGGGCCAGGTGGAGCCCGCTCAGCGTCAGGCCATGGCGGATGCCTTGGGCCGTTTGGACCGTTGCGCCCATATCTTGCGCAACCGCCTGTTGGCCTGGGGCCAGCGTATCGCCGGCGAGGAGAAGCTGCCGACGCGGCTCTTGGATACGGCCTTTGTCCTTTTGCGCACGGCCGATGCCCTTTGGGCGCGGGCGGGTGAGCTGGGCATCGCCGACCCCTGGCCGGAGGCGCGCCTGTTGCGGCTGGGCGAGTGGTCCGCCGCCGATTTTCGCCAGGGGCAGCATACCACCCTCACTTTTAACCTGACCGGCCTGGTCCCGGCCGAGGGGGGCAGCTATCAGGTGGGGTTCGACTTTATTCCCAGCGCCTACGGCACGGATATCACCCAGATTGCCGTGGTGGAACTGGATGCGGCCCAGGGCGCTTCCCGCGTCGTGGCCGAGACCCCGGATCAGCTCAAGCGGGTGAGCATCTGGGAGCGTTGGTGCGAGATGCGGCTGGAGATCCCGCCCCGGCCGGCGGGCAAGACCTTCTTGCTGCAGATCGGGCTGGCAGGGTTTCCGCCGGATGCGCCGGAGGAGCGCCGCTCCTCCTCTGGGGCGGTGAGCCTGCGCCGGGTGTGGCCGCAAGGGCGGGCGCCTTGGGAACGTTGAACGGGCCGAAAAGCTTACGGGCGGGCAGGGCTGCCATGATCCCTTGCCCGTTATGCAAGAAAATACTACTTTTGTGGGGGGAAACATGAAGCCCAAGTTCGGCATCATCGGTTGCGGCAATATCGCTCGTTTTCATTTTAACGGTCTGGAGAAGGCCGGGGCGCAGATCGTGCACATCGCCGATCTGAACCCTGACGCGGCGCGGCCCTACGTGGAGAGGTTCGGGGCGCGCTTTTCCAGGGATTATCAGGCCCTTTTGGCCGATCCGGAGGTGACGGTGGTGAGCGTCCTTACCTCTGGCCACCATCGGGAGATCTGCCTGGCTGCGCTGCAAGCGGGCAAGGATGTGATCTGTGAAAAGACCATGACCAACAGCGCCGCCGAGGCCGCCGATGTGGCCGCCGCCGCGCTGGGCTCCGGGAGGCTGTTCTTCACCGCCTACATGAAGCGCTTTTTCCCGGCCACCCAAAAGGCCAAGGAACTTTTGCCTCGGCTGGGGCGGCTGTTCAGCGCTCAGGTGCGGGTCTATCAGCCCTGGGGCAATCTCTATGAGGCGGCGAGCGCCGATAAGTATCTTTGGATTGTGGAGCGTTTCGGCGGGGCGGTGATGAAATGCGCCGCCAGCCACATGATCGATCTCACCCTCAGCTTCCTGGGCCGCCCGGCAAGCCTCTATGCCCATGTGGATTACATCTCCGGCTCGCAGGTGGACCGCAAGGCCACGGCGATTTTCGAGTATCCGGAGGGTCTGGCGGTGGGCTTTGAGGCGGCCACCCATCCCTTGCGGCGCATCGGCTACGAACGCAACGGCTGGGAAGAGTGGATACAGATCAACGGGGTGAATGGGCGTCTGGAGATCCATACGGTGATGTGGGATCATCCGGAGAACAACGCTGCCCTGCTCATCCACTATGATAATGCCAGCGCTACGGCCACCGAGTACCGTTTCGAGGCTGTGAACCCGTTTGATGTGGAGATGCGCGCCTTTTGCACGTGGCTGGAGCGCCGCGAGCAGGGCCATCCGGACGTGATAGATGGCCTGAACGTGGATGTGATCATCGAGGCCATGGCCGAATCGGCGCAGAAAAAAGCCGCCGTCACCCTGGATTGGCGGGGCTTTTAACGCGCGTCATCCGAACAAGAAAGGTACCCTCATGTCCAACGACAGCTGCGCTTTTTATGTCTCCCCCCAGGGCAACGACGCCTGGTCAGGCCGGCTGCCTGAGGCCGACACCGCCCATAGCGACGGCCCCTTTGCCACCTTGGAGCGGGCGCGTGACGCCATCCGGGCCCTGAAAAGGGCCGGTGGGCTGCCCGCAGGCGGGGTGACGGTCTGGGTGCGCGGCGGGGTCTATGAGCGGACGCAGAGTTTTGCTTTGGAGGCCGAGGATTCCGGCATGGCCGAGGCCCCCATCACCTACCGTGCCTTTCCAGGAGAGCGGGTCTCTCTGCGGGGAGGGCGCGAGGTCAAGGGGTGGACGGCGATCAAGGACCCGGCCATCCGGACGCGCCTGGATCCGGCGGCGCGGGATAATGTGTTCCAGGCCGATCTGAAGGCGCAGGGGATCACCCAGTTCGGTGAGCTGCGCCCGCGAGGCTTTGGACGGCCCATCCAGCCGGCCCATCTGGAGCTCTTTTACAACGGCCAGCCCATGACCCTGGCCCGTTGGCCCAACGAGGGGTTCGTCACCATCGCCGAGCTCCCCGCCGATGCGGATCGCTTCATGGAGCACAAGCGCATGGTCACCCGCTCCAAGACCAAGTTTTACTACGAGGGCGACCGCCCCAAGCGCTGGGCCCCCTCGGACGATATCTGGATGCACGGCTATTGGACCTGGGACTGGGCCGATAGCTATGAGCGGATCAAGGTGTTGGATAAAGAGAATCGCCTCATCGAGACCAACGAGCCCCATGGCGTGTATGGCTATTCCAAAGGCCAGCGCTACTATTTCCTCAATATCTTGGAGGAGCTGGACGCGCCCGGCGAATGGTATTTGGATCGGGAGACGGGGATGCTCTATTTCTGGCCGGTGGCGCCGCTGGATCAGAGCACGGCGGTGGTCTCGCTCCTGGATGAGCCCCTGATCACGCTGCGCGATGTCTCCTATGTCACCTTGTGGGGCTTTACTTTGGAATGCTCCCGCGGCCACGGGGTGACGGTCTCGGGCGGTGAGCAGGTGACCATCGCCGGCTGCACCCTGCGCAATTTGGGCAACTGGGCCGTGATCGTGGATGGCGGCACCGGCCACACCGTGGTGGGCTGCGATATCTACCAGACGGGCGATGGCGGCCTGCGCTTGGATGGCGGCGACCGCAAGACCCTCACCCCAGGCCGCCACCGGGTGCTCAACAATCATATCCACCATTATGGGCGCTGGTGCAAGACGTACGCCCCGGCGATCCAGATCGGCGGGGTGCAGCACGTGGTGGCCCACAACCTGGTGCATGATGCGCCCCACGCCGGCATCATCTTTTGGGGCAACGACCATCTCCTCGAGTTCAACGAGCTGCATCATCTGGCCCTGGAGACGGGGGATGTGGGCGCCCTCTACATTGGCCGCGATTGGACCATGCGCGGCAACATCATCCGCTTCAACTATATCCACCACATGGGCGGCGTGGGCATGGGCTCCATGGGCGTCTACCTGGACGATTGGGCCAGTGGCGCGACGATCTATGGCAACGTCTTTTATCAGGTGGTGCGGGCGGCCTTTATCGGCAGCGGGCGCGATAACCGGGTGGAGAATAACATCTTTGTGGAGTGCCGCCCGGCGGTGCACGTGGATGCCCGTGGCCTCACCTGGGCCTCGTACTATTTCGATGGCACCCACAATGTGCTCTTTGACCGGCTGAAGGAGATGAACTATCGCGAGCCGCCCTACAGTCTGCGCTACCCGGAGCTGGTCCACATTTTGGAGGATGAGCCGGTCTTGCCCAAGGGGAACAAGGTGCTCCACAATGTTTTCCAGGGGGGAACATGGCTCCATCTGCACGATGGCGTCCCTGAAGAGCTGCTGGAGATGCGTGAGAATCTCATCGAGGGCGACCCAGGCTTTGTGGATCCGGCCCACGAGAATTTCCAGTTGCGGGATGATTCTCCGGCCTATGCCCTGGGTTTTGTGCGCATCCCCATGGAAAAGATTGGTCTGCAGGCGGATGCTTACCGCGCCGCGTGGTGAGTGTTGTGGCCATTGTCCACCCTAGACCGTATCGTTGGGCGCTCGAACGGGTTGTGATGATTGGGCAAGCTGCACTGGGAGGGAGGAGACGATGTGGCCTAACCTCTTGGTTATCCTATTGGGGTACCTTCTGGGTTCCATTCCTTTTGCCTATCTCATCACCAGGGTGCTCACCGGGCAGGACATCCGCGTGGAAGGGGAAGGAAACGTTGGGGCGCGGAATGTCTGGCACACCGTGGGCGTGGTGCCGGGGCTCCTGACGGCGCTGCTGGATATGGGCAAGGGCACGGCCGCCTACTGGCTCACCCAGAAATGGGCCGTGCCCTCCTGGGCCTTTTATCTGACGGCGGCCGCCCTGATGCTGGGGCATGGCTTCCCCGTCTGGTTGCGTTTCCGCGGCGGCAAAGGATTGTCGGCGGCGTTCGGCTTTCTTTTGCCCATGTGGCCCTGGTCTGTGCTGGGCGCCTTTGTGATCTTTGTGTTGGCGCGGCTGTTCATCCCGGATTTCAATCTTGCCTTCGCCGTGGGCGGGGCGGCGTTCCCCTTTCTCACCCTCATAGAGGGGAATAACGGCTGGGGGGTGCTCTTTATCTGTTGTTTCTTGGGGATGGCGGGGATCAAGAAGGTGTTGGACTTGCCCCATGAGCGGGCCATCCGCGCCCGGAGCGGCTGGGTGGAAAGGAGCAGCCCGCGCCTGGAGGTGACGCCACCCCAGGACGATCAGCCCATCCCGGCCGTGGAGCGGAGGCGCCATGTCCGCTGAGTATCAGGTGCTGATCACGTTGATCGTCTGCTATGTGTTGTTGGTGGCGTGGTTCAACCTGCGCACCATGATCCGCTTGCCGACCGGCGATGCCCTGCCCCAACCGTTGCCGCTGGTTTCGGTGCTCCTGCCGGCGCGCAACGAGGCGCGCAACATCGGGCCGTGTTTGGCTTCCTTGTTGGCGCAGGATTATCCCAATCTAGAGATCTTCGTCTTGGATGATGATTCCACGGACGATACTGCGCGCATCGCGCAAGAGTACGCTGCGCGCTGCGCGCGCGTGCGCGTCATCAGTGGTCAACCCTTGCCGGCGGGATGGCACGGCAAGGCGTGGGCCTGCCATCAGCTCGCCCAAGAAGCCAAGGGGGAATGGCTCCTTTTTGTGGATGCCGATACGCGCCATCGCCCCAACGCTGTCTCGGCGGCGTTGGCGGCTGCCTCGGCCCGCGGCCTGGACCTGGTGAGCCTCCTGCCCGACATGGCCCTGGAGACCTTTGGCCTGCGGGTGATCATGGCCATCATCCCCTTTGTCTTTGTCGGCTGCGTGCCCCACATCGCTTTTACCCGGAGCCGTTGGCCGCTCTTGGCGGGGGCCATCGGGCCCTTCATGCTCTTTCGCCGCGAGGTGTACGAACGTTTGGGCGGGCACGAGGCGGTGCGGGCGGATATTGTGGAGGACGTGTTCATCGCCCGCCAGGTCAAAAGGGTGGGCGGGCGCATCGCCTTGGCCGATGGCGTGGATGTGCTGCGGGTCGAATTCTATCGCGATTTCGGCGAGGCGTGGCATGGCCTGAGCAAGAGCGCCTTTCCCGCGCTCAATTATTCGTTGCTGGCTTTGCTGGTGGCTTTGGCCGCCTTTGCGGCGGTCTTTTTGGGGCCCTATATCTCCCTCTACAACGCTTGGCACACCCATCGTGCCGATCTGTGGCATTTGGGCTTGCCTGTGTTACAAATCGCCCTCACGTGGCTGGCGATGGCCTTGATCCATCGGCGCTTCCGCATCCCGCCGTGGTATGCCCCCCTGAGCCTGTTGACCATCTTGGCGGCCATCCTTTTTGCCATGGATTCCGTCGCCAATAGCCTTTGGGGCACCGGCGTGGAATGGAAAGGGCGAACGTACCAATTCCGCGCTCCCGCCGCTCGCCGCTAAACCTTCCGAACCCTTGAAGCCTCTTGACAGTTGTGGTATCCTTGAGCTGAGGAACACCTGTCAAGGAGGCTATGTTGTTTAACGCGCATCTTTTGCCTTATGGCCTGTGGCCCAGCCCTTTGACGCCCGCCGCCCTGGCTCAAGGGCGACGCTTGAGCGACCTGGCCTGGGATAGCGATGGACGGCGCCTGGTCTGGTTGGAGGGGCGCTCCGACCGAGGCGTGGCCGTGGTGGCCGGTTTGGAGGGAGACGCCCCCCGCGACCTGGGCGGCGCGCTCTCGATCCGCGCGCGCGTGGGCTATGGCGGCGGGAACCTCACGGCGGCCCACGAGCAGCTGTACTTTGTGGCCGAGGGGCGACTGTATCGCCAATCCCTGGCGGTGGGTGAGGCCAAGGCCATCACGCCCGCCTTTGGCGATGCGGCCGCTCCCGCCGTCTCGCCGGATGGCCGCTGGCTGCTGCATGTCCATAGCTATGAGGGGGTGGATGGCCTGGCCGTGGTGGATTGCCAGGGCACATTATGGCCCCAGAAGCTGATCTTTGGCGACGATTTTTACATGCAGCCTGTTTGGCATCCCGCTGGACGGCATATCGCCTGGGTCTCCTGGAACTTTCCGCAGATGCCCTGGGACGGGGCCACCCTGGGGTTGGCCCGCCTAGAGTTCCCCACCGGCGGGGCACCCGTGGTCGCCGAGCGCGCTGTCGTGGCCGGCGATCGGGATACAGCCGTCTTTCAGCCCTCCTTTTCCCCCGATGGCCGTTTTTTGGCCTATGTCTCCGATGTGAGCGGTTGGGATAACCTCTATCTGTATGAGCTGGCCACCGGCCGCCAGATCCCTCTTGTGGAGGGCGCTTTTGAGGTGGGCTTGCCCGCCTGGGCCCAAGGGATGCGCACCTATGCCTGGAGCCCGGACGGAGCCACCGTGTATTACCTCCGGAACGAGGCCGGGGCGATGCGCCTGTGGCAGGTGGATGTGGCCAGCAAAAGGACGGCGCCGGTGGCCGCGCTCTCGGCCTATACCCATGTGGCCGAACCCGCGGTGGCGGCGGGGGGAGAGGTGGCGGTGATCGCCTCGGCCCCGCAGATCCCGCCGAGGGTGTTGGTTTGGGATCCCGCCAGCGACCGGGTGCGCATCATGGCCCGCGCCGAGGGCGAATCGGTCCCCGCCGAGGCGTTGAGCCGGCCCCAGGCCATCACCTGGTCCTCCGCCGAGGGCGAGATCATCCACGGGATCTACTATCCGCCCGTGGAGGGGGCGTATCGCGGCGCCGGCAAACCGCCGTTGATCGTCATGGTACACGGCGGCCCCACGGGCCAGGCGTTCTTGGGTTACTCGGCGCGCAATCAGTTCTTTGCCACGCGGGGCTATGCGGTGTTGGATGTGAACTATCGCGGCTCCAGCGGCTATGGCCGGGCCTATCGCAACCGGTTGCGGGAACGATGGGGCATCTATGATGTGGACGATGCGGTGAGCGGCGCGCGGCACCTGGCCGGCCAAGGCCTGGTGGATGCGAACAGGATGGTCATCATGGGCGGCAGCGCCGGCGGTTACACTGTGCTCATGGCCTTGATCCGCTACCCCGGCACCTTCAAGGCGGGGATCTGCCTTTACGGGGTGACCAATCTTTTTACCCTGGCGGCGGATACCCACAAGTTCGAACAGCGCTACCTGGATGGCCTGGTGGGTCCTTTGCCCGAGGCGGCACAGCGCTACCGCGAACGCTCGCCCATCTTTTGCGCCGAGCGGATCCAGGATCCCGTGGCCATCTTCCAGGGCGAGGAGGATCGGGTGGTGCCCAAGGCCCAGGCGGAGACCATCGTCGAGGCCCTGCGGCGCAACCGTGTGCCCCACGAGTACCATCTCTATCCGGGAGAGGGCCACGGTTGGCGCAAAAGTGAGACGATCGAGACTTTTTATCAGACGGTGTTGACTTTTTTGAGACAGTACGTTCTCTTTGCCTAGAAGCAGCGCGCCGGCGGTTGCCGGCGGCGTGAGCCGGCCCGGTTTTCGCCCTTTGCATCAGGTGTATCCATGGCACTTTGGCGTCGCTTGGAAGAGATCTCGTTGGCCAATGTGGCCGAGTTCGGGGGCAAGGCCGCCCGCTTGGGCGAAGCACTGCACCTGGGGTGCCCCATGCCGCCGGCGGTGGTCCTCTCCACCGAGCTGTATCGGCGTTTCATGCGCCAAGGAGGGTTGCAGGGAGAGGTGGCCTCGATTCTTGCCACCTTGCAGCCCAGCACCTTGACCCATTTCCAGGCGGCGGAGTGGGCCATCCACCAAGCCTTTGAGGTGCGCCGGGTGCCCGATCTGGTGGTGGCAACGGTGCGGGAGGCTTGGCAGGCTTTGGGCAATGTGCCTGTGGTGGTGCGCTCCTCTGCCACCAGTGAGGATAGCCCGCAACAGAGCTTTGTGGGCCAACACCTCACCTGCCTCGATGTGCGCACCGAGAAGGATCTCATCGCTGCCGTGCTGGGGTGCTGGCGGTCTCTTTTCAGCGCCAAGGCCTTGGCTTACGCCCATCGTTTTGGCGTGGATCTTCTCGCTTCCGCCATGGCGGTGCTGATCCAGCAACAGGTCTCGCCCAGCGCCGGCGGGGCGCTTTTCACCGCCGATCCCATCAGCGGCGATCCCGATGTGTTCGTCCTGGAGGTGCAATGGGGACCGGAGGTGGGAGTGCATCGCTTGGACCCGTACAAAGACCGGCCCGGCGAGCCGCATTTCTGGAAGCAATTGCGGCGCATGGGCTTGCTTTTGGATGAGCATCATCTGGCTTATCAGACCATTGAATGGGTGGTGGTGGAGGGTGAGGTGCAGCTCTTGCGGGTGCGCCCCATGACCAAGACCCCACCATATGTGCCACCTTCGGCGGTGCAAGAAGTTGCCGCTCAAGGGCCGTTGGAATTGCTCCATCCGCCGGGGATCTCGGCGCGGGCGCTTTGTCCGTATTCGTGGTATCAGCGTAGCCGCAGCGCCGCCCTCAAGGCGGCATTCTTTCGCCGGGCCCATCCTCTCTTTTCCCTGTGGCTGGGACGGGATGATTTCTTTGTCTGTGGCTACCTCTATGTCCGCTGGCGGCGTTCGCGCCTGCCGGCCCACGATGCCCCCCTTCCGCTGTTGCCATATCTGTGGTACGCGGGGCGCCGTCTGTGGGCAGCGCGCCATTTGGATCGTGGCTTTTGGGCTTTGCGGCTCGCTGCTCGCCCTCGGCTGGACGCATTGAACCTGCAAGACTTGGGTCGCCTTTCGGCCCAAGAGCTGCGGCACCATCTCCAGGAGGTGGCGGAGCTCACCGAGGCCTTTTTGACCCAGAGCGGTTGCTTGGGCAACAGCGCTGAGGCGTTGGTCCACATCTTGGGTTGGCTGCACCAGCGCTGGTTAGGAGAGGAGGGCCAAGTGTGGGAACTGGTGCGTGGGGAAGAGGACCAACGAGCCCGGCGCGACAAAGATTTTGCCCGGGTGGCTCGCGCTTCCTATGCCACCGAGTCGGAGCGTGAGGCCGCCTTTAGGGCCGTGTTCCGGCGTCATCGCCACTTATTCTTGCGTGGCCGCCCTTTGGAGGAGGGCCAAGATCTGGCCAACCTGCGAGAGGACGAGGCCGCGGCGCGGGCCACGTTTCACGCTTGGGCCGTTGCCGAGGGAGCCAGCCCCTCCGAAGAGCGCAGCCGGCTGCTGGCCCAAAGGGGGGCTTTGGAGCAGCGCCTTTTGGCCCGACTTGGCCCGCCGCGGCGATGGGTTTATGCGCGCCTATTGCAGCTTGCCCGGCGCTATGTTCCCCTGCGCGTCGATCGCGATGAGGCCGTGCTCCTCTCTTGGCTTTTGGAGCGCGACGCGGTGCTGGAGGTGGGCCGCCGTCTGCAGCAGGCGGGGCTCGTCACCGACGCAGAGGAGGCATTTCTCTTGACCCAGGACGAGATCTTTCGCTGGCTGGACCAAACCCTCCCCCGTGAGCAACTGGCGAGCCTTTTGGAGGAACGGCGGGCCTTGCGCCGGCGTTGGTGGCGCTATGCTCCACCGGAGGTGCTCCAAGAGAGCGAGGTGGACAAGATCTCTCTGCCCCTGGCGCCGCATGAGGAGGATGTGCTCCATGGCAGGCAAATCTCCCCCGGCATCGCCCGTGGGCGGGTGCGCATCGTGCGCACCTTGGGCGAGACGACCAACGTCCTCCCTGGCGAGGTTTTGGTCTGCCACGAGGCGCTTTTTGAGTTCAGCCCGGTTTTCGGCCTCGTGTCCGCGGTGATCACCGAGGTGGGCGGCCTGTTGGATCACTCGGCGGTGTTGATCCGCGAATATGGCATACCGGCCATCTTTGGCGTGGAGCGGGCCACGGAACGCCTGCACACCGGCGAGGAGGTGCAGGTGGACGCTTATCGTGGTATCATCGTACGGCATTGCCCGGAACCCCAATGGGATATTCTCTAAAGAGGAAAGGAGCACCATGGCATTCTTTGATCTTCCTTACGAACAGCTCATCACGTACCGTCCGCCGAGGGTGGAGCCACCCGATTTCGATACCTTCTGGGCGCAAACCCTGGCCGAGGCGCGGGCCCATCCGCTGAACGCTCGCTTTGAGCCGACGGATTATCCCCTGGAGACGATCATCTCCTACGACGTGACCTTTAACGGCTATGGTGGGCAGCCCATCAAAGGTTGGTTGAACTTGCCACGCCAGGCCCAGGGCAAGATCCCCTGCGTGGTGGAGTATATCGGTTACGGCGGCGGGCGCGGATTTCCCATCGATTGGTTGCTCTGGGCGACGGCGGGGTATGCCCATTTCATCATGGATATCCGCGGCCAAGGATCGGTGTGGCTCAAGGGCGATACGGCCGATGATGCGCCCGATGGCTCCTCGCCCCAATTTCCTGGTTTCATGACCCGCGGGATCCTCCAGCCGCGCACC
>DAOTZU010000028.1:0-21290 GCA_034433995.1 Anaerolineae bacterium
CTTCCCTATCCGTGGCGTCTCGGAGCCCAGCCTGCGCCTGGCCTGCCGCAACACCTTGGCCCTGGATGACCTGGTGGCGCGCTACGACCTGCAGGCCGTGGCCATCCAAGACCTGGACGAGGAGCTGCACCGCCTGGTGGGCACCAGGCCCTGCCTTTGCCCGCCCCTCAGCGCCGAACGCGGCGTCGCCTATGCCATGGAGGGGGATCTGCACACCGCCTTGGGCGTTTTGGCGGCCATGCGGGCCTCGGGCTCGCCCTGCATGTACACGGAAGTGTTCACCTTCGACCCTCAGGAGAACCTGCTCCTCATGGGCCACGCCGGCGTCCATGATCCGCGCTTGGCCGCGGGAGGCAGCGTCACCTTGGTGCTCGACCTGGAATATTGCCACTCTGACCCGGTGGAGGGGGCGTGGCTCGAGTTCGTCATGGCCGAGGGGCCGGTGACCTGCGTGAGCCTTTACGACGCCGGCCAGGCTTACCGCCTCACCGTCTTTGAGGGTACATCCTTGGGCGAGCCCCTAAGGTTGGAGGGCTATGCCCACGCCGTGATCCGTCCTCAGGTGGATGTGCGCCAGCTCATCCCCCGGCTGGTGCAGCGCGGGATGACACAACATTTCGCCGTGGCGCCGGGACGCATCGCCGAGACCTTGGCCTATTGGTGCCGGTTGAGCGGCATCGAGTTTTCCTTGGAGGCAGCAGCGTGATCGAGCATCTTGATCTCATCAATCTCTCCCACTATGATATCGGCTTTACCGATCATCCCACGGTATGCCGCGCCTTGCAAGTGCGCTATCTGGACCAGGCCATAGACTTGGTCTTGGCCTGGCGCGGCGGGCCGCCGGCCAGCCGTTTCCATTGGACCTGCGAGGCGAACAACGTGGTCTGGGAGTGGTGGCAACAGGCCCCGGCGGCGCGGCGCGACCTCTTCCTGGAGCTGGTGCAGGAGGGGCTCATCGAGGTCTGTGCCATGCCCTTTAACCAGAACCCCACCTTGGATGCCCAAGAGTGGCGCTGCCTGGCCCGTTGGCTGCCCGACGACCTCTGGCGCGCCCTGCGGCCGCGCACCATCATGCAAAGTGATGTCAACGGCTTCCCCCGGGCTGGGGCGATGGCTTTGATGGAGCGCGGCGCCGAGTTTTTGTGGATGGGCTTGAACCAGGATACAGGCGGGTCGCCCCTGCCCCAGCCGGGTCTCTTTTGGTGGGCCATGCCCGATGGCCGCAAGCTGCTGGTGTGGAACTCGCTCGCCTATCCCAGCGGCTACTACCTTTTTGAGCCACGGGAATGGCGACGCGGCCCCCTGCCCCTGGCCGCCGATGCCCGTTACCGTCCCCCCGCCGAGGGAGACTTTTTCTCCACCGCGCCGGAGGCGCTGGAGCGCGCCCGGCAACACTGCCAGGCCACTTTGCGCCGCTGGGAGGAACGGGGCTATTCCCATCGCCGCGCGGCCATCTCCATGACCAACATGTGGCGCGTGGATAACGATCCGCCCTGCCAGCTCCTGCCCGCGTTCGTGGCCGCCTGGAACGCGGCGGGGTTCACCCCCACCTTGGCGCTGACGACGCCCACCCCCGCCATCGCCGCCATCCGCGATGCCGCCCGCGAGATCCCCACACTGAGCGGCGAATGGACCGATTGGTGGGCCAACGGCACCGCCTCGACGCCCAGGGAGCTGGCCGCCTCGCGGCGGGCCAAGCGCCTGCTCTGGGCGCTGGATTCCTCCCTCTATCCCCCCTCGCCGGAGAGGAAGCAATTGCGGGAGCGCTGTCTGCGCGAACTGTGCTTTTTCGATGAGCACACCTGGGGGGCCTGGAACAGCGTCTCTCAGCCGGAAAGCTTGAACGCCCGGGGGCAATTTGCCGAAAAGGCCTCCCTGGCCTATCGTCCGCTGGCCCTGGCCGAGCTGGCCCTGGGCGAGGCCAACCGCGCCCTTGCCCCCCAGACGCCGGGGATCCACGTGGTCAACCCCTATTCCTCGCCCTTTACCGGGTGGGTCACCCTCACCGATGATTGCCTGCGTGGGGAGTATGAGGGGGTGGAAGATGTGTTGACGGGCCAGCAGCAACCCTTCCATCGCCTGCCCGGCTTGAAGCCTTTTGCCGGCGCGCCCTCTGGGGCGGAGCAATTCAGCCCGCTGGACCGGGCCAGGGTCTTTCCTGATCGCATCGCCGGCCAAGTGTTGCGGATGTGGGTGCAAGACCTGGAACCCGGCCAGGTGCGCTCCTACCGTTTGTTGCCACGGGTGACGGCCCCGCCAAGCCCGCCCCCGGCGCCCTGCGTGCAAAAGGACGCCACGGGATGGCCCTCCCAGGTGCGTTGGCCGCAGACCACCTGTCGCCCGGAGGTGACGCTCTTTACCGCGCCCATCGGCGACCTGGTCTCCCTGGAGTTCGGCGGCTTTGCCCCCCGCTGGACCTACAAAGCCATCCTGTCCTTGCCCTCACTGGCCGAGCGACGGGCGGCACGGGAGCGCTGGACCAGCCAAACCTGGGCCCTGCCCCAGGGGGAAACCCTCTGGCGCGATACCGGCCCCACCCTGGAGGGCGAGCAATATCTCACCCATCCGCGGTTGCACTGGTTGCGGCGCAAGATCGAGATTTTCAAAGATACCCCGCGGGTACAACTGACCCTCTCCTTGAGCCGCATCTCCCAACCCAGCGCCGCCGAGATCTTGTATCTGCGCTTCCCTCTGGCTTGCCCCGCCGGCGCTACAGTGCGGGTGCCTCATGGCGGCCTGGCCTATCAGCCGGGGCGCGAGCAGATCCCCCATACCTGCAAGGATTTTCATGTCCTTGACGATCGGCTGGTCTATGCGTACAATGGCGGACGCACCATTTTGGATTGCCCGGATAACGCCTTGGTGGAGCTGGGCGGGCTCAACGATGCCCTGGCCCTGGAGGAGTTGACGGGCGATCTCGCTCTGGTCTATGTGGTGCTTTATAATAATATTTGGTACACCAACTTTGCCGGCGACGAGGCCGGCGCGATGGAGTTCCGCTTCGACCTCTACCACCGTGGCGACCTGGAGGCCGATTTTGCCTCCGAGGCTTACCCCGTGGTTCGGGTCCCCGCTGAGGGCTAAAAGCCAACAGCTATCCCCTGGAGGAGCCTGACATGCCGGAATATCATTATCGTTTCGCCGCCGAGCGTGCGACCACCTTTGTCCAAACCGAGAAGGCGGTCTGGTTGAGCCAATTGTTCGGCCTGCCCTGCGGCATGTGTGGCCGGGAGACGAGCCAGCCCCAGGCCCAAGGCCTGGTGTTGCTGGAGACCGATGGTGGCCGTTTTGAGGGCGAGCAACTCGTCTTGAAGGAGGGCGTTGGGCAAAAGGATGGTTTGCGCCTGGTCTGGGCCGCCGGTTCCGACCTGCGCATCGAGAGCGTGTGGTCCTTTTGCGCCCAAACGGGCGTGTGGAGCCGCAGCGACACCTTGCACAATGTGGGCCGGGGACCCGTGACCCTGTTGCGTTACCTCTACCGCTTTGCCTTTTCCCCCGGCCATTACGAGGTCTATAGCCAGGGTAGCCGCTGGTGCAACGAGAACCAGGGCTGTTGGCAACCGCTCCAGCATGGTACGCTGCTTTTGCGCTGCGAAGGGGGGCGCACGGCCCAGGGCGGCACGCCCTTCCTGGGCCTGCGCGAGGTGGGCGGGGAAGGGGGTGTGGCCTTTCACCTGCTCCCCTGCGGCAACTGGACCATGCGGGTGCGCGCCCGCACGGCCGGGGGCGATGCCCTCTGCTTCGCCGTGGTGGAGGCGGGCCTGGCCGACGAAGACCTGCGCCTGAAGCTCGCGCCGGGAGAGAGCATGGAAATGCCCCGTCTCCTTTTCCACAGCCTGCCCCAGGGCCAGGAACATCTGGCCGCCCCGCGTTTGCACCGTTACGTGAACGCAAACCTGTTGACGGCGGTGAAACCCTATGCGCCCTTGATGTACAACACCTGGTTCGACGCCTTTGACGTCCTCGATGTCCCCCGCCTGCGGCGGCAGTTGGCGGCGGCGCGGGATATCGGCTGCGAGGTGTTCACCATCGACGCCGGCTGGTACGGCGCTGCCCCCGGCGGTTGGTCGGCGGCGGTGGGTGATTGGCGCGAGCGGCAAGATGGCGCCTTTTACGGGCGCATGGCCGCCTTCGCCGAGGAGGTGCGGGCGGCGGGCTTGGGTTTTGGCATCTGGATGGAGCCGGAACGCATCGGCCCGGCCGCGCCGATCTTGCGCGAGCATCCGGAATGGTGCTTGCCCGCCACCCATGGCCACTACCGCCCCGACCTGACCAACCCGGCGGCGTACGCCTATCTTTTGGGCGAGATGTCGCGCCTGATCTCCACCTACCGCCTGGCCTGGATGAAGGTGGATTTCAACCTGGATTTCGGCGTGGATGCCTCCGGCGCCGAGTTCTACACCTATTGTACCGCCTGGTATCGCCTGCTGGATGAGCTGCGCGCCAGGCATCCGGAGACCTTTATCGAGGCCTGCGCCAGCGGCGGGATGCGCTTTGACTTGAACACCCTCCGCCATTTCGATGGTCATTTCCTGAGCGATACCATCAACCCCATCGATTCGTTGCGCATCCACCAGGGCGCCCTGCTGCGCCTGCCGCCCGGCCGGGCCACCATCTGGAGCGCCTTTCGCGCGGTGGGGCGCGCCATCCCCGCCTATGGCAAGCCCATTGACGCCGCGCCCGTCACCCTGGTGACCCCCATGGGCGCCATCTGGCAACCTTCCGTCACCGCCAGCGTGGATTTTGTGGTGCGCGCCTGTCTGCCCGGCATGTGGGGCCTCAGCGGCGACCTGAGCGAGCTGCCCGACGAGGCGTTGGAGCGGTTGCGCTTCCATGTGGCATTTTACAAAAAGTGGCGTGCCTTCATTAGCGGTGCCGTGGCTCACCTTCTCACCCCGCCGCGCCCCAAGGAGGATCGGGCCGGCTGGGCGGCGCTCCAATTGCAGCACCCCCAAGAGCCGCATCATCTGCTCTTTGCCTACCGGCTGGATGACCAGAGCGAGCGCAAACGTTTCTACCCTCGGGACCTCGTCCCAGAACAGGAATACGTGGTGGAGGATCTGGACCATCCCCAGGCGGCGGGTAAACGTTCGGGCGCTGCCCTCATGGCGGATGGAGTGGAGATCTCCTTGCCCGGCAAATACAGCGCCGCCATTGTGTGCCTGCTGGGTTAGGAGCGCATGGCGTTTGTGGCACGCCATGGGATGCACGCCCACGAGGGGCTATGCTACGCGATGGTTGACGCCCAATAGGGGGCTATGCTACGGGATGGGCACGATGGCCTTGTGCGCGTGGTATGCTTGTCAAGCTAGAAAGGAGTAACGCATCAATGAGTATACGCGAAGGGTTGCTCCTCGATGGGCTGCCGCTGGTGCGCTTGGAGAACCGGTGGCTTCAGGTGGATGTGGCCCCCGGCGTGGGCGGGCGGGTGGTCAGCCTCATTGACAAGGCAACACACCATCAATTCCTCTGGCGCAACGCCCGTCTGCGCCTGGAGCGGCTCCCCGCCGATAGCCCCTACGACCCCAACTTTTACGGCGGGATTGATGAGCTGCTTCCCAACGATATCCCGGAGACCATCAACGGCATCCCTTGCCCTGATCACGGCGAGCTGTGGACGCTGGCCCTCGACCATCGGGTGGAGGGAGCCACCTTGGTGCTCTCGGGGACATTGCCGCGCTTCGGCCTGGCCTACGAACGCCGGATGACCTTGCGCCCCGATGGGCCCTACCTGGACCTGGATTACCGCCTGCATAACCCCACCGGCGCCCGACGCGAGTTTCTGTGGAAGCTCCACGCCGCCCTGGCCATCGCCCCAGGGGACGAGATCATCTGCCCGGCGCGCAAGGCGCGGGTGGTGGATCTGGAATGGTCCCGCTGGCACACCTTGGAGCCTTTCCCTTGGCCCACGGTGGAGGGGCAGCGCGCCGACCGCATCCCCGCGCCCGATGGCACGGTGGATTTCCTGTATCTTTATGAGCTTCAGGACGGGCGCATGGGCTGGGTCCGTCGCGCCCATGATCTGGCCTTCACCTACACCTTCGATACCCGCGTCTTTCCCTACGCCTGGTATTTTGCCTCCTATGGTGGGTTCGATGGCCACTATGTGGCCATCCTGGAGCCCTGCGCCAGCATGCCCCTCTCCGTCAACGAGGCGGCGGCGCTGGGACAATGCGCCGTCTTGGCGCCGGGGGAGACCCTGGAGACGCGGGTGACGATCTTTGCCGGCAAGGCGACGGAGGAAGCGTATGGACAACGCGCGTAAGAAGGTTCTGGTCTCGGGGGCATCTTCGGGGATCGGCAAGGCCACGGCGCAACGCTTCGCCGCCGAGGGCTGGGATGTCTGCCTCACGGCGCGGCGCGAGCATCTGTTGCGCGCCATCGCTGCGGAGCTTCCGGCGGGGAACCACCTGGTCTGCCCAGGGGATTACAGCGATCCCCAGACGGCGGAGGCCATTCAAGAGGCCATCCGCCAACAGTGGGGCAAGGTGGACGTGTTGGTGAACTGCGCCGGGCTCTATGAGGTCGTCCCCGCCATCGACACGCCCATGGAAAAATGGCGCCGGCAACTGGATATCTTGATCAACGGAGCCGTGTATTTGACGCGGGCCACCGTGCCGCTGATGCCCCCCGGCGGCCGGGTGATCCACATCACCTCCATCCACGGCGAGCGCGCCGAGTTCGGCCTCAGCAGCTATGCCATGGCCAAGGCGGCCATCAACCAGTATTGTCGGGTGTTGGCCGTGGAGTTGGCTCCCAAGGGCATTCTGGTCAACGCCATCGCGCCGGGGTTCGTGGATACGCCCATGAGCATCGTTAACGGCGTCAACGAGCTGGAGAGCGAATGGTTCAAAAAGAACTATGTGGAAGGCCATCACCTGCCCTTGAAGCGGGCCGGGCGGCCGGAGGAGATCGCCGGCGTGGCCTGGTTCCTGGCGGGACCCGATGCCACCTACATCACCGGCCAGGTGATCACGGTGGATGGCGGGTTGACGGTAACCTTTTAGCGCGGAAATCATCGAGGAGGTCGGCCGATGAAAAAGGGGTTGATGGGCGGTTCTCTCAAGGTGCTCAGCGAGGAGCAGGTGCAGCGCATCCACGCCGCCTCGCTCAAGTTGCTGGCCGAACATGGCATGGTCAGCGAGTCGGACCTGATCTTGGATATCTTTAGGCGAGGCGGGGCCAAGGTGGATCTGGACGCCCGGGTGATCTACCTCTCGGCCGACATGGTGGAGGCCGCCCTCAAGACGGCGCCCAAGTCCTTTGTGCTGTATGGCCGCGAGCCGCAGTACGATCTCTTGCTGGAGCCGGGGCGGGTCTATTTCGGCATGGGCGGCAGCCCCGAGCCTTTCATCTGGGATTACCATCTGGGCCAGCGGCGTGCGCCCACCGTGGCCGATATGGTTTCCGCCACCCGCGTGGGCCATGCCTTGCAACATATTGATTTCATCATGGCCATCTGCTGCGCCGGAGATGTGCCGCAGGCGCTGCAATATTTCTACGAGTATGACGCCATCTTTCGCAATACCACCAAGCCGGTGATCTATAGCTCCTCCACCCACCGCCAAGCGGCCAAATACATCGAGATGGCCGCCATCGCCAGCGGCGGTGAGGAGGCCTTCCGTCGGCGGCCCAGCATCGTCTTTTTCACCCAGCCCGTCTCGCCGATGAAGATCAGCCATTACAGCGAGGTGATGGTGGAGGCCGCCGCGTACGGCGTGCCAATCCTCTCCTCGCCGGGGCCCATGATGGGTGCCACCAGCCCCGCCACCCTGGCCGGGACCCTGGCCCAGGTGAACGCGGAGGCGTTGTTGGGCATCGTCCTCTCCCAGCTCATCAAGCCGGGCACGCCGGTGATCTATGCCCCCCACACCGGGGTGATGGATATGGTGACGGCCCAATGCACCTACGGCAGCGCCGAACAATCGTTGGCCCGGGCGGCGGTGGCCCAGATGGGCCTGTTCTACGGCCTGCCCACCTTTGGCCTGGGCGGCGGCGTGGAGGCGAAATTGCCCGACGCCGAGGCTACCGCCGAGGCGATGATGGGCATGTTGCTCAACGCCCTCTCCGGCCTCACCCTCACCCAAACGTTGGGCACCTTGGCCAGCGGCCTGTATGGCGCGCCGGAGATGGTGGTCTTGTGTGATGAGTTGGTGCACATGATCGAGCGCATCCTGGCGGGCATCACCGTCACGGACGAGACCTTGGCCGTGGACGTCATCGCCGAGGTGGGCCACGGCGGGCATTTCTTGACCCATGATCACACGGCGCGTTTCTTCCGCGAGGAGCTGTTCTTCCCCAAGCTCTTCCGTCGCCAGACCATTGACCAGTGGCAGGAGCGGGGCAGCAAGACCATCACCGAGGTGGCCCATGAGCGGGTGCAGCAGATCTTGGCCCAGGCGGGGCCGGTGCCCTTGCCGCCCGGCGCCGATGAGGCCCTGACCCGTTCCTTGCAGGAAGTTGCTCAAGAGGGGTTGGCCTGAGCCATTTTTTGGTGCACGGCCCGGTGGCATATAATGGATGGGCATCTGAACATATCGAGGATAGGAGTAGGAGCAAATGACGAGTAAACCGAATGAACGAGCGGTGCAACGGCGTTGGGATTGGCCTTATCCCATCATCGCCCGGGCCGAGGGCATCTATTTGTGGGATACAGAGGGCAAACGTTACATTGATGGCTCCGGCGGCTCGTCGGTGGTGACGTCCATCGGCCACGGCGTCAAAGAGATCCCCGCGGCCATGGCCAAGGCTGCCGAGGCCTATTCCTTTTACCCGGCCCACGCCTTCTCTAACCCTAAACTGCTGGAGCTGGCCGACCTCTTGGCCGAGCTGGCCCCCGGCGAGCTGCGCCACAACTGCAAAACCTGGATGACCGTCACCGGCAGCGAGGCCACCGATGACGCCGCCCGTCTGGCGCGGCAATATTGGGTGGTCAAGGGGCAGACCTCCAAGCATATCATCATCAGCCGCTGGCAGGCCTTTCATGGCGATAATATCTTTGCGGTGAGCATCTCGGGGTTGACGGCCCGGCGGCGGATGTACACCCCCATGTTCCGCGATATGCCCAAGATCCCGCCCGCCTTTTGCTATCGCTGCTATTTTGAAAAGACCTATCCTTCCTGCAACCTGCTCTGCGCCCGGGTCTTGGAGGATGCCATCTGCCAAGCCGGCCCGGAGAACGTGGCCGCCTTTATCGCCGAGCCGGTGGTGGGCTCGGCCCTGGCCGCCTGCCCCGCGCCCGATGGTTATTTCCAGATCATCCGCGAGATCTGCAACAAATACAACGTCCTCATGATCATGGACGAGGTGATGACGGCCCTGGGGCGCACGGGCAAGATGTGGGGCATCGACCATTGGGGCGTCACGCCCGATATCATCGCCCTCTCCAAATCCCTCACCGCCGGATATTTCCCCGTGGCGGCGGTCATCGCCCGGGATGAATTGTGGGAGACCCTGCGGGCCGCCAACGCCCATTTCCGCGCCGGCCACACCTTGAACGCCAGCGTCATCGGCATGACGGCGGCCATCGAGACCATCAACTATATCCTGCGCCACAATTTGGTGGAGAATGCCCGCATTGTGGGCGGCTATTTCCTGGAGCAATTGCAGAGCCTGCTCTCCTATCGCACCATCGGCGATGTGCGCGGCCGCGGGATGATGGTGGGCTTTGAGTTCGTCACCGACAAAAAGACCAAGGAGCCCTTCCCGCCGCAAAAAGAGATCTCCCGCGTCTTTTCCGAGCTCACCTTCGAGCGCGGCCTGGTGACCTACCCTTGCGCTGGGACGGTGCGCGGCGTGGCCGGAGATACCATCCTCATGGCGCCGCCCCTCATCACCACCAAAGCCCAGATTGACGAGATCATGGCCATCTTGCACGATTCCATGCGCGCCTTTGAGGCCAAGGTTCTGGGCTGAACCTCATCGAAACAAAAAGGAGTGGAACATGAAACTTGCCTTGGCCATACAAACACCGGAGGTGCCCCGGACGGTGCCGGTGGCCCTGCTCAGTGGCACCTTGGAGGAGAAACTGGCCCGCGCCGCCGCGTTTGGGGCGGATGGCGTGGAACTCATGCCGGCCGATCCGGCTCGGTTGGATGGCGCGGCGATCCGCGCCGCCCTGCGGCAAAACCAATTGGAGGCGGCGGCCATCGGCAGCGGCGCCGTGGCCTTTGCCACCGGCCTCACCCTGTTGCATCCCGATCCCACCCAGGCGGCCCAGGCCGAGTCCCGCTTGCGCGACCTCATCACCTTTGCCGCCGTGGTGGGCGCGCCCTTGGTGACCATCGGTAGCTTTCGCGGGCGGCTGACCCCCGTGGGCGAGGATGGCCGGGAACGGCTGCGCGCCGTGCTGCGCGAGGCCGCGGCCTATGCTCAGGAACGGGGCATCCGCCTGGCGCTGGAACCGCTGAACCGCTACGAGATGGATTTCCTCAATCGGGCCGATGAGGTGTTGCACTTCATCCAAGAGGTGAATCATCCAGCGCTGGGCCTGCTCTTGGATACGTATCATTTCAACATCGAGGAATCCTCCTGGACGGAGCCATTCCGCCGGGGGATGGCCGCCGGCAAACTTTGGCATATTCACTTGGGCGATAACAATCGCCTGCCGCCCGGCCAGGGCTTGATCAACTTTCGCGCCATCCTCGCCACCTTGCGGGAGATCGGCTATTGTGGCTATCTCTCCGCGGAGCTTTTGGCCAGGCCTGACCCCGATACCGCCGGGCGCCAGACTTTGGCCTACATGCGCGCGCTTTTGCAGGAGGGCCAGGGATGAAGCTGAGCTGTCTGCCTGTCTCCTTCTTTGCCGAGATCACCTCAGGGCGCATGTCGGTGGCCGCATGGGCGCGCATGGGCGCCGAGTTGGGCTTGGATGGGATCGACCTGAGCATCCTCTTTGTCCCTGACCGTTCGCCCGCGGCGGTGGCCAAGCTGCGCCGCGAGATCGAGGCGAGCGGGATGCAGGTGGTCATGGTGACCAGCTATCCCGATTTCACCCATCCCGATCCCCAACAGCGGGAGCGCGAATTGGCCTTGGCCCAGGAGGTCTCGCGGGTGGCCGAGGGGTTGGGCGCGCACTATGTGCGCGTGACGGCCGGCCAGGCCCATCCCGAGACGGGCATCCAGGAGGGGATCGCCTGGGCGGTGGAGGGGCTGACCCGCCTGGTGGAGACCACCCGCCATCTGCGGGTGACCCCCGTCTACGAGAACCACGGCAAGCCGGGGGCCTGGCAATACACCGATTTTTCCCAACCGCCAGAGATTTTCCTGGCCATCGCCCGGGCCACGGAGAAGGTGGGGCTCAAGATCAACTTTGACCTGGGCAACGCCGCCGCCTTTGCCGAGGATCCGCTGGCCCTGCTGGAACAGGTGCTCCCCCGGGTGGCCACCCTCCACGCCTCGGATACGGCGGTGCGCGGCGCGCTGCAACACGTCCTCCTGGGCACCGGGGTGACGCCCTATCTCGCCCTCTTTAAGCGCCTGCGCCAAGCCGGGTGGGATGGTTGGATCTGCATGGAGGAGGCCTCTTTCAAGGGAAGGGAAGGGATCGCCGCCGCGGCGCGCTTTGTGCGCGAGACTTGGGAGCGGGCGCGCCCCGCAGCATAACACACGACCACGAAAGGGGGGCAGGCGCGTGGCGCAGCGATTGGTCTATCTGCATACAGTGTCTTCGTTGGTGGCGACCTTCAAAGACCTGTCCCAGGAACTCTTGCCGCCCCAAGTGGAGGTGGTGCACCTGGTGGACGAGATCCTGCTCAAATGGGTCTTGGCCCAAGGAGGGATCTCGCCCGCCATCACCCGCCGTTTGGCGGAGCATGCCCTGGCCGCGGAGCAATTCGGCGCCGACCTGATGTTGTGCACCTGCTCCTCCATCGCGCCCAGCGTGGACCTTGCCCAGCCGCTGGTGCGCATCCCCTTGATGCGGGTGGACCAGCCCCTGGTGGATCGCGGCCTGGCCTTGGGCACGCGCATCGGCGTGGCCGCCACGGCGCCCACGACCCTCAAGCCCACCACAGAGCTCCTCAAGGCCCGGGCGGCCCAGGCCGGCAAGGCGGTGCAGGTGGACGCTATCCTCTGTGTGGAGGCCTACCAGGCCATGTTCGCCGGCGACCTGGCCACCCACGACCGGCTGGTGCGCCAGGTGCTCCTGGACCTCATGGCCCGCAACGAGGTGGTGCTCCTGGCCCAAGCCTCCATGGCCCGCGCCGCCGAGACCATCCCGCCCCAGGAGCGGAGGGCGCCCCTCCTTGCCAGCCCGCGCTTGGCGGTGGAGGCGGTGCGCGACCGCCTGAAGGAGCTGGCCCCATGAACGAGGATAAACCGTTCCGCTTGGAAACCATCGCCGTGCACGCGGGGCAGGCCATAGACCCAGCCACCGGCGCGGTGAGCCTGCCTATCCATCTCTCCACCACCTTTGAGCGGGAGGCGGATGGCAGCTATCCGCGGGGATATATCTACATCCGCAACGCCAACCCCACCCGCGCCGCTTTGGAGGAGTGCTTGCGCGCTTTGGAGGGCGGCGCGGCAGCGGCGGCCTTTGCCTCCGGGTCGGCCGCGATGTGGGCCATCTTTCAGGCCCTCTCCCCTGGCGACCACGTCCTCATCCCCGACGATGTTTATGCCGGCACCCGGCGCCAGCTGCAGGAACTTTTGGCCCCCTGGGGCCTGGAGATGACCGGTGTGGACATGACCGACCCGGCCCAGGTGGAACGGGCGCTGCGCCCGCGCACGCGTCTCCTCTGGGTGGAGACGCCCTCCAACCCTCTGCTCAAAATCAGCGATATCGCCCGCCTGGCCGAGCTGGCCCATCGCCACGGCGCGTGGTGCGTCTGCGATAACACCTGGGCCACGCCTCTGGGCCAGCGCCCCCTGGAGCTGGGCGCCGATCTGGTGGTGCATTCCACCACCAAATATCTGGGCGGCCACAGCGACACCTTGGGCGGTGCCGTCATTGCCAAGGAAACGGGCGCGCTATGGGAACGGATCAAGAGTATCCAGGTGCTGGGGGGCGCGGTCCTGGCCCCCTTTGATTGCTGGCTGACTTTGCGGGGCATCCGCACGCTGCCCTATCGCCTGCGCGCCCACGCCGCCAACGCCCAGCGGGTGGCCGAGTTCCTGCAACGACACCCCAAGGTGGAACGGGTGCACTATCCTGGGCTGGAGGAACATCCGGGCCATGCCATCGCCAAGAGGCAGATGCTCTCCTATGGGGGGATGCTCTCCTGCCAGGTGCGCGGAGGGCGCGAGGAGGCCTTGGCCGTGGCTGCCAAGGTGCGCCTCTTTACCCGTGCCACCAGCCTGGGCGGCCCGGAGAGCCTCATCGAGCACCGCGCCTCCATCGAAGGCCCCTCCAGCCCCACGCCCCAGAACCTGTTGCGCCTCTCCATCGGCTTGGAGAACGCCGAGGACCTCATCGCCGACCTGGCCCAAGCTTTGGCCTAGCGACGGTTTTGTAGATAGACGTGATAGGCGCGGCTGTAGCTGATCACGGCGTCCAAGCAAGCGGCGGTGTTGATGAACGCCGCCGAGACTTGGGCCGTATAGCCCACGATTTTGGTGAAATCGCCGGGGGTGATGCCCAGCCTCTCCCGCATGGCCAGGGCCATAAAGACCACCAGGAATTGGCAGCCGATCAGCGCCACCTCGCGCACATAGAGCGAGGTTTGGTGCTTGGCCAAGAGGGCGATGAGGATGTTCTTCCGCTCGCCCATGATCTGGATAAACTTGGCCTCGGCGGCGGCGCGATCTTGGGCGGTGATGATCTTGGTCCCCGCGCCCTCCGCCCGGCTGACGATGGCATACTGCGCATCGCGCAAGACGCGCAGCCACTTGTTGAACGCAACCGTCAACCACGAGGGCAGGAGCAAGCTCCCCAAAAAGGCCCAACCGATGGCGCGGTTGTAGGCCAAAAGGCTCCCCGAGACGACGATAATTTTGATGATCACCGGGGTGAAATTGCCCAAGACGTAATAGACGGCGTTGGTGATGCCGCTCACCGCGTTGGCCACCAGGGTGTTGGCCGCGCCGGCCGTTTCGATATCCTCGCTCTTGGCGGTTTGCAAAGTCAGCTCGACGCGCTTGCGGAAATCGGTCTCGTAGAACATCTTGTGGCGCAGGATGATATTCCCCCGCGCCACGCCGCCGGCAAAGATGCTGGCGCCCATCAAGAGCCAGACCACCGCGCCCAGCTCGCCGGTCTGCAGGCGGTCCACAAATTGCCCCAGGAGATTGACGGGCCACAGGGCCGAGACCTCTTGCAGGATGGTGAGCAAAAAGATGGCCAGGCTGTACCATTTGTAGGCCCAGATCAGCCGCCAGATATCGGCCACGAATTGGCCGTTGGGCGTGAGGGTCAGGGCCTGGCGCGCCCGGTTGAGCATCCTGCGCGGGCGGAGGTCTATACGCGCATAAACACGGGACATGCAAGGCTCCTTGAGAATGGCTATCAGCTGTCAGCAGTCGGCGCCGTCGGTTGGAAACCGACGGCTGCTCATGAGAAGCCCGCAGTGCGGGCTTGGAAACCCGAGCCGTCGGATTGGATCCGACGGCGGGCGCGGATGACGTCGATCTAGTGCCATTTTCTCCGCAACGGCAAGTCAACGGCTCATAAGCAATTTCTCGTATCTGCATTGTAACCTTGCCAAGGCCCTGTGGCAATCAGACGAGAAGGAACAGGAGGATACGGTGGATCCTCGGAGAGCCAGGCGTTACCAACGGATTGAGGCGCAATTGCGCGCGCTGATCCAGGGGCGTTCCCCCAATCTCATCGCGGCCATGGCCACCATCTGCGCCGTCTTGCAGGCCAAGATGCCCCATCATTCCTGGACCGGGTTCTATTTCGTGGCCGATGCGCATGAGCTGCACGTGGGGCCTTATCAGGGGCCGGTGGCCTGCCAGGTCTTGCGCGATCGCGGGGTCTGTTGGCAGTGCGCGCGCACGGGCCAGGCGGTGGTGGTGCCGGATGTGACCCAATTTCCGGGGCATATTGCCTGCGATCCCCGCTCCCAAAGCGAGATCGCCCTGCCCGTGATCAAAGAGGGACGGGTGGTGGCGGTGTTGGATATTGATTCGGATCGCCTTGCGCAATTCAGCGAGGAAGACATCGCCCCGCTGGAACGGATCTTGGGGCTGTTGCAACCCTATCTCTGAGCAGGGCGGCGATACACAGCGGGGAGGGCCTACTCGGCCCTCCCCGCGCCGTCCTCACGAGCCGTCGTCTCGAACTTCCCCCCAAAGTATCCCAGTCCAGCGGTCGCAAGGACACCCATAGTATATCAGGAATCTTGCACCTTAGAAAATCAGGGCGATCAACTTGCCGGCGACCAAGAGCGCGGTGAGCAACACCACCAGGCTAAAGTAACGCCGCAACTGCCGCCCGCCCAGCTTGGCGCAGAGGTTGACGCCACCCGTGTTCTGAGAGGCGATGTGCTTAGGCGCAGCAGGGTTACCAGTTTATCCCTGTCTTTTTGACCACGATATATTTGACAAAATCATTGACGACGAGCGCAAAGACAAACGCATAGGCGATCACAAAGAGAGTGATGGGCAGTGGCAACGGCTGTAGGCCAGGAATGCCAAAGGTCACGATGAGTGTAGCGATCACAAGATCGAGGCCGATGGCGAGCAGCAACGTAGAACTGGGCATAGAATCCCAAAAATGCCTTCTTTCGCGTACGGCAAAGATCGAGAAAAGGGCAAAATAGAGAAGTGTCTCAAAAGAGAAGGTATAAAGGGCTTGATCGTTTGTCCCCAAACCGAAATGTCTAAACGCAAAGTACAGCAGACCGAACGCTTCGGCCACCATCAATAAACCCATGATGATTGCTACCTTGGTCAGCGCGAGAACATTCCAGGTTTCCGGCTTTTGCGACCAGCGCGCGTTATCGGTCGAGAGCGAGATCTTGACAAAGTCAGTCATGAACATCATCAAGATCATCGCGTAAGCTGACACAACGAACTTGCCGGTGATGAGGAAGGCAAAGACCACGAAAGCTGTTTTTAGAATAGTCCGGCTGATCTTGTTGATGATCCAGGTTGCGATTCTCTGGTAGACCTTCCGCCCGTTGGTGATCAATTCCACAACGCTGGCCAGGCCCTCGTCGGTTAGCACAACACTTGCGGCGCTCTTCGCAACGTCGGTGGCGTTGCTCACGGCAATGCCGACCTCGGCCTGCCGCAAAGCTGGCGCATCGTTGACCCCGTCACCGGTCATGCCAACCACATGGCCTCTGGATTGCAGGCTTTTGACAACCGTGTACTTGCCCTCGGGGTAGATCTCGGCAAAACCGTCGCTCTTCTCGGCAATTTCGGCTGCCTTGCTGGGATCTTGGCTTGCGAGGTGTTCCAGATCAGAGGCTCGGCTCAGGTTTGGCCCAAGCCCCACTGCGGCAGCGATCTCGCGAGCGATGGGTAAAGCGTCACCCGTCAACATTTTGACAGAAACCCCAAGTTTGCCAAGTTCGGCGATGAGCTTGGCCGAATCGGGCCGGGGCATATCGCTGAGCGTGACCAGGCCCACCGGGTAGGGCCGGCCTTGGTTCCTGGAAGCTGCCACGGCCAACACCCGTTGCCCTTTCTGGGCCAGCTCGTTGGTGCGTGTCTCTAGCTCATCGATGGCATCAGGCGCGAGGTTACAGCACTGCGCAACACTCGTAACCGCCCCCTTGATGATATGAAGCTCGTGTTCACCTAACCGCACGAGCGCTTCAGTGCGACGCGTTTGGGGATCAAAGGGCGTGAAGCTTTGCTGGGTAAAGCTAAGGTCGAGCAGCCCTTGTTCCTTGGCCGCCGTGATAAAGGCCATGTCAATGGGATCATGATTGGCTTCCTGAGAGGCCAGGGCTCCGTATAACAGCACATCTGCCGCAGTGGATCCGTTCAGCGGGATCACACTGGTAATCTTTAGCTGATTCATTGTGATGGTACCGGTTTTGTCAGCACATAGCACGTCCATAGTTGCCGCATCGTCCAAGGCGCTGAGACGGGTGACCAAGACGCCTCGTTTGGCCAGTTGCAGCGAACCAAGAGCCAAGCTGACGGTAAACATCACGGGTAATGCGACGGGGACAGCTCCCAGAAGAAGCACAAGCATCAGCGGTAGCATTTCAACGAGTGCTATGTTTTTAAGTAGCATAAAGACCAGAGCAACCGCGAGGAGCACGCCCACAATAACAAATAGCCAACGGACAACTTTGGACACGACCTCTTCAATATGCAGCTTGGGGCGGGCAATCTGTACCAGCTCGGTGGTTCGGCCATAGTACGTTTTGGTCCCAGTAGAGAGAACAATCGCCGTTGCTTCGCCGCGCCGCACGATGGAGCCGGAATACAAGATGCCGTTGGGGCCTCTTTGCACCTCCAGGCTCTCGCCGGTCAGCGCCGATTGGTCAATTTCCAGCTCACCCGTAACGATCTTGGCATCCGCGGGGACAAAATCACCCGAGCGCACTCGGATCACATCGCCAGGCACTAGCTCTCTGGCAGGCACCACTTTCCAGAGGCCGTCTCTGAGGACACGGGCGTTCACCTGCAGTTTGCTACGCAGCATCTCTATAGCGCCCGACGCCTTTTGCTCCTGAGCAAAGCTCAAGATCGCATTAACCAAGAGCAGAGCCGAAACAACATAGATATCCGTGTATTTATGGAGGATCCATGAGAGAACAAGGATCAGCTCCAGCATCCAGGCAGAAAGCCCCCAGAACTTTTTGATGAATCGCAGCAGCGGATAGGTCTTTTTCGCCGGGATCTCGTTGTAACCATACTCCTTGCGTTTCGCATCAAGATCAGCTTGCGTGAGCCCCGTGGCCAAGTCCACGTGCAATGCCTTGGCCACTTCCGCCCACTCCATGTGTAGGAAGCCTCCATCGGTAGATGCCATCGCAATTTCTCCCTGCTGAAGGATACGGCTCAAGTCGAGCGCGCATGGCAGAGGGCGATGCCCTCTGAGCAAGATTAAAATGAGCGAGAGATCTGCGCTCCGCAAGAGCTAATTTTAGTATATCATGAAAGATGGAAAGGCAAAAAAGAGGAGCGGCCGGTGCAAAGTGCATCGAGGAGGATTAGCGTCCGCGGTCGTCCCAGCTAGCGTTGCAGTGCAGCATCTGTTATGCTCTGGCCTTTCTGCTCTATGGCCAAGATGCATGGGGCGCGCCTTCCGCGCCGGTTTGCTGCCAGGCTACCTGCCTACCGCCGGCTGCGGCCGCAAAGCGGGCGCTGGGCGGGTCTTGATGGCCAGGGCAAAGGGCACCGAGAGCAGGATGATCGTCGCCGCCCCCCAACACAGGTTCTCATAGCCCACCACCCGGAGCAGCGTCCCCGCCAAAAGGGACATGGTGACGGAGGTGATATGGTTAACGCTCACCCCCGCCGAAAGGGTGGGCGTCAGCTCCTCCGGCGGGGCGATGCGGTTGACATAGGTGGAGAGGCCGATGCTCAGGGTGGTGAGCAGGTTGATGGCGATCACCATCCCCGCCAGGAACCAGGCGTTGTGCACCGTGGCATAGCCCACGAAACAGAGGGCCAACGCCACATAGCTGGTCGCCAGCACCACCCGCTCGCCCAGGGAATCCAAAAGGTATCCCAGTCGCGGCGCGGCGATAAAATTCACCAGGGCGCTGATGGAGAGGAGCAGCCCGATCTGTTGCGCCTGCAGGCCGTAATGCTGCACTAGGATGAGGGTGCCGAAGGTGCCAAAGACCTGCATCCGCGAGCCTTCGAAGAAGGTCAGCACATAGTAGAGCCAGTAGCGGCGCTTGAGGAGCAGCCGGGGCTTGGCCTTGGCGGTATCGCCGATGTTCTTGGGCAGCCTGCCCACCAACAGGGCGGCCAGAACGATGCCTAGCCCGCCGAAGGCAAAGAAGGAGCGCAGGGGCACGGTCCGCGCCAAGAGGGTCATCAAACCCATGCCCAAGATGGAGGCCAGCGCGCCCACCGCGGAAAGGGCGCCCATCACCCGGCCTGAATGTTCCTTGCGGGTCAAACCCAGGCCCAGGGAGCTCTGCAGCGGCATCCAATTGTGAAAGCCCAGGCTGGCGATGAGGGACGTGGTGATCACCCCGGCGTAAGAATGCACCGAGGCATAGAGGGCGTAGCCCAGGCCCATCAGCGCCAGGGAGAGGGCCGCGCGCCGCGCCAAGGGCAGGTGCATCATCAGGGCGGCGATGAACATCAACATCAACCCAGGGATCTCGCGGATGCCCGCCAACCACAACACCTGGGTGCCGCTTAGGCCGAGGGTATCCACGAAAAAGTTGGTGCTGGCGCCGTTGATCAGCCCCAAGCCCAGGCTGAGGGCAAAGGTGCCGATGGCGAGCAAGATCAAATGTTTGTGCCAAATCTGCTGGGCGGGCCCCTCTGGGGGCAAGGGTTTGGGCATAACGCCGACTCCCACGGGACAACGTTGTCAAACAGCGAAATTGTAGCACGGAGGAGGCGAACGCGCAAGGTTGGGGGGCCAGGGCGCGCGGAGAGACCCCCAGGCCGCGAGAAACCCGTGCGCGTTGTGGCCCCGCCGCGAATGTGGTATAATAGAAGCGTCACAGGGGATAGTTGGGAAGGAGGACGCTCCGGTGATCGAATTGAGCGTTTACTCTGTGCTCTATAGTTTGCTCTCACGCTATCGGATCGTGCTGCTCAAGGAAAAACACGGCGAACGTTTCTTGCCCATCTGGATCGGGATGTTTGAATCGGAGGCCATCGCCATGCGCCTGCAAGGGACCGTGGTGCCCCGGCCCTTGACCCACGACCTCTTGGCCAACGTCATCGCAGAGTTGGGCGGCGACATCCAATACATCGTGATCAACGACCTCAACGACAGCACCTTCTTTGCCCGCATCGCCATCGAGCGCGATGGCGAGCTGCGCCTGGTGGATTCGCGCCCCAGCGATGCCATCGCCCTGGCCGTGCGCACCGCCGTGCCCATCTATGTGGAAGAGAGCGTCATGGATAAGGCGGGCATCGTCAGTTCCCCCGATATCCGCACGGAACCCCCCAGCAGCAAAGAGGATCTGGACGTTTTCCGCGATTTCGTGGATAGCCTCGACCTGGACGATCTGGGAGATTGAGCCGGATGCCCACGGACCGTCTTCCCCCGCAGAATATCGAGGCGGAGCAATCTGTCCTGGGAAGTTTGCTCATTGACCCCGATGTCATCCTCAAGGTGAGCAGCTTCCTCCGGCCCGAAGATTTCTACCGCGAGACCCACCAGGCCATCTACCGCGCCATGCTGGCCTTGCACGAGCGACGCTTGCCCACCGATTTGATCACGGTGGTGGATGAGCTGGGGCGGCAGAACCAGCTCGACCTGGTGGGCGGCGCCGCGTATTTGACCTCCCTCATCAACATGGTGCCCACGTCCATCCACGCCGAACATTATGCCCGGATCGTGGAGCGCACCAGCCTGATGCGTCGGTTGATCACCGCGGCAGGGCAGATCGCCGCCCTGGCCTACGAGGAGCGAGAGGAGGCCGACGAGGTCATTGACCGGGCCGAACAGATCCTGTTCGAGGTCTCGCAGCGGCGGGTGAGCAAATCGCTGGTGCCCATCAGCGAGATCATTAAAAAGTACTATGACCGGATCGAGTACTTGGTGGAGCATCGCGACGAGACCTTGGGCGTGCCCACCGGTTTCGCCGATCTGGATCGTCTTTTGGGCGGGCTGCAGCCCTCGGATCTGATCATCATCGCTGCGCGGCCGGGCGTGGGCAAGACGAGCCTGGCCACCTCCATCGCCTGCAACGCGGCCCTCAAGCACAACGCGGTGGTGGCCATCTTTACGTTAGAGATGTCGGCCGAGCAACTGGTGCAGCGCATGATCGCCTCCAACGCCGGCCTCGATTCCCAGCGCCTGCGCCTGGGCCGCATCGAGGACATGGAATGGGAGCAGTTCACCCGGGTGAGCGGCACCTTGGCCGATACGGCCATCTTTATTGATGACACCCCCTCGCCCTCGCCCATGGAGGTGCGCACCAAGGCCCGCCGCCTGGCCGCCGAGTACGATCTGGACCTCATCATCATTGATTATTTGCAGTTGATGCAATCCGGCGAGCGGCGCAGCGAGAACCGTGTGCAAGAGATCTCGTACATCTCGCGCTCCCTGAAGAGCCTGGCCCGCGAGCTGCATGTGCCCGTCATCGCCCTCTCCCAGCTCTCCCGCGCTGTGGAGAGCCGCCAGGATAAAAGGCCTCAGCTTTCGGACCTCCGGGAGAGCGGTTCCATCGAGCAGGATGCCGATGTGGTGATGTTCATCTACCGCGACGAGATGTACAACGAAGACACCGAGCGCGTCCACATCG
>DAOTZU010000029.1:0-13735 GCA_034433995.1 Anaerolineae bacterium
GGCCAGGGCGTAATCGGCCATGCCCGAACCCACCAAGGCGATGGCCGCCTGGAGCGCCTCGGTGCCCGCCTTGCAGGCAAACTCCCAATCGGCGCCCAGGGTGGCGGGGCCGGCCCCGATGGCCTCCGCCACGATGGTGGAGCTGGGCTTGACGGCATAAGGGTGCGATTCGCTCCCCACCCAGACGGCGCGCAAACCGGCAGGATCGATCCCCGCCCGGCGCAGCGCATTGCGCGCGGCCTCGATGGACATGGTGACCACATCCTCATCCAGGCCCGGCACTGCCTTCTCGGTGATGGGCGGCTCATCCTCGCCCCCGTGCCAGATCCGGTTGATCTCCTGGGCCGGCAAGCGATAGCGCGGCACATAAGCCCCGTAACCGATGATGCCCACCTCACGCTGAGGCTTCATCACGGTCATGGACGCGCCTCCCCGGCCTGGCCGCGCAACTCGGCCAAGATGGCCGCAGCGCGGTCCACCCGAATGGTCCCCTGGCTCACCAAGCGGGCCACCACATGGGGCAATTCCTCCGGCGTGGCCCCGGCGGCCATGGCCACTTGGCGGGCGTGCAGGCGCATATGTCCTCGTTGGATCCCCTCCATGGCCAATGCCCGCAAAGCGGCCAGGTTCTGGGCCAACCCCACGGCCGCCATCACCTCGGCCAGCTCGCGGGCGCTCCGCACACCCAAAATTTTCAGGGCCAGCCGTGCCTGAGGATGGGCCTTGGTGGCCCCGCCCACCGTGCCCACCGCCATGGGCAGCTCGATGGAGCCGACCAGATCGCCGGTGGCGTTGCGCTCCCAGGTGGAGAGGGGCAGATAGCGCCCCGAGCGGGCAGCGTACGCGTGGGCCCCGGCCTCGATGGCGCGCCAATCGTTCCCGGTGGCGATGGCCACGGCATCCACGCCATTCATGATCCCCTTGTTGTGGGTGGCGGCGCGATAGGGGTCCACCGCGGCCAGGGCATACGCCTCGATGATCCGTTGGACCCCCTCCTCAGGCGTCAAACCCTCCAGGGCCAATGCTTCCTTGGGCACCACGCACCAGGCCCGCGCCAACCGCCGCTCCGCCAGGTTGGAGAGGATGCGCAAGACCACCCGCCCGCCGCTGATCTGTTCCACCTGGGGCGCCAGGGCCTCCAGGGCGGTGTTGATGGCGTTGGCGCCCATGGCGTCGCGCGTATCGTAAAAGAGATGCAGCACCAGCATGGGGCCGACGGGGCTGGCAGGGATGAGGCGCACCTCCACATCCCGCGCGCCGCCGCCCAGACCCACGATGACCGGATCCTGCGCGTTGGCCAGGCTGAGCAACTCCTCCTTGGCGGCCAGAAGGCGCAGACGTGCAGCGGCCGGATCGGCCAGGTCCACCACCTGGATCTGCCCGATCATCACGGACGGGTCGCTGGAGGCATGAAAACCACCCCCCTGGCGCGCAAGCTTGGCCGCGTAACTCAAGCCGGCCACGACGGAGGGCTCTTCCACCACCATGGGAATAAGAAAATCGTGGCCATTGAGGGTGAAATTGGTGGCAATGCCCAAGGGCAGGCGATACACGCCCACCACGTTCTCGATCATCCGCTCGGCCTGCTCCAAGGTGAGGCCCTCCGCCGAAGACAAGAGGGCCAGCTCAGCCTCGCTCAGGCCGGCCAAATCCTGGACAAGCCGTCCTCGTTCTTCAGGAGTGCGGTCATAAAAGCCCGGTAGACGCGAGCTGGATACCAAAAGAGATCCACCCCCTTTGGGATCTTGCGGTGTCCCCAACATGGTGCTCTCATTATAGCGGAGGCGGACTCTCAAAAACTGTCAGGGCGGGGCCAAATCCTATCAGAATGGGGACATTCGATATGACCGAGGGTAAGCCATGGAAAAACGCGTGGGACCGGCCGCCATGACCACATATCCGCTGCCAGGCGAGAGCCGAGGAGAAGCGGCAACGGACACAGACCATCGGCCCATCCTCGCCGTCGGCTCAAAGCCGATATCTCCCCCCAAGCCCGCACCGCGGGCTTCCCATCAACAGCCGTTGGTTTCCAACCAACGGCTGTTGCGGCAATGCGGCCAAAACACACAGAGGGATGGCCCGTGGTGGGCCATCCCTCTGTGACGAGCCTCAGAATGCTATTGCGCGGGATTGTCCTCTCCGGCAAGATCCACGGTATTGAGATTGATCTCCCCCGGCCCCATGGGCGCGGTTGAGGACGGCGTGGCCTCGGCCTTGACCTGGCCCAACAGGTGCGCCGCCACCAACATGGCCCAGAAGGTGGTAAAGATGATGCCGATGCCGCACAGGATGCTACCCGCGATGCTGGCCACCAGTGCCGCCACGATGATCAGCAGGATGGCGACGATATAGTTGCTCAGGTTCTCACGGATAAAGGACCACAGCTCGGCAAAGCGGAAAAAGGCGCCGAACTCGCCCTCCGTGGCGTAGCGGATCAGCCCCGCCGGCAGCCACACGGCCACCAGGATGCTCCACAAGGTGGTGAGGCAGGTGAGAGCGGTGGAGCACAGCGCCATAAAACCATCCGAGGAACCGCCGGAGCTGGCGATGGCCACCACGATGCCGTAGAGGATGGCCAAGGCGATGGCCGGCACAGAGTAGATCAGCGGTGCCACGAAAGAGGCCATCAAGCCGCGGACAAAATCCCCGCCCCAATCGTCCCATTCGGGCAACGGCTGGGGATCGCCCTCGCTCACCCGCTTCAGGGTGCGCAGGGAATAGCCCACACCCACAAAGTTGAGAATGGGCACCAGTGTGACGACGCCGCCGATGGCCACTTTCTTGACCCAATCCTTGTCCTCGAACACGTAGGTAAACGATTTGCCGAAATCCATAGCGCGCCTCCTTTGGTGTGGTGCCGCAACGGGTCTACAGCTTCCCTGCGCCCCCGTGCGACGCGATTTCAACTACCCCTATTGTACCAAAGCAATCATTCCATTTCAAGGCCAAGCAAGCGGATATCTCTTTATGCTCCACCGGTGAGCAAGCGCCGCAACCAGGCCAGCGCGCCCATCTCCACCAGGGCGGCCGCCAACCCCAGCCCCAGACTGGGCAAAAGAGTGGACCAGCCCTCAGCCAGGCCTTCGCGATGGGTCCACAGCGCCAGGAGGAGGGCATTCACCACGGTCAACACCACCAACACTGCCCCCGCGCCGGTCCAAGCCCAGAGCCACCAAGGCGCCGTGCGCCACCCCAGGATCGCCGCGCCCAATCCAGCCTCAGCCAGGAACAGCCACCCGATCTCGCCTTCACGCTCCAAGACGGGACGTTCCTCCACCTGGCGCCACAAGATCTGGTGGTAAAGGGGATAGAGGATCACGCCCAAGCTCAGCCCCAGGCCCAAGCCGGTAACCAAACGCAACGTGTTGGTGGGTTGGTAGAGCACGGCCTTGCCATTGGCGAGTTGGACAAAGGAATTCAGCCCGTCCACGGCCCACGCGCCCGCCAGCGCGGCCAAAACTATCCCCAAGCGCCGCGAAGGAAGCCGGCAACGCCGTCCCTGGCCCATGATCCACAACCCAAGCCAGGCCATCCCCATCCCCAGAAATGTGCCCAAGCAACGCGCACACAAGGGCAAGGGCCTTCCCGCATAATGCAAACACCGCTCCGGGATCTGGTGACACACGCCGCTCAGCAGAAATTGCAGCCAATCCATCGGATGCCCAGCCCCACAAGTGTTCGTTCCCCTGGCCTCTCTATTATACGTCCCTCGCCGACCAGAGTTGCACGGGAACCGATGCTTTGTCAGGGGAAAGGAAAAGGGGTACAATCCCAGTGTAAACATTCGGCAAAGGGGCAAGCGAGATGTCCATCGAAGATGTAGCCCGGTTCTCTCAAACGGTGACCGCCAACGTGGAGCGGGTGATCGTGGGCAAACGCCAGGCCATCGAGCTGGCCTTGGTGGCCCTGCTTTGCGAGGGGCATCTGCTCATCGAGGATGTTCCCGGCGTGGGCAAGACGATGCTGGCCCGGGCCATCGCCATCTCCCTGGGCTGCAGCTTCAAGCGCTTGCAGTGCACCCCGGATCTGCTCCCCAACGACATCACCGGCGTCTCGGTCTACAATCAAAAGACGGGCGAGTTCGAGTTCCGGCCCGGACCCGCCTTTGTGAACATCCTCTTGGCCGACGAGATCAACCGCGCCACGCCCCGCACCCAATCGGCCCTCTTGGAATCCATGGGCGAGTTCCAGGTGACGGTGGATGGCGTCACCCGGCCGCTGCCACGCCCCTTCCTGGTGATGGCCACGCAAAACCCCATCGAGTACGAGGGCACCTTCCCCCTGCCCGAGGCGCAGCTCGACCGTTTCCTGCTGCGTATCAATTTGGGCTACCCCTCCTTTGAGGAAGAGCAGCAGATCCTGTTGAACCTGCGGCGCACCCACCCCATCGAGACCTTGGAACAGGTGGTGGATGCCAGCATCCTGCCGGAGCTGCAGAGCACCATCTGGGATGTCACCGTAGATGAGACGGTGCGTGGTTATCTGGTGCGCCTGACCAGGGCCACCCGCACCCACTATGACCTGGCCTTGGGGGCCAGCCCGCGGGGCAGCTTGGGGCTGTTCAAGGCCTCACAAGCGTTGGCAGCCATGCGCGGGCGCGATTACGTCTTGCCCGACGATGTAAAATTCTTGGCGCCCTATGTCTTGGGGCACCGGCTGATCGTCAAACCGGAGAGCGCCCTCCGCGGACGCACGGCCCAGACGGTGCTCCGCAACCTTTTGGAGGAGACCAAGCTCGAGATCGGCGAGTTGGAAGAAGCATAGCGCCGCGGCGCTGAGGAAACGAGAGGCATGGTCAACCTGCTGGCCTTTATTTTGGGATTGTTTATCATCGCCGCCCTCTTTCGTATTGATTTCTTTTTCTACATGCTTTATATCTTTTTCGGCGTCTATTTCCTGTCGCGCGTGTGGATCGATCAGGCCCTGAGACACATCGAATGCCGCCGCGAGTACACCGACCGCGCCTTCCTGGGCGAGCGGCATCTGGTCAAGCTCCACGTGCGCAACCGGGGGCTCTTGCCCTTGGGCTGGGTGCGGGTGCACGAGCGGCTGCCCATCCAGCTCAAAGCGCCCAATTTCTATCAATCGGTCCTTTCCCTCTTGCCCAAAGAGGAGACCACCCTCACCTACGAAGTAGATTGCCGTCGCCGAGGTTACTATGAGCTGGGCCCCCTCTCCGTCAGTTCGGGGGATATGTTCGGCATCCGCACCTTGGAGCGCTCCCTCCCTAACGTGGATAGCCTCCTGGTGTATCCCCAGATCGTGCCTTTGACCCGCTTGGGCCTGCCCGCGCAGACGCCCTTTGGCGCCATCCCCACCAAAGAGCACATCTACGAGGACCCCAGCCGCATGGTGGGCGTGCGGGCCTATCAAAGCGGCGATAGTCTGCGCCACATCCATTGGAAGACCAGCGCCGCCCTGGGTTCCCTCCAGGTGAAGCGGTTCGAACCGGCCATCTCTATCACCTGCCAGATCTTGCTCAATTTGAACCGCGACGAGTACACCCTCCATCGGGTAGAGCCGGCCTCCGAGCTGGCCATCGTCACCGCCGCCTCCATCGCCAACCACTTGGTGGAGAAACGCCAAAGCGTCGGCCTGAGCTGCAACGGGCGGGACCCCCTCTTGGAACAACCCCAACCCATTATCCTGCCGCCCCGCAAAGGGCGGGAACAATTGATGCACATCCTGGATGTGCTGGCACGGGTGCAGGTGGAGAGCACCTGGCCCTTCACAGATCTTTTGCAGCAGGCCAGCCTGCACCTCACCTGGGGCGGCACGGCCATCGTCATCACCGCCCACGCACCGAACGAACTGTTTGAGCATATGGTGCTTATGCAACGATCGGGTTTTCATGTGGTGCTTGTCTTGATGGATCCCCAGAGCCCCTTCCCCGGGTTGCGGGAGCGGGCCAAACAGGTCGGGATCCGCGCCTATCAGGTCTGGCAGGAGAGTGATCTCAATGTCTGGCGAAACCCCTAACCCCGGCCCCACGCCGGCCGAGGAAGTCAAGCGAGGGATCGATGGCCAGCCCATCCAACCGCCATCCGCGCCAAGGGCCACGCCCCTGACCTTGGAAGGCACCATATGGCCCTTGGGCATCGCCGCCATGTTGGGCTGCATCGCCATCTCCATCTCCCGTCTCATCGCCTCCTTTGCCCCCGAGTGGCCGGGCAAGGTCTTTGTGGGGCTGGTCTTTATCATTTCGTTGGAAAGCATCAGCGCCCAACGCCTGCTGAGCCGCTCCCGGGTGCAAGCGCAGGACAAATTCCGCTTCCGCGTGGCGGAGTGGATCGTCATCTTGCTCTTGGTGCGCTTTGGCTTTTACCTGGGCTATGGCATGGAGCGCCTGCGCACCGACCTGGCCGCTTGGATGGCCAACTGGGTCAATTTCTTTGATCCCGCCTTCATCGTCACCATGCTTCTGGTCTTTTGCTTCTGGGCGGTGGCGCTGTGGCTTTCCCAGGCGCTGCAAAACTTGGAGGCCTCGCCCATCGAGCGGATGCCCTCTGTCACCGACCCCGGCCATTACCTGCGCAGCACCATGCCCCGCCACGGCCTCATTGACCGCCAGGCCCACTTGAACCACATCGTGAGCATCTTTTTCGGCGGTGGCGTGCTCCTGCTCCTGTTAACCGGGCTGACCCAAGTCCAAGTGCGCGATTGGAGTTTCTTCAAGGGCGGCGAAAGCTCTGGCGTGATCATCAACGTGATGGCCTATTTCATCATCGGCCTCCTGCTCATCAGCCAGGCTCAATACACCATCATGCGCGCCCGCTGGCAGATCCAGGGGATCCCCGTCCTGGGGCCCATCGGGCGGCGCTGGATCCTGCTGGTGCTCGGCTTCCTGCTGCTCCTGGGGCTGATCTCGGCCTTGCTGCCGGTGAACTATTCCGTGGGGATCATCGCCACCCTCTCCACAGCGATCCAGTGGATCATTTGGACCATCGCCCAAGTGGCTTTTGTCATCATCTTTCTCCTCTCTTCCATCATTCAGTTCCTGCTCTCCCTCCTGGGGGGCGGCTCGCAGGGCACGGAACAGAGCTCGGCGCCGGCGTTTCCCACGCCGCCTGCGCCGCCGCCCACCGTGGCCAGCCAACCGGCGCCCTGGTGGCAGTTCATTCGCTCCTTCATCTTCTGGGCGGTGCTGCTTTCGGTGGTGCTGCTTTCCCTGTTCTTCTTTGTGCGCGACCGTTGGGGGCTATTCCAAGGCCTCTCCTTGACCAGATTCTTTGTCTGGTTGCATCGGCTCTGGCAGGGGCTGCGCCGACGCACCCGCGCCATGGCGGCGCGAGTGCGCCAGGCCATCGCCGACCGTCTGGCCCAACAGAGAGCACGGCTGGAACAGCGCGCCACGCGCTATCTCTCTTTGCGCAGGCTCTCTCCCAGGGAGCGGGTGCGTTACTTTTACCTCTCCACGGTGCGCCGCAGCGCGCAATTGGGGTTTGGGCGCCCGCCCTGGATGACCCCCTTGGAGTATGAAAAGATCTTGGCCGCGGAGTTACCCGAGACCAGCGATCAGGTGCGCGCCCTCACTTTGGCCTTTCTGGAGGCGCGCTACAGCGAACATAGCATCGGCGGCGAGGACGTCCGGGCAGTGCAGCAGGTTTGGCGACACGTCAAACAGGCGCTATTGCTGCGGCGCCGCCGGCAGGCCGAAGCCCATGCCTCTGCAACCCCCTCCGCCCCCACCGAGCCGCCGGCAAAGAATGGGTGAAGCTTATGGATCTCTTTGCCCAAGCCCGTCAAGAGCAATTCGAGCGTGAAGCGCCCCTGGCGGCGCGGATGCGCCCCCGCACGTTGGACGAGTTCGTCGGCCAGGAACACGTGGTGGGGCCGGGGCGCCTGCTGCGTCGCGCCATCCAGGCCGACCAGCTCTCCTCGCTGATCTTTTACGGCCCGCCCGGCACCGGCAAGACCACCCTGGCCGCCGTCATCGCCAACACCACCCGCTCACGGTTCGTCACCCTCAACGCCGTCCTGGCCGGCGTGCAGGATATCCGCGAGGTGACCAAGCAGGCCCAGGAACAGCGCAACCTTTACGGCCAGCGCACCATCCTCTTTGTGGATGAGGTGCACCGCTGGAATAAAGCCCAGCAGGACGCCCTCCTGCCCTGGGTGGAGAACGGCACCATCATCATGATCGGCGCCACCACTGAGAACCCCTGGTTCTCGGTGAACAAAGCTCTGGTCAGCCGCAGCCGCGTCTTTCAGTTGGTGCCCCTCAGCAAAGAGGAGTTGCGCCGGGTGGCCCTGCGCGCCTTGCAGGATCCGGAGCGCGGTTACGGCAAACTCAAGGTGGACCTTCACCCCGATGCCCTGGAGCACCTACTCAACGTGGCCAACGGCGACGCCCGCTCCCTCCTCAACGCGCTGGAGCTGGCCGTGGAGACCACCCCGCCGGACGCCGAGGGACGCATCGTCATCGACATGGCCGTGGCCGAGGAATCCATCCAACAGCGCGCCGTGCTCTATGATCCCGAAGGGGATTACCATTTCGATACCATCAGCGCCTTTATCAAGTCGTTGCGCGGCTCCGATCCGGACGCGGCCCTCTACTGGCTGGCCAAGATGGTCTATGCCGGCGAGGATCCCCGGTTCATCTTTCGGCGCATGCTGATCTTGGCCAGCGAGGATGTGGGCCTGGCCGATCCCAATGCCCTGGTGGTGGTGGAGGCAGCGGCCGCCGCCTTTGATCGGGTGGGATTGCCGGAGGGGCGTTTTCACCTGGCCCAGGCGGCCCTCTATCTGGCCACGGCGCCCAAATCCAACTCGACCCTGGGCTTTTTCGACGCTTTACAAGTGGTGGAGAAGGAACGGGAGGGCGAGGTGCCCACCCACCTCAAGGACGCTAGCCGCGATAAAGAGGGTTTCGGCCACGGCGAGGGCTATCTCTACCCCCATGCCTATCGCGACCACTGGGTGGCCCAGCAATACCTGCCCGACGCCCTGCAAGGGCAAATCTTCTATCAACCCAGCGACCAGGGTTATGAGCGCCAGATCAAGGAGCGGGTGGAGCGCCGCCGCGAGGAACAACTGGCCGCGCTCTTGGAGAGCCCTCCCACTTTGGGCGAGGTTTTGACCTTCTCCCCCGGCGACCGCAACCGCGAACGCTGGCTTTCCCGCGCCACCAGCGACGCCGGCCGCCGTCTAGGCGAGCTGCGCGATCGGGTGTTGGCCCAAGTGCCCATCCGGCGGCACCACCTCATCTTGGATCTCAACGCCGAGAGCGGCCTGTTCACCTGGGAAGCGTTGCGGCGCGTGCCGGAGGGCTGTGTCTGTGCTCTGGTGCGCCCAGGGCAGATGGCCACCACCCTGCGCCAACAGGCGGAGCGCCTGCCAGAGATGGAGCGCCCCTTTATTCTGGAGGGCACATTGGACGACCTGCCCCGCCTCCTGGCCGCCGAACCTTTGGCCCCAACCCGCTTTGACCTCATCATCGGGCGCAACGGGCTGCAACAACATCCGCGCAAAGGCGAGGCGGCGCGCCTTCTGGCCGAGCTGCTCCACCCCGGCGGGATCATCAGCTTGGCCGAGACCATCGCCCGGCACACCCAGCGCATTTACGCCTTGGTCGAGCAAGGCACTTTGGCGCGCGACCTGGCCCAGGCCTGGCAGGAGGCCGAGGAGGCCCTCTACGCCCAGACGGACGATCCCTTGGTCAACTGGGACGCCGAGGACCTGCGCCGCTGGTTCGAGGAGGCCAAGCTGGCCGAGGTGCACGTGGAAACGCAAGAGATGGTCAGCGAGGTCCTCATCACCAGGGAACTCTGGCAGCGTTGGTTCAGCGAGGCGCCCCAGACCCGGCCCAGCTACGCTCAGCATCTGCAACGACGCCTCTCGCCGGACCAAGTGTTTCAGATCCGAGCCTTATTGGAGCAGCAGCTCGTCGGCCAGACCCGGCCTTGGCGGAGCGTGGTGGCCTTTGTGCGGGCCAAGAAGAAAGGGGCATGAGGGGCCGGTGCGCCAAGATCACGCTACGCTCCGGCCCACGAGAGCTTTAAGCGTCAGCGCATTCTGGGCGGCAAAACCTCGGGCGCTGTTATTAAAGTAGGCATAGACGGTGAGCCCAGCCCGCAACCACCCCACGATGTGCCCGGCGAACTCTGCCAGCTCCCCCTCCGAGTAAAACGAGCTGTACAAGGACTTTTGCCCGTGGAAACGCAGATAGACGCAATGCGCCGTCACCTCGGGCACAAAGGGCAGATAGGGATGGCTCACCACCGTCAAGGCCCAATTGCGCTGCCTCAGAAGCGCATACACCTCGCCATCGAACCACGAGAGATGCCGAAACTCGAAGGCGAACTGTAGCTCCTGGGGCAAGACTTGTGCCAAACGTTCCAGCTTGCCCACATCCTTGGTCAAACTCGGCGGCAGCTGAAACAAAATGGGGCCCAGATGGTCCCGCAACCTTTGGGCCCCGGCGTAAAACTGCTCCCAGACCTCCTCAGGATCCTCCAACTGCTTGATGTGGGTCAACAGGCGGCTCATCTTGACGGCGTAGAGGAACCCCTCCGGGGCCCTTTGTTCCCAACCCTCCCAGACGCTCTCCTTGGGCTGGCGGTAAAAGGTGCTGTTCAGCTCCACGGTGTTGAATCGGCCGGCGTAATAGGCGAACTCGTCCTTGTGCCGCAGCCCCTGGGGGTAAAAGGCCCCGCCGCGCCAATCCGCATAGAGATAACCGGAGCAACCGATATACAGGTGAGCCATGGTCCTCCAGCGATGCTAGAGCCAGCCGGTCAGCTCGGCCAGCAAGCGCGTGTAGGCGATAAAATTGGGCCAAGAGATATCCGGCGGCACGCCATGATCGCAGCCGGGAATGTAGCCGCCCTCCTCAAAGAGGGGCGGCACCACCCGCAACACCTCGGCGCGCATGGCCTCGCCGCCCGCGGCGATGGCGCGCTTGTCGATCCCGCCATGATAGGCCATGCGCCGCCCAAAGCGCCGCCGAAACGCCACGATATCGTTCCCCGCCGCCACCTCGATGGGATTGCACACGTTGAACCCCGATTCCAACCAGACGGGGATCAGCTCGCTGATGTCACCATCGGAATCCATGTCCATCAGCGGCACCGCATAGGCGCGCAAGAGTTCATGCCAGCTGCGATAGGTGGGCTGGAGGAAGCGCCGGGCCATGGCCGGAGAGATCATGCTGTGGGCCTTGTAGGCCATGTCCTCCGAGACCATCAACGCATCCACCCGCACCCGGCGCAAGATGGCCTCCAACACCTCCAAGGTGAAACGCCGCCAGAACTCGGCCATCTCCAAAACAAAATCCGGGTCATCGGCCATCCTCAGGCAGAGGTTCTCCATCCCCAGCCATTCGCGCATCTGCCAAAAAGGGCCATTGATGGAGATGGCCACGGCCCGGCCTGAAGCCTCGGCCCCGCGCGCGGCCTCCCAAAAAGCCTCGGAAAGGCGGGCCGGATCGTTGGGATTGTAGCGCCAGGTCATGTTCTCCCAATCGGCACGGCTCTCCACGGGGAACTTGTGCCATTTCCGGGTGACAAAATCTTTGGCCGAGCGGATATAGGTGTAATCGTAGGTATCCGAGATCTCGGTGATGGCCCCCATCCAATCCTGGACAATGTAATGGCCATCCTTGTGCTCCAAAACCTTTTCCTCGAAGGTGGGGATCATCCGAAAAGCTTCGGGCAAGAACGCCACACCATCGAAAGCCTCACGGGGCACATCCAGCATCTCGGCCAAGACATCCAGATGGTGGCGCTCCGCCGGCAAGCCCTGCTCATGCCAGACCTTGAGGGTGGATTCCCGCGGCCCGCCCGGATGCAGGGGCACATGGTCAGGGCGGCCAAAGAGCAGCGTCTCCAAGTATCTTTCCCGTGGCTTCAACGTTGACCTCCGAGGACAGGGTATAGGGTATAGGGTTTAGGGATTAGGAATTAGGGGTAAAAGGTGAGGCCAAACCCTAAACCCAAAACCCTAAACCCTAAACCCTATATGATAATCCTCGGCGCCAAAAAGGCAAACTGCCGGGCCATCACTTTTGCGCGGCACGCCAAGCGGAGATCATGGCCTCCACGCTGGACCATGGAGTATCGGGGAAGAGGGCATCCACCGGGGCGAGGATGAACCCGCCGCCGGGAGCCAAGATCTCCATCGCTTGCTGCACCGCCTGGGCGATCTCCTCGCGGTTGCCGCGGGCCAAGGTCACGCTGCTGTTGATGCCGCCGGCCACGGCCATCTTGCCACCGAATTTCTCCTTGACGGCCCGCAGATCGGCCCCATCCTGCACCGGATCCACGAAATAGAGCAGGTCAATCCCCGCCTCCAGGAGCAAATCCGCCAAGGGCAAGGCTCCGGTGGTCATGGTGTAGGCGAACTTGCATCCGGCTTGGTGGGCCAAAACCGCCAATTCTCGGATGCGGGGCACAAGGTAACGGCGAAAGATGCTGGGCGACCAGAACTCGATGGAGCTATACCAACCCCGCTCCACCACCATATCCACCCCGCCCACCTCCAACATCAGCTGGGTGCGCATGCGGTCAAAGGCGTGGACGATCTCCAGGAGCTCCTGAAAGCTCTCGGGGTCCGTCATGGCCAGCATGATGGCCCCCTCGACGCCGCAGAGCCAGACCACCGCGTCCATGCCGAAGGCGCTCCATCCTTGCACCAGCACGCCCTGTTCCTGGGCGAAGCGGCGCACCCGCGCCATGCGTTGGCGATAGGCGCTCAGTTGTTCCGCCGTCGGCGGCTGCAAAAGATAGCGCAGCTTGGGCAGATCCTCCGGCCCCGCCATCGCATGTTTGACGCCGCGGGGGATGTTATAATCCTCAATCAAGGGCACATGGTCCGGCTGGATGACCCAGCCCGGCGCCACCTCCTCTCCCGTCTTGCGCACGATGTGGCGGAGCCTGCCCGCCGGCGTGTCATACTCGCGGCAGAGCAAGGTGTGGGGCTCGGTGGCCGTGGGCGGCTCCTGCCAATCGCGGAAGCGCACCTCCGGGTGCGTCCCCCAGGGCGGCGAGACCTCCAAGACGTCATCCAGCCCCAAGCTGAACCAGCGCTTGACGCGCTCGAAATCGTCCTCCACCGTCCAGGATTGGGGCAGGGTGTGCAGATGTTCCAGGCGCATGGTGTACCAATACGCCACCTCGCGCCCGGCCCGTCGCCAGCGGAGATGGGCCGGCGGTTGGAAGCCGAAACACCAACACAAGAGCGGCACATGATCGGGCTCTTGGCAGGAGATGGCGGTGAGCAATCTCTCCCGTGAATTCATCCTCGTCCCCTTCACCCCTTCCCCATGAGATGGCTCAGGATCAACCACTCCAGCTCCTCATAGTCCCGCGCCGCGATGAGCTCGGCCACCCGCTTGCGGTCGAGGGAGCGGGCAAGCTCCACCAAGCGCAGGAACATCTGGATGCTATTGCGCAGATGCTTGGTGGCCAGCTCCGCCGGTTGGGTACGGATGGCCTTCACATCCAATCCCACCATGCCCACTTCCCAGTAACGGTGCTCATCCAGCATCCGCACCTGGTTAAAGGCTCGGCGCAGGTCCACCGCGCCAAAGGCCCGGTCCTCATCGAATTTCAGGCCATTCTGGTCGTTGAGGTGCACGCTCCACAGTTTGCCAAAGGCCAGGGCAAAGCCGATCTCGTCGGCGGGATCCAGCCCGGCCAGGATGCTGTGGGCCGATTCCATGAGCACCCCCACCCGCTTGGGATCCTGGCTCTGGAAACCCAGGGCCAGGGCGTGGCCCATGGTGGGGATGTAGGCC
>DAOTZU010000030.1:0-11035 GCA_034433995.1 Anaerolineae bacterium
GTGAATAGGTAATCAAAAAAGGAATACTGGTGCGTTGCCGAATAGATCCCGATGGGGATGGCAACGATCCAGGTGAAAATCAAAGTGATCAACGAGACCGCGATGGTCAAGGCCAGACGGTCGCCGATGACCTGGTTCACGGGGAGATTCCGTTCCATCGAATACCCCAAGTGGCCCTGGAGCACAATGCCTTTGATCCACAACAGAAATTGCATGTAGAGAGGCTTATCCAGGTTATAAAGGTTCATTAGGCGATCGATCTCCTGTTGGGAGACCGTGGTGCCCGATAGCTCGAGCTGACGTACTTGGATGGTGACGAAATCGCCCGGCGGAAGTTGGATAATGAAAAAAATGATCATACTCAAACCAACGAGCAAGGGGATGATCTGTAAAAGATGCCTTCCGATATAGCCGAGCATGGTTTGTCGCTCTCCTTCCGCTGTGTCTTAGCAAATTCCCCCTCCTTCTTCTTAGTAGAGAAGAAGGAGGGGGAGGCAACAAAGCGTGACGCTACGTCTTGTAGAATACCTGCTCCATCGAAAGGGTCTGGGTGATGGAGAAGCAATCCTCCGTCGTCATGACGTTGCCCATCTTTTTGCTCTCGATGCGCGGCTGCTTCTGCTCGACGTTGGGGACAAAGTAGAAAACGTTGTCATAGACGATTTTCATGCATTCTTCGTGGACCTTGCGACCTTCGGCCGGCGAAACCTCCATGATTTGCTCTCTCTTGCGATAGAGCGTCTGGACCTCCGCCGGCGGCTCCTCGCCCTGTTTGCCCTTAGTGGTCCACCAAACCCACCAGAGACGGTCCCACCAGCCTTGGCCGTAGGCTTGATAGTACCAGAGGGTTGAGACCTCGAAATAGGTCGTGGCTTTGAGCTCGTTGGCGCTCAGCCGCTGGCCGCGCAAAGAAGCCTCAATGACTTTGAGAGTGGTATTAATGCCCACCGCTTTCCAGAATTGCACATACAGCTCCGTTGCCGGCACATGATCGTAGAATTCGGACGAGGTCTCGAACTCGATGACGAAAGGTTTACCATCGGGGGCTAGGCGGAAACCATCGGGTCCCCTTTTGTCCATGCCCATCTCGTCGAGAAGTTTGTTGGCCTTTGCTGGATCGTATTCATGGGGATTCAGGGGAGTTTCAGGTTTGGCATAGCCATAGTAGATGGCATCAATAATCTCCTTCCGGTCAATAGCGATACTCAGCGCTCTCCGGAAGCGCACATCCCGTACCACCTTGCGCCAGCTCTCGTCGTTGTAGGTGAGGTTCAGGAAGGCCACGCCCGCGGTGCGATGGATATTGCCGAACTTGAGATTGTAGCCGCCCTTAGCCTCGTTCTCTTTGTAGAGGGCCAGCTTGGGCATGGTCACCGTCTCGCAGCCATAGTCCACGCCGCCGGCGAACTGCTGCAAGGCCAGCACCTCCAGGTCTCGGATGGTCGTGCACTCAATGCGGTCAAAGTACGGCAATTGCTGGCCGGCCGCGTCCACTTTAAAGTAGTAGGGGTTGCGCTCCAGAACACAGCGCTGGTCCGAGGCCTCCACCAGGATCCAGGGGCTGAGCTTGGGCATCCCCAGGCCACGGGCGTTCATGTAGGCCCAGCTGTTGGCATCTTTAAAATTAAAGAGCTGCACCCACGTCTCGAACTTGTTCTCCTTGATCAAGGCATCCAGCTTGGCCGGGTCGGCGTACTTCTTATGGAATTGCTCCAGGTAATGACGGGGCTTGATCAGGTCCTGATACGAGCGCCAGCTTTGGATGGCCAGGGCCACCGGGAAGCCGCCGTAGGGGCCGTCGAAGGTGACCTTGAAGTTAAAATCGTCCAAGAACTCGAACTTGGCAGGATTGCCGTCCGCCTTGCTGCCGGTCCTCAGCCAGGAGGGAACGCCCGAGGGGTAGATCTCCTCGTTATTGTACACATTCTCCCAGGTGAAGCGGATGTCTTGGGTGGTGACGGGCTTGCCATCGGACCATTTGAGCCCCTCGCGCAGCTTGAAGGTGAACTCCTTCTGGTCGTCGCTGGCTTTATAGTTCTCGAACACGTTGGGGGTGATGTTATCGCCCAGGATACCCGGCGTGTTGAGGACCGGGGTGCAGTGCATCATGTAGCCGTCGTTGTCGTACTGCACGTTGGGGCTGATCAAGCGCAGCGTGCCGCCGTACTTGCCGGGCTCGGGTTTGAGCCACTCGGGCGGCAGGCAGTTGGCCACCTTGGGGTTGCGGGGCAACCGCTGGTCGACGGGGGGCAGCTTGCCCTGCTTGACCAACTCGGCCAACATGGGCGCCTCGCTGTACCTGGATGCGGGTGCGGCGGTGGCTGCCGGTTTGGCAGTGGGCACGGCAGTGGCCGGTGCGGTGGTGGCTGCCGGCTTGGCAGTGGGCGCAGCAGTGGCCGGCGCGGCCGTGGCTGCAGGCTTGGCCGTCGGCGGTGGCGGGGTCGGCGTAGGCGCGGGAGCGCAGGATGCGGCCACAAAGCCGACGGCAGCCATCACCGAGAGGCGTAGGAATTCACGGCGATTGATGCGAGCGTTCATGAGCGATCTCCTTTCGTTTGCACTGATAGCGAACCCAATGACCGAGGCACAAACCATGATCCGGACCTGCTTACATGGTTACCTCCTTTCGCTGCCGATCCATCCCTTGGACCGTCAACCGCCCATCCAGGGCCAGGGACGCTCCTGGCCCTAGGTTTAACCGGCAACACGCCATCCCTCTGCAATGGCGGGGCAGAAGGGTGCGACGCGCTGCCGGATGCAACCCGAGAACACACGGCTGCCCTCGTCTGGCTTGTTGGGGCATAGCGCGAAAAGCACGGAAGCGCCATCACCCCGCAGCTTTTTCAAACGCGCGCTCTATATCGTGGCCTCGCTGCGCAAGGGGAGAGTTGTTAAAGAAAGGGGCTGAAAGTTTATGTGCTTGTGCATACAAGATAGCATAAAAGCGCGTTTTTGTCAAGGGTTTTTTGAGGAAAAGGGTCCAGAAAAAGGGGACGTCCGGACTTGGGGGCCGTCGGTAGGTGGTGGGCCATGCTCCCCGTCGGATTCCATCCGACGGGGAGGATTTTCCCGATCCTCTTAGAGGGTTTTCAGGTGCATTGGGGCCGTAGCGCGTGGTCCCAACCGGGAGCGGTGTCAAGGGTTTTGGCGGATTGGCGTCACATCCTCAAAGCTCAGTAGGTGTACAACCTGCCGTAGGGCCGTTTGGTCAGCGGCACCAATTTGGTGAAGGGGGCCTCCAGGAGGGGCGCTACATCGAGTTGGAAGCATTTGCCGTAATCTAGGATGTGTTGTTGCAAGAGCCAGCGGTCGTCGGCGGTGAGGGGGGCAAGGCCCACTTCTTTGCCCAAGAAGGCGCCATCGGGCCGGCCGCGGAGGTAGATGACCCCGCCGTGCATTCCCGTGCCCACATAGTGGGAGGGGTGCGTGGCATCCGCCGGGAGCTGCCGTCCCAGGATGATGAGCACGCCGCCGCTCATGTATTCGCCCAGGAAATGCTGGGCCGTGCCGCCGATGACGATCACCGGGCGCACGGTGCCGTATTCCTTCATGTGGATCCCCACGCGGTAGCCCACGTTATCGCGCACCAAGATTTTGCCGCCGCGCATGGAGTGGCCCAAGATGTCGCCGGCCGAGCCGTGGATGATGATGCTGCCGCTGTTCATGGTGTTGCCGCAGCCATCCTGGGCGTCGTTCAATACCTCGATGGTCGGTCCATCCATGAAGGCGCCCAGGTCGTTGCCGGGCACGCCGTGGATGATGATGCGCACCGGCTTTTGCAGGTTGGTGCCGATGTACCGCTGTCCATAGACGTTGGTCACCTCGATGGTTTCGGCGCCCTGCTCGGCCAACTCCTTGAGCCGCAGGTTGAGCTCGCGGTAGTGCAGCCCTTTGGCATCCACCGCCACATGGCCGGGGATCGCCACGCCGGGAGATGTTTGGCGGGGCCAAGGGAGCGCGTCTTTAGCAGGCATACGAGACCTCCTTGAGGGAAGCTGGCGCCCCTTGGGCCGCGGAGGCGCTCACCTGGGGTTTGCTGCCCAGGCGGCCGATGACCGGCTCGCCCCCTTCGGGGATCCACGTGTCCTCGATCTGTGGCTCCACCAGGTGGATGGCCGCCAATTCCGACGAGGCGTACAGGATATCCCCTTTGATGCCGGCCACCAGCGGCCGCAGCCGGATGCGGTCGCCCAGGGCCATCATCTCGCCCGTGCGGGCCAGGATGATGGTGAAGGGGCCGTTCATTAAAAGTTGTCCGTAGGTCTGGCGGATGGCGCGATACAGGCGCTGGCGGCTCGGCGCCATCTGGGCGATCTCGTTCCACAGCGGGCTGGCAAAGACCGCCGCGGCCGCCTCCGTGGGCAGGGCGTGCCGGCGCATCAGGAGGTCGGCGGCATAGGCAAAGACCTCGGTATCGGTGCGCATGGTGCAAAGATACCCGTGCATCTCCATGTAGCGGCGGTTGATGCCATAGGACGAGATCTCACCGTTGTGTACCACGGACCAATCCAACAGACCGAAAGGATGGGCGCCCCCCCACCAGCCGGGGGTGTTGGTGGGGAAGCGGTTGTGGGCCGTCCACAGATAGGCCTTGTAGGTCTGGATCTGATAGAACTCGGCGATCTGGTCCGGGTGTCCCACCCCTTTAAAGATGCCCATGTTCTTGCCGCTGGAGACGACAAAGGCGCCCTCCAAGCGGGTGTTGATGGTCATCACCTGGTGGACGATGTAATCCTCCTCCGAGCGGCCCACCATCTGGGCGCTGAGGGGCAGGAGGAAGTAACGCCACAGGATGGGCGGATCCAGGATCCCCGCCACATTTTTGTGGGGGATGGGTTCGTCGTGCACCACGGCGAAATGTCGCCGCAGATAATCATCCAGAGCGGTGCGGGCGTGTTCATCCTTGCACATCACATGGAAGGCATAGTGGTCTTGGAACTCGGGATAGATCCCATAGGCCGCGAACCCCGCCCCCAGGCCGTTGCCGCGCTCCTCCATGGTGGTGATGGCGCTGATGATGCGCTCGCCATCGTGGCGCCGGCCGCTGGTATCTATGAAGCCGAACAGCCCACAGGCATCGAAAACCTTGTCTTGTCCATAACGGTTCTCTTGGCTGGCCCAACCCATCGTGCTTTCTCCTTCATACCTCGATGCCCGCGCCGGTGACGATGTGTTTGCGATACTGGTCGGGCAGCGAGAGCAAACTCAGGCGCTCGCTCAACAGGTTCTTGCGGCAGGCGCTCACATCGATCTTGTTGCGGATGAGGCCGGTATAGATGCCGGCGCGGTTAATGTTCCCCACCAGGATCACCCCCACCAGGCGATCGCCCTTGAGCACCAAACGCTTGTAAAGGTTCCGGGGCGCGTCCAGCTCGGTGAGCACCTCGTACTCTGGGCCCTCGGCGTTGCCCTGGCCGATGGACATGGCCGGCACGCCGCAAACCTCCACGGTGTTCATGGCGATGCCGCCCTCATCGGCGCGGGGCACGCCCACCATGTGCGCCCCGGCGATGGCCCCTTGGCGATAAGCGTTGGGCCAGATGGCCACCGTGCGGTTCAGATCCACCACCAGGTCATAGGCCTCGGCCACATCGCCGGCGGCATAGATATCGGGGTCGGAGGTGCGCATGTGGCCATCCACCACCACGCCCCGGTTCACCTGCAGGCCGGCCGCCTGGGCCAGCCCGGCGTTGGGGCGCACGCCGATGCCCAGCACCAAGAGTTGGCAGGGCAGGCTGCGACCGTCGCGCAACTCCACGGCGGCGATGTGCCCGTCTTGGCTATGGATGGCGGTGACGGTGTTTTCGGTGAGCACCTCCACACCATGATCCTGCAACAGGCGCGTCAGCAGGCGCGAGGCGGTATCGTCCAGCGCCGTGCTGAGGATCCGCGGCGCCAGCTCCACCATGCTCACGGGGAGGCCGCGTTTCAAGAGGGCGTCGGTGGCCTTGATGCCGATCATCCCGCCGCCCACCACCACGGCGCGCTGTACCGGGTGGCTCTCCAGGTGGTGCAAGATGCCCAACGCCTCATCCAAGCGGGTGAAGGTGAACACGCCCGCCGTCTCCAGCCCAGGGATGGGGGGCACGATGGGCACGCCACCGGTGGCCAAAAGCAACTTGTCATAATGCAAGACCTGGCCGGAGGCGGTGCGCACGGTGTGGTCCGCCGGTGAGATGGCCACGATGCGGGTATTGAGCATGGGCTTGGCATGGTGGCGGGCATAGAAATCGCTCCCGCGATAGGCCAGGCGCGCCTTGTCGATCTCGCCCCCCAAATAATGGGAAAGGAGAGGGCGGGAGTAGATGCAATGCGGCTCCTCCGAGATGACCAGGATCTCGGCGCTTTGGTCGTATTGGCGGATGGCCTCGATGGCCCCCACGGCGGCGGCGGAATTGCCGATGATCACGATTCTCATGCTGGCGCTCCTCAAGGCACCTCTTCATAGGTCAGGGCTTCGTTGGGACAATGGGCCACGCAGGCGGGGATCTCGGCCCCGTAGCACAGGTCGCATTTCGAAGCGATGCGCGTGCCGGCCAGGTTCTGGCGGATGCTCCCCGAAGGGCAGACCATGATGCACATCCAACAGCCCACGCACTTGGTCTCGTCGCAGACCACGGCGCCGGTGCGCTCATCCCGGTGCATGGCGCCCGAGATGCAGGCCTCGATGCAGCTCGGCTCCGGGCATTGGCGGCATTGCAGGGCAAAGGAGACCGGGCCATTCTCCTCCACCAGCACCCGGGGCATGATGGTGTCGCGCTCCGCACGGAAAGCCTTGATGATGTCCCGCGAGCAGGAATGCTGCACCAAGCAGTGCACCTCGCACAGCCGGCAGCCGATGCAATGTTCCTCATGGATGACGATGCGTTTCATGCGCCTTCCCTCTCTCGCTCCACAGACGCTGCTGGGGGCTAGGGTTCAGGGTATGGGGTTTGCTGGGAGGCCCAATCCCTCGCCCCTAATAGCCCGCCGCCTTGATGCCCAGCGCGTCCAGCTCCACTTGGTTCAACCCCACGCCCCGCAGATGATCGCGGTTGCCCCGCAAGCTCTCGATGGAGTTGATCCCCATCCCGCCCATCATCTCCTTGATCTCCAGCGCCCAGGCCCGCAGAAGGTTGACCAGCCGCCGCTCGCCGATGTCGGGGTTGAGGCGCTTGGTGAGGTAGGGGTCCTGGGTGGCGATGCCCCAGTTGCACTTGCCGGTGTAGCAGCGCTGGCAGAGATGGCAACCCAGCGCCACCAACGCCGCCGTGGCGATATACACCGCGTCGGCCCCCAACGCGATGGCCTTGACCACATCGGCGCTGTTGCGGATGCTCCCGGCCACCACCAACGAGGCGCGATGGCGGATCCCCTCCTCCCGCAGGCGCTGGTCCACGGCGGCCAGGGCCAGTTCGATGGGCAGCCCGACATTGTTGCGGATCATGGTGGGGGCCGCGCCCGTGCCGCCCCGCAGGCCGTCGATGGCCACGATATCCGCCCCCGCCCGGACGATGCCGCTGGCGATGGGGGCGATGTTGTGCACGGCCGCCACCTTCACCGAGACGGGCTTGGTGTAATGGGTGGCCTCCTTCAGGGCATAGATGAGTTGGCGCAGATCCTCGATGGAATAGATGTCATGATGCGGTGCCGGGGAGATGGCGTCGGTGCCTTCGGGGATCATGCGGGTGCGCGAGATGTCGTGGGTCACCTTCTCCCCTGGCAAATGCCCCCCGATGCCCGGCTTGGCGCCCTGACCGATCTTGATCTCCAGCGCCGCGGCGGTGTTCAAATACTCCAGATGCACCCCGAACCGCCCAGAGGCCACCTGGGCGATGGTGTGCGGCCCGTACTCGTAGAGGTCAGGGTGCAGCCCGCCCTCGCCGGTGTTGTAGTAGGTGCCCGCCGCCTTGGCCGCTCGGGCCAGGGAAAGGCATGCGTTGTAGCTGATGGAGCCGTAGGACATGGCGGAGAACATGATGGGCACCTCCAGCTCCAACTGAGGCCCAAACTCTGTCTCCACCTCTGGTCCCTCGGCCCCTGCCTTGAGGGCCAAGCGTTCCGGCTTGGCGCCCAGGAAGGTTTTCAGCTCCATCGGTTCCCGCAGAGGGTCGATGGAGGGGTTGGTCACCTGCGAGGCGTTGAGCACCATGTGGTCCCAGTAGATGCGGAAGGGCTGGTCGCAGCCCATGCCGGTGAGGAGCATACCGCCGCTCTCGGCCTGGCGATAGATGTTGGTGATGTGTTGGGCCGTCCAATTGGCATGAGGGCGGAACTCCAGGGGGTTGGTGCGCACCCGCAGAGCCCGGGTGGGGCAAAGGGTCACACAGCGATGGCAACCCACGCAGTTCAGATCGTTGCTCCGCACGCGGTCGGTATCGCTATCGTACTCGTGCACATCGTTGGCGCATTGGCGCACACAGACCTGGCAGGCGATGCAGCGGGTCTCGTCGCGTTCGACGATAAAGTTCGGCGTTACCAGGGAAAGGGCCATCCTCATTCCTCTTATAAAAAAAGCCGCTCACCCCTGCTGAGCGGCCGCGATGCCCGAACCCGCCTCCCCAAGGCGGGAGCGTACTCAACGGCCTCACTATACCATGCTTGCGCAGAGACTACATCCTCCGTTCGGTGGATTTGTGGGGCGGCAAATGGAGGATTGCGTGGAGAGGGGTCCAGGAACCCAACGCCAAGTTTGTCCCTCGCCGCGTCTTTGTGTTATAGTCGGCCCCAGAGTTTCTCCTGGAGGGAACCATGTCCACGCCCGAGGCCGATGCCCTGGAACGTGCGCTCCGCGCCCGGCCGCTTCCCGCGCCCTTGCCGGCGGAGCTGGCCGGCGAGTTTGTTTGGCCCGCTTACGATGGTCATTCCCTGGTCAACGTGCCGGCTACCCTGGGGCGCATCTTGGGCGTCTCTTTACAGCGTTGCGCGCCCCCTTTGGCTGCCCTTTATTGGCGATCGTGGGCCGCCGACGTGCGCCGGGTGGTGGTGGTCCTGCTGGACGCGTTGGGCTATCTGCAATTGCGGCAGATGTTGGAGCAATTCCCCACGTGCCTGTGGGCGCGTTTGGCTGCCCAAGGGTTGCTCCTGCCCATGACCTCCATTTTCCCCTCCACCACCAGCACCGCCCTGGCCACTTTGCTCACCGGCGCGGAACCCATCGCCCACGGACTCTTGGGTTATGAGCTGTGGCTGCGGGAATACGGCGTGCTCACCGAGATGCTCTCTCTGAAGCCGGCCTACGGCACCGGGCAGGAGACTTTGCTCCAATGGGGTTTGGTGCCGGAAAGCTTTTTGCCTGTGCCGAGCCTGGGCGAGATGTTGGCCCAGGCGGGGGTGAGCTTCACCGCCCTGGTGCCGGCGCCCTTTCTGCGCGGCGGGTTGACGCGCATGTGCTATCGCCAGGTGCAGCGCCTCATCGGCTACAACGGGCTGGAGAGCCTGTGGGCCTTGGCCCGTAACGCCGTGGAACAGGAGCGCAGCGAGCGCAGTCTCTTTTTTCTCTATTGGGGCGGCATTGATGGCGCCATCCACGACCACGGCTCAGGCGAGGGAGCGTGGGTGCATCAGTTCCAGCTCGTCACCCAAGCCTGTGAGACGCTCTTTTTGGCGCACCTCAGCCCAGAGATCCGCCGGGAGACCCTCTTGATCATGTTGGCCGACCACGGCTTTGTGGATAGCCCCGCCGAACTGGCCCACGATACCGATGCTGACCCCGTGTTTCGCGCCCGCGCGCTGATCCCTTTCAGTGGCGAATCGCGGGCGGCCTACCTTTTCAGCGCCAGCGGCCCCGGTGAATCCGCTTCGCTGGCTTTTCGCCAAACCCTGGGGGATCGGTTTGTGGTGTTGCGCAGCCGCGATGCCATCCAGGCGGGCCTCTTTGGTTTGGGCAAACCCTCGCCCCAGGCCCTGGCCCGGCTGGGGCATTTTCTCGTCATCCCTCGTGGTTTGCATTACCTCGACCGCCAGAACAAACGCAACATCCTGCGGGGGCGGCATGGGGGCCTCAGCCCGGAGGAGATGCTGGTTCCTTGGCTGGCGGTGCGCTTGGATAGCCTCTAAGGGCGCTGTGTTCACCAGCCACCCAGCCGCCGCAGGATGCAGAGGCCATCCTGGGGCAACTCGCGCCGGAGCAGCTCCACCTGCTCTGCCGCCAGGGGGCCATCCAGGATCAGCGCCTTGCCGCTGAGGATCTTGCGGAATCGGGGCACCAGTGCCTCCACCGGCGGCGCGCTGGGCTCGGGGTCCAGCGTCACTTGGATGGCCTGGGGCCGGGCGACGGCCAAGAGCGGCTCCACCGTGTGGAGGGAGCCTGAGTGGAGATGGATGACGGTATAATCGAACGCTTCGGCGATGCGCACGTCGTAGGGCAGGAACCAGCGGGCGTATTGCTGGGCCGCAAGAAAGGCCGAGGCGTCGCATTGGGTGCGGGCCGTGGTGCCCGGTGCCCAGATGCCAAAGGGATTGACGGTGCCCCCCTCCAGCGGCGGGATCCGGGCGAGCTGGGCCCGCAGCGTCTCGATGAACACCTCCGTCACCTCCTCCAGGAAGGCGGTGAGGGCTTGAGGATGATCGTACATGGAGAGGCACATCAGCTCTGGCCCCAAGACGGCCTCGGCCAGGTCGGAGGGGCCGCGCATCAGCGTCTGCACTACGGCGTAGCGGCCGCCGCTGCGGGCCACCAGCAGCTCTGTGAGTTCCAGAAGGCATGCCAACCAGGCCCGGCCGCGGCCCCGATCGCGGCGGCGCCAATCCTCCCAATCGGCCACAAAGGCGCGGCTGCGCATGCTGCCCCCTTGGATGGTGGCGCGGATGGGGCAGCCCAAAATGGCCTCCACCCAAGGCACGCGGACATAGGGCGCCTGCGTGCGGATCTGGTCGCCCCAGAACTCCAGCGGCCCCGGCGGCAATGGTTCGCCGGCCAGGCGATCGAGATCCAACATCTCTGGCGTCAGATCCAGGTCCTCCTGGGCCGTGGTGCCATCGGCCAGGGGGAGCCAAAGAGGGCCCAAGGGGGCGTTGGACACCTCGGAGTAAAGCGTGCCCCGTCGCTGCCACC
>DAOTZU010000031.1:0-25353 GCA_034433995.1 Anaerolineae bacterium
GCCACCAGGGCCAAGGATGGGGCAGAAAAAAGGCCAGCAGGATCGTCAGCGAGATGGTGAGGGCGCTCTCCAGGCGAAAGAAGGCATGGGCGATGATGGCCCTGCCGGCGCGCCGCTTCAGTTCATCGGTGTTTCTCTGGCTCATGGGTTAGAAATACGTCGAAAGGGTCTTGTACAACTCTTTGATCGTCTCCAGCTCTCCCCTGCGGGTAAAGCCGCCGCCGGCGGAGGAGAGCTGCTCCAGCATCTGAAAATCGGCATCGCGTCCGTAGGCGATGCAAAAGACCACGATGGGCAGATCGGTCTTGTTCTGGCGGCGCAATTTCTCCACCAGGGCGTTCACCGTGGTGCGGGAATGGTTCTCCCGGCCATCGGTCATCACCACGATGGTGTTGATGCGCTCCTTGTCGTTCAGGGCCTGCAAGCGCGTCAAGGCCAGGTCCACCGCGTCCAAAAGGGCGGTGCTGCCGTTGGCCACCAGGCCGTCCACGGCGCGGTTGAGGCGCTCGCGTCCCTCGCCCAGTTGCACCAAGGGGACCACCTCCCGCGGCGCATCGGCAAAGGCGATGAGGCCCACCCGTTCCTGGCCCCCCTCAATTTGGGCGATAAACAGGCGCAGCGCCTCCTGAGCATCCTGGAGCTTTGCCCCGGCCATGCTGCCGGAGGTATCGGCCACCAAATAAATATTCGCCTTGCGCTTGGTGTATTGCCAGACGTTCTTGACCACCGAGATGACGGAGGGGCTGGGGATCTGCAAGGTGGTGTACGGTTTGGCGGGATCCACGCCGTTCTCGGCCTTGAAGGGCGAATCCGGGCCATCCAAGCGGAGCAGCAGGTTCGTGGGCCGGTAGCCCGCCTGAAGGATGCGCTTCTGGGTGGCCTCGGAGGTGAGATACTCCTTGAATTGGGCATAGGCCAGGCGTTGTTCAGCGGTGAGGGCGGGATGCTCCAGCAGGGCCAAGGGATGATCCGCCCACATGGTGCCCTCCACCGGGTAGATGGCCACCAGTTGTTTCCCTTGGCGCTGGTTATAGCGGATGAGGAGCTGCTCCTGAATGACAAAGGCATCCAGGTAGCTGCGCCCCTTCTCCTGGATCTGCTGGATGACGGCCAACTCGCCCTCGCCGTAATGTTTCACCGTCCGCTCCAAGCGGGCGACGTAATCGAGGGTGGCGGGGGCCGTGGCCGCCTCTTCGGTGAGGTCACGGGTCAGCCCGGCGCCGGCATAGAATTCGGCCAAAGTGGCCAAAAGGCCACTGGCGGTGCCGGTGGAGGGATGGCTCCATTTGAATTCAGGGTTGCTTGCCGCCCGCAGCAGGTCTTGCCAGCCCAGCTCTTTGCCCGGGTAGCCCAAGGAGGCGGCCACCTCTTGCCACATGGCGATGACGATGGGGCTGACCATGTAGCGGGTGGTCTCGCCCACCAAGGGCGCGGCATCGGGGTGCTGCCCGCGCCAGGCGCGGTCCACCTCGGCCAGCCAAAGGGAGGAATCGGGGCTGAGGGCCTGATAGAGATTATCCCCGGCGTAGGCCACCATCTCGTCCGGCGTGACGGCCGTGGCCTTGATCTGCACCGTCTGGCCGTTGGGCAGGCGGGGTTTGGTGGCGTTGAAAGCGGCCACCAGGGCCGAGAAGAGCTCCTCTTTCTCCGGCGAATAGGCCACGGCAAGGGTCACCTCGCGGCCGGGCTGCTCGCGGCTGAGGCGTTGCCAAAGGGCCACGGCCAAGACACAAAGGGTCAAGAGCACCACAAGGCCCAGCAGGGCGAAAGACAAGGCGCGTGGGCCGCGGCGGCGCGATCGAGTGGTGCTGGGCATGGTCCGTCTCCCCTTCCTAGCGCTCATAGACGTTCAGGTCGAACCAGCGCAGCAGAGCCAGCAACACTTCGCGATCGGGGGCGTACATGCGGGTGGCCCGGGGCACCACGATCATCACCCCTTGCGCTTGCCACTTGACAAAGGGGCTATCGGCGCCATCGATGGGCACCTCCGGGTTCGCCGGCCGCAGCCCCTGGGCGATGGCCAGCTTTTGCACCTCCGGGGTGAGGAGATAGCGCTCAAATTCCAACGCGGCGTTCTTTTCCAGGGCGGAGGTCTCTTCGCCCATCCAGATGGTGTAGGGGAAATCGAACCAGGTGATGTAGGTGGGATAGCGCACCACCATGGGCTCCACCCAGCGCGTTTGGATGCCGGCCATGTTCACCAAGAGCTCGCTCTCCAAAAGCTGCCCGCCATCACCCATGGAATAGCCAAAGAGGGCCAGGTTCTCCACGGAATAGGCGCCCAGGCTGGAGAAATCGGTCACGGCGCCCATCAGCCCCTTGAGCCATTGCTGGAAAGCGGGATTGGTGACGTCGGCCACCTCGATGCGGGTCTTTTGGTAATATTCGCCGGCGGCGGCCACCATGGCCATCAAGCCGCCCACGTTTTTGCGCGGGTTGGGCACCACCAGCTTGAAATAACCCCACTCGGCCTTGCCGCCCAGCTCGGGCCAACCGCCCTTGGCTGTGGCGGCCTGCTGAATGTCCTTCCAGGAGATCTCGTCGCCGAACTTTTGGCGCAGCACAGCGTCGCGGCTCTGCCAGATGCCCCAGCAAAAGAGGGAGGTGGCGATGGGCCGGGTGCGATATTCCCCGCCGGTGAGAAAGATGTCTCGTCCGCGCTGTTCCTTGAGGGTGGCGTTGACCAGCTCCACCAAATAGCGGCTATCGGGGATCCACACGGTGGGCAGGGGATTCATGTCGCCCCGCTCCCAGCGGTTCATCGCCGCCAGGCCGTCCATGGGCACGATGGTCACCTCGATGGGGTGGCCCTCCAGTTGGTGTTTTTCCGCGTTGAACTGTTTGGCCGCCTGGCGCACAAAAGGTTCCACCGGCAGGGCGCAGACGATGCGCACCGTCAGGGTGTCGGGGCCTTTGGCCAAAGGCAGCCGCCCGGAGCGCTGGGTGAAATAGGATACCCCCACGATGGCGAGGACCACCACGAGCAGGAGGATAAAGACCAAGCGTGTCTTGGACATAGGCCTTCCTCACTCTCAGAGCTGACAGGTCTTGCAAGACCTGTCAGCTCTTGCCGATGTGCGTTTATTGCAGGCCCAAACGGCGTTTGCGCTCGGCCAATTGGGCGTCCAAGGTGTTTTGCTCCAGCACCTCGGCCACCTGGTTCTCCAGCCGGGCCGCGTCGATCTCGCCTTGGGCGGTGGCTTTGTCCAGGCGGCGCTGGATCTCGGCGCGCATCTCGGCGATGCCGGCCTCGGCGGTGGTGCTGCCGGCCACGCCCTGGACCACCTTGTGGGTCAACTCCTTGGATTTGGCCAGGTCCAGCATGGCCTGCAGCTCCACTTTTTCTTGCTTCACCTCGGCCAGCTTGGCCTCCAGCTTGACCTTGGCCTCCAGCAGCTTCTGATACTCCACCTCTTGGGCCGCGGCCTGTTCCTCATAGGTGGCGGCCAGCCGGGACAGGGTGTTATAGTGGCTCTGGGCCGAGCGGGCGAGATCCTCCTTGCCCTGGCGCAGGAAAAGATCAATGTTCTGGTCCAGCTCGTTGAGCTTGGCCTGATATTCGCTGGCCTTGCGCCGTAGCCCCTTGGCCTCGCCGCCCACGGTGGCGGCCGCGTCCTCCAAGGCCTCCAGGTTGTCCTCCACCTTGCGGATGTACTCCTCCACCACAGCGATGCTGTTGGCCTTGAGGGCCTTGCTGACCAAATAGTTCAGGTTGGCCGAAAGCAACGTGCCCACACGTTCGAGAAGGGATGCCATGTTCGTCACTCCTTTCCGCTGAACGAATCATTTGGGCTGGGCCGCATGGCCTCCACCACCAATTGCAGCGCCAGCTCTCCTTGCCATGTATCCAGCTCCGGGCGATAGATGATATCCACCCGTTGGCCCACTTGGAAATCCCCGCCCCATGCGCCCCGACGAAAGGCGATGCCCGAATACACCCGCTGACCATCGCTCACTTGCAAACGCAAGTGTTTGCCGCCCTGGCCCACAGGCTGCAGGGTCATCAGTTTGACGTTCAGCGTGGCCAAGGCCGGCTCCGGGTTCCCCTCTCCCAGGGGTTCCAGGGCGGCCAGGGCCCGTGGGGTGGCCTCGGTAAGCTCGGCCAGGGGCACGATGGCATCCACATGGCGCCGGCGGCGCAGTAGCTCTGGCGTAAGGCAGGCTGCGCCGTAATCCAGCAGCCGTTGGCAAAAGACCTCCAGCTTGTCGTTGGCCAAGGTGAACCCCGCCGCCCGGGCGTGGCCGCCGTAACGCAACAACAGATCGCGGCAGGAATCCAACGCCCGGGTGATGTGAAACCCCTCCACGCTGCGCGCCGAGCCACGGGTGGTGCCGCTGCGTTCGTCCCGGCGCATCACCAGCGCCGGGCGATAGAACTCGTCCAGCAGGCGGCTGGCGATCAACCCCACGATCCCGTGGTGATACTCCGGCCCCGCCACCAGCAGCAACGGTTGCCCGTCCAGCTCGGCCAAGGACTCCCTGGCCATGTGCAGTTGGCATTCCAGGAGCTCTTGGCGGCGTTGGTTGATGGCGTTCAGCTCCGCGGCCAGCTGCTGGGCCTCCTCCTCTGAGGTGGTGGTGAGCAGACAGTAGGCCCGCTGGGCTGTCTCCAGGCGGCCGGCGGCGTTGAGCCGGGGGGCTAGCCGAAAGGCCACGGCGCGGCTATCCACCTCTTCGGGCCTGAGGCCGGAAACCTCCATCAGGGCCCGCAGGCCCGGCCGCGGCGCGCGGCGCAGGCGCTCCAACCCCCACCGCGCCAGTAGGCGGTTCTCCCCCGTCAGGGGGACGATGTCGCCGATGGTGCCCACCGCCACCAGGTCGAGGAATTGCTCCAACTCGGCCACATCGCGGCCTGCGGCCCGCCAGAGGGCCTCGGCCAAGCGATGGGCCACCCCCACGCCGGCCAGCTCGCGGTAGGGGTACTCCCCCGCGTCGCACTTGGGGTTGATCACCGCCACCGCCGGAGGCAGCTCCGCCGGCACGGTGTGGTGGTCCGTCAAAATGATATCCAGCCCGCGCCGTTGGGCTTGGGCCACCTCATGGTACGAGCGGATGCCACAATCCACCGTCACCACCAACCCCGCCCCTTCCCGGCGCAGCCGCTCCAGGGCGGGGTTGTTCAGGCCGTAACCCTCTTCCCGTTCCTCGTCCTCTGGGTCTGCCTCGGTGTTCACCCGAGGCGGGATGTAATGGCTAACGTTCCCGCCCAACAACGTGAGCGCCGAGACCAACAGGGCGGTGGCGCTGACGCCATCCACGTCAAAATCGCCATAGACGACGATCTTTTCCCCCGCGCGCAGGGCCCGGAGGAGCCGCTCCAGGGCCTGCTCCATCCCCGCCAGGCTCAGGGGATCGCCCAGGGAGCTCTCGCCGGTCAAAAAAGCACGGGCGTCCTCCGGCGTATCCACGTGGCGCGCATAGAGTATCTGAGCCAGCAAGGGATCGCACCCTGCGGCGGCCATCCGGTGGCGAAACGCTTCCCCGCCGCGCCGCCGCAGGAGCCATAGTTCCTCTGGGGGCATGGCCTGGCCTTCCTGGGCAAGATTGCCCCCATTATATCCCAAGAATGCTCCCAGAGCAACGCCGGCGCCATGGGGACTGACAGGTCTGGAGGAGGGTGTTGCAAAAAGGCTTGTAGACGCCTTGCCCGCCGTCGGATGGAATCCGACGGCTCTGCTTGCCAAGCCCGCGGCGCGGGCTTACCATCCCCAGACGTCGGTTTCTAACCGACGGGCGCATTTCTCGACACCCTCGTCTGGAGAGACCTGTCAGGCCTGACCCCGTATCAGAGCCAGGAACTGTTCTTCAGGAACTGGGTGAGCCAAGGCATCTCCACATATTTGCCTTGAAAAGCCAGCACCCCATAATACAGGAACGGCACCACGGGCACGAGAAAGAGTAGCCACAGAATGCAGGCCGCCGGCGGCACGATGGCCGTGCCCAGGACAAAGATCAGCGTGGCGGCCAGCTCGTAGACGAGGGCGGCCGCCAAAAGGCCCAGGCTGTGGACGGCATGGTAGCGTACAAAGGGGCTGCGCTTGGCCTCGCTGCCCAAAAGCAAGATGGCCGGCAACACGGCGGGCAGGATGAACTGGCTCACATAGGTCAGGCCGCCCAGCAGCTTGTCGTTCTCGCTGGGGGGCGCGGGCGTGGCCGGCGGTGGCGTCGGCTCCGGCTCCAGGGCAAAGGGTTCCTGGGATTGGTTCACATCGCTCATGGTTCGAGCCTCCTTAGCGGCGCGGTGGCCGCGCCGGTATGCTGCATACACTACGCAGAGACGGGGGCAGGGTTGCAAGTTGGGGGGAAATGAGGGTTCTGAGAAATGCGCCCGTCGGTTAGAAACCGACGTCTGGGGATGGTAAGCCCGCGCCGCGGGCTTGGCAAGCAAAGCCGTCGGATTCCATCCGACGGCGGGCAAGGCGTCTACAAGCCTTTTTTCAACACTCGGGGAAATCCCTTACGACAAAACAAGGCGCCGCGGCTGCAGGGCACAGCCCCGGCGCCCTGGATGGACTGTGGGTGCTCAGACCTCTATCCCCAGCACCGTGCGCAAGAGAAAGCCGATGAGAAAGCTGAACGCGGCCACGCCCAGCCCCAGGCCGGTCATCTCCAAGAAGCGCTTCCTGAAGGACTGGTCGTGGGCCACCGAGATATAGTAGGTGAACAGGGCGATGATCCCTACCGCGATGGCCAACGCGCACACCAAACAGAGGTAATAATTGGTGAGGAGAAGATAGGGCAAGATCAGCAGGAGCACGGTGACCACATACGCTGCGCCGGTGTACAAAGAGGCGCGAAGGGGATCCTTGGTCGTCTTTTCCGCCTTGGTGGAAAGGTATTCCGAGACCCCCATGGAGAGCGCCGCAGCGATGCCGGTGATGGAGCCGGTGAGGGCGATCAGTTTGGTGTTCTGTAGCGCCAAAGTCAGCCCGGCCAGGGCGCCGGTCAACTCCACCAGGGCATCGTTGAGGCCCAGCACCATGGAGCCCGTGTAGCGCAACCGTTCCTCGTCCAAGAGCTGGAGCAGCGCATCCTCATGGTGCTGCTCCTCGCGGGCGATGGCCTCGGCTTCGGGGATGGCCGCGCGGAGGGCGGCGTAGGTATCCTGGGCGTTCCCCTCGCCGCGCTCCATCAGCTTGAGGGTGAAGGTAAAGCCCAAGATCCGGCTGAGCCAATCGTACTTATGGATGGCCCACCGATCCGGAGGCACATCCTCTTGGGTATATTTGCGCCATCTCTGATAGTGGGCGCGTTCCTCCTGGGCGATCTTGGCCAAGATCTCGCGGTTCTCCGCGGGGCGAACCCTGCGGGCCAGCTTGGTATAGATATAGTGCTCGGTGATCTCGTTCCTTTGGAAATGCACGAGTTTTTCACGCAGCCCTTGGTCCATGTTCTTGCTCCCAAAATCGCAACCTCAAGCCCTTGGCGAGGGCACGGCGATTATGCCGCGGAACGCTCCCCAGGTCAAGGGGAGAACAGAAGGGTGAGTGGTCATGCCGATGTAACATCCTGGCCACTCTCCCTGCGGATGAGGGTGTGGGAAAAAGTATTGCCGCAATGGTGGGCAATTCTGGTCGAGCTTCCCATGATGCGTCGGTTTGCCGAGGGATAGTGGGCCTTGCTCGCCTTCGGATGGAATCCGCCGGCTCCGCCTGCCAAGCCCGCACCGCACCCCGCGGGCTTCCCACCCCCAGCCGTCGGTTTCCAACCGACGGCTACGGGTCTCTGGCGGCGCCTTTCGCCGTCGGATGGAATCCGCCGGCTCTGCCTGCCAAGCCCGCGCTGCGGGCTTCCCACCCCCAGCCGTCGGTTTCCAACCGACGGCTGCCCCCGCTCTTGGCACCATTACGCGGATGGATTTGACATGCAGCCCCTGTTCCGTGTATTGTGCGGTCAATATCAAGGGCTTTGCGGGTCGTATGCGGCCGAGATGCCAAGGATCCATCTGCCTCGCTGCCGTCTGCGACCCGCGGAGGACCTAAAGTTTGTACAGGGGGATGCGCTTATGGAGATCGAGCTGACGGACAAGATTGCCCTGGTCACCGGGGGCGCGGCCGGCATCGGCCGGGCCTGCGCCCAAATCCTGGCCGAGGCCGGGGCGCGGGTGGTGATCGCCGATATCAACCTGGCCGGCGCCCAAGAGGTGGCCGCCGGCCTGCCCCAGGGCCTCGCTCTGCGCTGCGACCTGGGCGATCCGGAGGACGCCCAGGCCCTGTGCCGGCGGCTGGAGGCGGAGCTGGGCGGCGTGGATATCCTGGTGAATAACGCCGGCATCATCGCCTACAGGCGCGGCATCGGCGCCGTCTCGGTGGAGGAGTGGGACAAGCTCCTGGATATCAACCTGCGGGGGCCGTTCCTCCTCTGCCAGGGCCTCATCGAGGGGATGAAACGCAAGGGCTGGGGGCGGATCATCAACTTTTCTTCCCTGGCGGCGCGGGTGGGGGGCATTGATGTGGGCATCCACTATGCTGTGGCCAAGGCCGGCCTCATCGGCCTGACCAAGACCCTGGCCAAGGAGGGCGGCCCTTACGGCGTGACGGTCAACGCTGTGGCGCCCGGGTTCATCGCCACCGAGCCCGTCAAGCGACAGATCGGCGACCGCGAGGCCGAATACGCCGCCCAGATTCCCCTGCGGCGGCTGGGCCAGCCGGAGGATGTGGCCAAGGTGGTGCTCTTTTTGGCCTCTTCCCTGGCCGATTATGTGACGGGCATCGTGTTGGATATCAACGGCGGCATCTACATGGGGTGAGACGATGAGCGAGACCAAGACCAACCTAGGCGCAGCGGGCGGCCTCGTCCCGGCACAGAAACTCTTGACCTTTGCCCAACGGGTGTTGATGGCGGTGGGCGTGCCCGAGGCCGATGCCCACATCGTGGCCGATTGCTTGACCACGGCCAACCTTTCCGGCATTGATTCCCACGGCGTCGTCCGCCTGGCCCATTATGTGCGGCGGTTGCAGAACGGCACTATCAAGACCCATCCGCAACTGCGGTTCGAGCAGCGGGCGCCCGCCTTGGGGATCATGGATGGCGACCACGGCTTGGGCCATGTGGTGACGTATCACGCCTGCACCGAGGCGATGAAATTGGCCGAGGCCAGCGGCAACGGCACGGTGGTGATCAAGAACTCGAGCCATTTCGGCATGACGGGCTATTACATTCTGCGGCTGGTCAACGCGGGCTATGCGGCCATGATGATGACCTCCACCGACGCCTTCCTCATCCCCTTTGGCGGGCGCAAGCCCTTTTTCGGCACCAACCCCATTGCCATCGGTTTCCCCACCGATGGCATACCCCTGATCTTGGATATGGCCACCACCTCCATCCCCTATGGCAAGGTGGCCCTGGCCAAGATCGAGGGCAAGCCCATCCCGCCCGATTGGGGCTTTGACGAGGAGGGCAACCCCACCACCGATCCCAACCGCATCGCCGGATTGCATCCCATCGCCGGGCCCAAGGGGAGCGGCCTGGCGATGATCATTGACATTTTCTGCAGCATCCTCTCGGGCATGCCCTTCGGCCCGCACATCAACAAGATGTACACCGAGCTGGACCAGCCCCGCCGGCTGGGACATTTTGTCACCGTATGGGATATCAACCGGTTGATGCCTTTGGCAACCTTCAAGGCCTATCTCAAGCAAATGTGCGACGAGCTGAACGCCATGCCGCCGGCCCAGGGGTTCACCAAAGTCTATTACCCCGGCCAGGTGGAAGGGGAACGGCGCGCGCAGCGCCAGGCGGAGGGGATCCCCATCGATCCCGGCCTGTGGGAGGAGCTGCGCACCTTGGGGGAACGTTTCCACATCCCCTTCCCCGGCTAGTTCCAAGCTGATGTTGCGAGGCCACGCATTTTGACGGCCATAGCCCTCTGTTCTATAATGTTATCAGGTGAATGCGCCGCCACAGGACCCGCTGTGGCGGCGTCTCTGTTGATGGAATGAGGGATAATGACAGCACAACAACCGCTCTCGGCGCTGGATACTTTCCGCGGCATCCGCAGGGTGCTTTGGATCACCATGGGACTCAACCTGCTGGCCACTGCGGCCAAGCTGGCGGTTGGTTATCTTACGGGTTCCTTGAGCCTGATCGCCGACGGCTTGGACTCGGTGTTCGACTCGGCCTCTAACATCATCGGCCTGGTGGGCATTGCTGTGGCCGCCCGGCCCGCCGATGCGCGTCATCCCTATGGCCACCGCAAGGCCGAGACGCTGACGGCCCTGATCATCGCCATGTTGCTCTTTCTCACCACTTGGGAGCTGGTCAAAAGCGCCGTGGAGCGCTTGCGCAACCCGGCCCTCATCACCACGGAGGTGACCGTCTGGAGTTTCGCGGCCTTGGCCTTCAGCATGGGCATCCACCTTTTGGTGGTCTGGTACGAGCTGCGCGAGGGGCGCCGCCTCCACAGTGACGTGCTCGTCGCCGATGCCCTGCACACCCGGGCCGATCTGTTCGTCTCTCTTGCCGTGATGGTGGGGTTGGTCTTTGTGCGGTTGGGCTTTCCCTTGGCCGATCCTCTCTTGGCCCTTGTGGTGGCAGCGCTCATCGGCAAGATCGGCGTGGACATTATCCGGCAGAGCCTGCCCACCTTGATGGACGAGATGGCCTTGGCCGATGGGGAGCTGACGCGGGTGATCCTCTCGGTGCCGGGCGTCGTCTCGTGTCATCGGGTGCGGGCGCGAGGACACGAGATGGCCGTCTATGCCGATTTGCACATCCGGGTGGATCCGGCCATGAGCGCCGAACAGGCCCACGCCATCGCCCACGAGGTAGAGCGCCGCGTGCGGGAGCATTCCCCCAGCATCCAGGATGTGACCATCCATGTGGAACCCGCCACCGCCATCCCCCAAGAGACGACCCAAGAGGAGATCACCCTCAAACTGCGCCGCTTGGCCGATGGTCTGGGGCTGGGGGTGCACAACGTTTGGGCCTACCAGGTGGAAGGGCATTATTTCGTCGAGGTGCACCTGGAGGCTGATGGCGCCTTGACCTTGCAACAGGCCCATCAATTGGCCTCCACGCTGGAGGAGCGCGCCCGCGCCGAGATCCCCCATCTGCGCGAGGTGACCACCCACATCGAACCTCGAGGGCAACTCACCGCGGAGGCCGGACCACGGTTGAATGAAGCAGAGGTCAGGGCCGAGGTGCAACGGATCGTCACGGCCAATTTGGGCAGGGAGAGCCACCACTTGCAGGTGCGCCCGGCCCAGCATGGTTGGGATGTCTCGCTGCACTATACGTTACCCGGAGAGATGTCCCTGGCCGATGCCCACCAGCTCAGCAGCCAGGTGGAGCGCGCGCTCTATACCACAGTGCGGGATATCAACCGCGTGGTGGTGCATACCGAGCCGCAAGAGGAGGCGGACCGAGGCTGACGCCTGGCGGATTGACACCCCCGGCCTCTAGATTAAAATAGGTTACGTTGCACCGTGGGGGATGATCCTCACCCGCTGGCGATGGGGTCCAGGCGCGGCAGGGTGCGCCGTCTGTGGGGCAAGGGCATTGCAGAGGGGCGCCGACGCCGGTAGCTCTTGCCAGCACGCCTTTTTAGGCTGCTGGCTTTTCCAGATCCCCTAGAAACGAGGCGAGGATGGTGGAGGTCATCCCTTTCCGTGGTTTACATTATGCCGAGCTCAAGGCCAGCGTCTTGGCTCCGCCGTATGATGTGATCTCGCCCGCCCAGCGGCGGCGGTTGTTGGCCCGCGATCCTTTCAACATCGTGCGGGTGGACCTGGGGCCCACGCCCACACCGCCGGAATGGTACACAAAGGCCGCGGAGAACCTGGCCCGCTGGGTGGCCACGGGCGTCCTTGTCCGTGAGGAGCGCCCCTTGCTCTATGGCTACCAGCAGCACTTTTCCCTGGAGGACGGGCGCCGGCGGGTGCGCACCGGTTTTCTGGCGCGGGTGCGCTTGGCAGAGTGGGGGCAAGGGATCCATCGCCATGAACACACCCGCATGGAGCCACGGGCCGACCGTCTCCGCTTGATGGAGACCACCCAGGCCCAGCTCAGCCCCGTCTTTGGGCTCTATCGCGATCCGGAGGGGGAACTGCGGCGCTGGCTTGAACCGCCGGCGCAGCCCTGGTACGATGGTCTGGATGAGGATGGGGTGCGCCATATCTTTTGGCCGTTGACCGATCCGGCGACCATGGCGGCGTTGGTGGAGGGGATGCGCTCCAAAGAGGTGGTCATCGCCGATGGGCATCATCGCTACGAGACGGCCCTGACCTATCGGGCGGAGCGGCGCCGGGCAGAGGGCAACCCGCCGACGCCCCAGCCTTACGATTATGTGCTCATGTACCTGACCGCCTTGGAGGATCCCGGCCTGGAGATCTTGGCCACCCACCGGGTCATCACCCATCTGCCCGTGTTGAATGGGCTGAGTTTTTTAAAGTCTTGCGCCCGGGATTTTGAGCTGATTCCGGTGCGAGATACCACGCTGCGTGAGGCGGTGGCCCGCGCGGCAGGGGACACGGTGGCCATCGGCGTCGAGCTGGGGTGGGCGGGAGCCTGGGTCTTGAGGCTGAAAGACATGGAACGCGCCCGTCGGGCGGCCGGCGCCGGCGCCGATCTGGCCGAGCTGGATGTGTGTGTCCTGCAGAACCTGATCTTTAGGCCCCGTCTAGGGATCACGCCGGAGCTTTTGACCATAGGCGAGCTGGTGCATTACACCATCCATGAGGAGGAGGCCCGGGCGGCCGTTCAACGGGGCGAGGCCCAGGTGGCCTTTATCCTCAACCCCACCAAGCCTGAGCAGGTCTGGCAGGCGGCGTGTCGCGGCGTGACGCTGCCACCCAAAAGCACCTATTTTTATCCCAAGCTGTTGACGGGGTTGGTGATCAATCCGTTGGATGGCTGAACGGCGGAAAATGAAAGGGGGGAAAATGCTGGGACCTCTACCGTTGATCGGCGAACTCCACTCCAGCCCGGTGATGCGCCGCTATCCGGGCAATCCCATCCTTTCGGCCAAGGATGTGCCCTACCCGGCGATGTTGGTGTTCAACGCCGGCGTGGCCAAATACCAGGGGCGCTATGTGATGGTCTTTCGCAACGATTATGGTTCCCTTGAGGAGCAGCGTCTCGACGGCACCAACCTGGGCCTGGCCTTCAGCGACGACGGCATCCACTGGCAGGTGGAGCCGCAGCCCTGTTTCGCCTGGCAGGACGAGGAGGTGCGCCGGGTCTATGATCCGCGGCTCATCGTCATCGAGGGACGCTGCTATGTCTGTTTCGCCGTGGATACCTGGCATGGCGTCTGCGGCGGCATCGCCATCACCGAGGATTTTTACCATTACGAGATCCTCAGCGTCTCCACCCCTGATAACCGCAACATGGTCCTCTTTCCGGAGCGCATCGGCGGCAAATATGTGCGCTTGGAGCGGCCCTTTCCCGTGTATGGGCGTGGCGGGGGCGAGCGGTTCGATATTTGGCTCTCCCGCTCGCCGGATTTGCGCTACTGGGGCGATGCCCACCTCCTCTTGGCCGTGGAGCATGTGCCCTATGCCAATACCAAGATCGGCCCCGCCGCGCCGCCGGTCAAGACGCCCAAGGGCTGGCTCACCACCTTCCACGCCGTGGATACGGACCCCTCCCGGGGCAAGAACGGCTGGGAGCCCGTCTGGCGCAAACGCTACACCGCCGGCGTGATGCTCTTGGATCTGGAGGACCCGCGCAAGATCGTCGGCCTGTACAAGGAGCCGCTCCTCGCCCCCGAAGCACCTTATGAGGTGGAGGGAGGTTTCCGCAACCATACCATCTTTCCCTGCGGGATGATCCTGGAGGACGATGGCGAGGTGAAACTGTACTACGGCGCGGCCGATAGCGTCACCTGTTTGGCCACCGCCCACGTGGACGATCTGATCGCCCTGTGCCTCCAGCGCTGAGCGGCTGAAGGATTGCCTGCGGGTGGCGCGCTTTTGGCCGGTGGTCTTGGCGAAATCCTCTCCATAGAAACGGGAAACATGGGTCCGCTCTCCCTCGGTTTGCTCGCCGTGGGGCTGGCGATGGACGCTTTCTCGGTCTCGGTATGCAACGGCATGACCATGCACAAGATCGAAGTGGACCTGGCGCTGCGCATGGCGGCCTTCTTTGGCGGGTTTCAGATGCTCATGCCCTTGCTGGGCTGGTTGGGTGGTTTGGGCCTTATCGACCTGATCGCCGGCTTCGATCATTGGGTGGCCTTTGGCCTGTTGGCCCTCATCGGCGGCAAGATGGTGCACGAATCCACCCAGGGCGAGAATTGCGAACGGGTGATGAACGCCCGCAAGTTGGCCGTGCTGTTCATGTTGGCCATCGCCACCAGCATTGATGCCCTGGCCGTGGGGTTGAGCTTGGCGGCGCTGAAGGTGGCCATCACCACGCCGATCTTGGTCATCGGCGCCGTCACTTTTTGCCTCTCGTTGGTGGGCACAGCCTTGGGTCGGCGGTTCGGTTATCTGTTGCAGAACAAGGCCGAGCTTCTGGGCGGGTTGATCCTCATCGGCATCGGCCTCAAGATCGTGGTGGAGCACCTGGTTTAGATGAACATGGGGATCACAGGGCGTTTGCCCTTGCCTTGGGGCGAGATGGCCTACGGCCAACGGCAGGGACAGGGACGGCCGCTGCTCTTTTTGCACGGCACGGGTTGCGCCGGCGCGGATTGGGCCCCGACGCTGGCCGCGCTGACCGAGAGGTCCTGTCTTTGGTTGGATTTCCGCGGCCACGGCCAAAGCGCCGTGCCCGGCGCTCCCTTCACCTTGGACGATCTGGCCCAAGATGTCCTGGCCCTGCTGGCCGCCCTGGAGCTCTGGGATGTGTGGCTGGTGGGGCATAGCTTGGGCGGGATGGTGGCCCTGGCGGCGGCGCAACGCTCGACGCGGGTGGCCGGCTTGGCGCTCCTGGAGGGCTGGACCCGGCTGGATGTGGTGGCCCAGGCCTACGATGCGGCGACGCATCTGTATGGGCATCTCTCGGCGGAGGCCGTGGCCCGCATCCGCGAGCAGTACGAGCAGACCCGTGCCCGCTTCGCTCCCGCGCAATGGGAGCATTTCTGGCATTCGGTGCAACGGGCCGACGCCTGGGAATATCTAGAAACAACCCCTCTACCGATCCTGGAGGTGTACGGCGCTTTGGGGGCGCGACCGGACGCCCAGGCGCATCTGGCCATCCCCCAGCGGCCCAATATCGCCTGGGTATGGCTCCAAGGCGCCGGCCACTATCTGCCCCATGAGCGCCCAGAAGATGTGGCGGCCATCTGCCGGCATTGGCTGGGCTGAGGGCAGACCTCTCAGAGGGTGTCGAGAAATGCCCCGTCGGTTAGAAACCGACGTCTGGGGATGGTAAGCCCGCGTCGCGGGCTTGGCAAGCAGAGCCGTCGGATTCCATCCGACGGCGGCCAGGGCCTCTACACGTCTTTTTTCAACGCCCTCACCGCTCACGGGCTTGCCTCGCCACGGGAACGGGCCTATACTTGACCCCGTACAATCTGCGCCTTGATGAGGAGCGACCGATGACCACGATGCCAGGATTTCCGCGGCAGACCCGCCTGTTGAACGGCTGGTGGGATTTCCAACCCGTGCCCCATCCTGATCTCACCGTGCCCCTCGAGCCCACGGAGGTACCCACGGCGGGCTGGCAGTTTAGCACTTATCTCGTGCCGGGGTTCTTTACCGATAACCTCTACAACGAGAGCTGGCGCGCAAGCCGCAGCGGTTGGGCGCGCACCCGCTTTACTTTGGACGAGCTGCCGACGGACCGGCGCCTCTACCTCACCATCGGCGCGGCCATCCCCCAGGCCCACATTTTCGTCAACGGGCAGCGGGTGGCCATCCAAGAGGACATGTTCATCGGCGAGCCGGTGGAGATCACCCCTTATGTGCAAGCAGGGCTCAATGAGCTGGCCGTGTTCCTCACCGAGTTTCGCACCTTCCCCCACCCCCAGACGGGCACCATCAGCCTGATCGACGTGCCCTGGGGCTGCTGCATCGCCAGCGCCCAGGCGGGGATCTGGCAGGATGTGACCTTGGAGTGGCGGCCCATGGTGCAGATCGAGGATGTGACCATCCGCACCTCCGTGCGCCAGGGGACCCTCACCACCATCACCCGGGTGCGCAACACCGGGACGACGGTTTACGTGGGCTCGCTGCGCCACACGGTCCTCGCCCGCGAGGTGCTGCTTTTCTTCCTGCCGCCCATCCCCGTCACCTTGGCGCCGGGCGAGGCGGCCGAGTTCACCCAAACCGTCACGTGGAAGGATTACCGTCCTTGGTGCCCGGAGGACCCCTATCTTTACCACCTGCAGAGCGACCTGGAACACGGCAACGGGATCGCGGATAGCGTGCGCACGCGCTTTGGTTTTCGCGAGGTGTGGATCGAGGGACATCGTGTCTTGCTCAATGGCCAACCGCAGCGCTGGTCGGGGGAGTGGTGCCATAAATCCCATAGCCATTGGCTGCGCCCGGAATATGTCCGGCAATGGTACCAGCAGATCAAAGATCTCAACATGAACTATGTGCGCATGCACACCTTTCCCCATCCGGGCTATTTCCTGGATATCGCCGATGAGATGGGCATCCTCGTCTGCCAGGAATCGGCTTTGCATGGTTCGGGGCAATCCGGCATCGACACGCCCCAATTGTGGGAACGGGCCCGGGAGCATGTGCGGCGCATGGTCTGGCGCGACAAGAACCATCCCTCCCTGGTCCTTTGGAGCGTGGAGAACGAGATGCGCTGGTCGCTGAACATCGTCCCCAGCGCCAAGGAGGAGCTGCCCAAGCTGCGCGCCCTGTTCAACCGGCTGGATCCCACCCGTCCCGCCTATCACGATGGCGATAGCTCCTTGTGGAACGAAGACGCACAACAACTCATCTCGCGCCATTACGGCCCCTCTTGCCACGGTTGGGGCTGGTGGGATAAAAAGGTGCCCCTGCACGCCGGCGAGATGGGCCGTTGGCATTACGCCTCGCCCTATGTGGCCATGCAATGGGCCGGCGATGAGGTGTTCACCGATTACGCTCTCCTTTCTCGTTCCCTGGCCTTGGATGCCACCCGCATCGTGGAGCTGGCCCGGGCCAACGAGGTGACCTGCACCTTCTTGTGGAACACCTCCGGCCTGGATAATTTTCGCCCGGCCCAGGAAAAGTTCTTTGCCTGGGAAGAACCCAACACGCCCTATGCCAAGCCGCTGCAGCATGTGCCCTACGAATCCGAGTACGCTTGGTGGGAAAAGGGGAGCGGGTATCGGCCGGGGCATAGTTTCCCCTTGATCCGTCACGCTTTGCGGCCTTTGGCGGTGGTCATCCGGGAGGAGCGCAACCAATTCTACACCGATCGCTCGGTCCCCCACACCGTTTACGTGGTCAACGACCGGTCTTTGGTGGCTGCGGGGCGCTTGCAGGTGCGCCTGGAGCAAGAGCAAGAGGTTCTTTGGGAGCATGAGGCGGAGCTCAGCGTGCCCAGCGGCGGCACCGAGACGGTGCGCTTGCAGGTGCCGCTGGCCGGGGCCAAGGCCGGCCCGGCCACGTTGGTCACGCGCTTCGAGTGCTCCTGGGGGACGGATGTGGTGCGGCGCGAGCTGCGCCTGGCCGATCCGTCGGTGCGGCGGGAACCTTTGGCGCTGCCCACGGTGGGGGTGTGGGGCCCCAGCGAGATCCTGGCTTGGCTGCAGGGCCATGGCGTATCGGCGGTGCAGCTCGCCGAGGATGCGCCCCTGGACCCGCAAGAGACGCCCTTGCTCGTGGTGGCGGAGCATAGTGTGCAGCCGGGGAGCGACCAGAACCGGCGCTTGGCCGCGTTCCTGGCCGCCGGCGGGCGGGCTTTGGTCTTGGAGCAGGATCATTCCCTCTTCCCCGGACTATCGGTGGCCCGGATGCCTGTGGAGTTCGCCCAGGTGCGCGATCCGCAGCACCCGGTGGTGGCGGGGATCACCCGCGACGATCTGCGCTTCTTTGGCGATGATCCCTTTGGCCTGCCCTCCTCCGATTCTTGGGTGACCCTCTATCCCTACGTCAAACCGACGGAGGAGCACGTGGTGCGGCCGATTATTGATTCCTCCGGCGGCGATTTCGGCACCGGCGGGCTGACCTGGGCGCCGGTGGTGGAGGTGCGCAGCGGCGCGGGGGTGGTCATCGCCAGCCAACTGCGGCTGATGGACCGCCTGGCGGAGCTGCCCGTGGCCGATCGTCTGCTGCGCAATGCCTTGGCTTACCTGGCCGAGGCTCGGCCGTTGCCAGAAACAGCGCTGAACCTGCCGGCAGAGTTTGCGGGCCGGGTGCGCCAAGCGGCGCCGCAGGCGCCGGTGGTGGAGCTGGCCGCCGCGGAGCGGCCCACCGCGCCCATCGCCGCTTTTGCCGGCGATGCCCTCCCCGGCCAGGCTGCGGCCACTTTGGCCGAGTACGCGGCCGCGGGCGGCACCATCTTGGTCTGGGGGCTCAAGGAGGAGGCGCGGGCCTTTTGGCAGGAGGTGATCGGCCGCGAGATCGACCTTTGGACGCCGGAGCATGCTGTCTATCATCTCATCGCGCCCCGTCCCTCGCCCCTCCTGGCCGGCCTGAGCAACGAGGACACCTGCTGGCTGGATAACTGGACCTACCGGCGCATCCACACCAAGAACGCCATTGTGGAGCACCTTTTGACCATTCCGGAGGCGGTGGAGCATCTGCAGAACGCGGCCCGTTCCGGCCTGGATGTGCTCTATGGCGATGAACAAGCCACGGAATGGAAACGCATGCCGGCCCTCAGCCGTTTCTTCGATGGCCCTGCCCCGCGGGTGGGGGGCGGTTTGGTGGAGGTGCCCTTGGGCCAGGGGCGGGTGATCTTTTGCCAGATCCTCTGGCGGCCGGACCTCTGGCAATTCCGCCGTTTTTTGGGGTTTTTCTTGTGGAACCTGGGCCTGCCCATGGCGACGGATGTCTTGGCCGGCGAGAGCACGCCCACGGCGGGCCGGGCCAGCGATGGCTATCCCCTCACCATGCGGGTGGCCCGTGGCTTGGATGAGGCCGCCCTCCAAGAGCTGCTGGCCTTGAGCAAGCGCCGCGTGGAGTATTGCAGCGATAACATGACCTTTGGCCAGTGGCACGGCTGGCAGGTGGTGGAGACCCCGCAGGGGGTCCTTGCCGCCAGCCAGGCGCCGGGCCAGGGCCCGGTGGTGGTGGGCCTGCAGGTGCGTTCACCGGAGCCGCGCAAGTTCATGGAGACGGTGGGCGGGCTACCCAATCCCGATCTCCAGACCTTTTTGCGCCTGCGGGGCGCGGGCTCGGTGCGCGCCTGGGTCAACGGCGCGTCCTGGGGTGCTGCGGAGTTGACCCCTGAAAGCACCGCCTACATCGCCGATATTGATTTTGAGGCGGGGGTGAACTTGGTCGTCCTGGTCTGGGAGCCGGCCGCGCCGGAGGCGACCTTGGAGTTGCGCTTTGAGAACAAGGATCGCCGCCCAGAGATCACCTTTGCCTTCGTTTAGCCAGCTGGGGCCGTGCTCGCCGTCAGATAGAATCCGACGGCTCTGCGTGATAAGCCCGCGATGCGGGCTTGCTATCCGCAGACGTCGGTTTCCAACCGACGGGGGCGGTTCGGCGCCTCAGATTTTGCCCGATGGACGGATGGCGTATAATGGATAATGTTGCAAAATAAATCAAACGAGGGCGATACGTAGCGCGATGAAAGTTTGGGCCTTTATCTCGGTGGCGTTGAAGCGGCTCAAGAGCCGTTTTAGTTTGACGTTGCTCCTGATCATCAGCGTGGCGCTGAATGTGGGTCTCATGGTGGCCGTGCCGGTGTTCAGCGGCGCGGTGAGCATGCGCATGATGCAGGAAGAGTTTGCCTTCCGCACCAAGACCCTGGGGCGCCCCACCTTCTCTTTGCGCTTTTACTGTATGCCCAACGTGGAGCGTCCCATGGGCATTGAGGAGGTGGAGTACAACCGCGATTGGATCGCGGACATGTTGGTGCGTAACCTCGATCTGCCCCTCAAGATGGTGTACATGCAGGTAGAGAGCCCCATGTACCATCTGCGCCCGCAGGAGGGTGACCTGCGCTACACCAGCGACTATCTCGGCTCCGTCAAAGTGGCGTATGTCCAGGATATCGAGCAACATATCGAGGTCGTCAACGGCCTGCCCTTCGGTCCGGTGAACACCACCATTTTGCCGGTGTGGGTGGAAGAGGCCATGGCCGAGGAATTGGCCGTCCAGGTCAACGAGGTGTATGACCTGGGCGATCTCTATACCAAGGCTGTCGAGCCGATCAAGGTGCAGGTGGTGGGCTTTTGGCGGGCCAAGGATCCCACAGAAAAATACTGGTACATGGATCCCCAGTGGAGTTTCGATGGGATTTTGGTCACCACGCGGGAACACTATCGCACCTTCATCTACCCGCGGGCAGGGGAAAGGTCCGCCTTTGCCTTCTGGTATTACATCATGGATGATGCCAAGCTCAACTTGGATCGCGCCCCCTATTACATCGCCAACACCGAGGCCATCGCCCGCGAGGTGGAGCGACGGCTTCCCAACGGGCGGCTGGATAATGCGCCCTTGGAGGAGCTGGCCCGGGGGCAGCGACGCAAAATCTCCCTCTCCATCATCCTCTTTGGCTTTGCCGTGCCGCTTTTCGGCATCTTGATCTTTTTCATGGTCTCCATCGCCAATATGGCGGCCCGCTACCAGAGCCGGGAGATCGCCATGCTCTCCAGCCGGGGTAGCAGCAGGATTCAGATTGTCTCGCTCATTTTCATCGAGACCTTGGTCATCCTGGCCATCGGGTGTCCGCTGGGGATCGTGCTGGGCATGGCCTTGGCCCGCTTCATGGGTTATTCCCTCAGCTTTATGCATTTCGTCTTCCGTGAGCCGCTAGAGGTGCACTTGGCCTCAGTGGATTGGCGCCTGGTCGCTCTGGCGGTGGTGGTGAGCTTTATCGCCCGCTTGGTGCCCAGTTGGCTGACCACCCGTTCCAGCATCGTGGCCGAGGAGCGCCGCGCCGCCCGCTCCAGCGTGCGGCTGGGGGCCACGCGGCTCCTGCTCCTGGCGGTCCTCATCGCCACCACCTATTACGCCTATCGGCAACTGTCGCTCAAGGGTACGCTGGGCTTGGTCAGTTGGCAGATCAACGATCCCAATAGCGATCCTCTGCTGCTCCTGGCGCCGACGCTGTTCCTTTTCACCGTGCCCCTTATCGCCGCCGAGCTCTTTGTCTTGCTGATGCGCCCCTTGACCTGGTTGGCGCGCCTGCTGCCCTCGGCGACGAGCTACCTGGGGCTGATGAACTTGGGGCGCGAGGGCGGCCAATATCGCATGCCCACCTATTTGCTCATCCTCTGCTTGAGCTTGGGCGTCTTTTACGCCTCTGTGGCCAAGAGCGCCGATGCGTGGTTGGTGGATCGCCGCCGCTACGAGATCGGGGCCGACCTGACCTTCAAACAAGGCCTCCCTTCCGAGGATTCCCTCTTTATGATCGGCGGCAAGGAGGAGGATCCGGGGGCGGTGTTGCCCATCAGCGAGTATACCAAGCTCAAAGGGGTGGCCGATGCCACCCGGGTGGGCGAGTTTGAGGCGGCGGTGCCTTACCGCGGGGTGCCGCGTTTGCGGGTGTTGGCCATTGACCGCCTGGATTTCGCCCGGGTGGCCTATTACCGCCGCGATTTTGCCGCTTATCCTTTGGGCGAGATGATGAACCGCCTGGGGGCGCAGCCCAACGGCGTGCTTTTGCCCCGCGCCATCGCCACACAGGCGGGCGTGAACATCGGCGATCCCTGGCGGATGAATATCGTCATTGACAAGGAGACCACCTATCCCTTTGAGTTTGTGGTGGTGGGTCTCTTTGATTATTTCCCCACGATCTATGACGCAAAACCGGGCGTGGTGATCAACGCCAGCTATCTTGAGACGGAGACGGGCGGGGTATCGCCCAACGGCATCTGGATGCGCCTGGAGCCCGACGCCGACGTTCAAGAGATCATGGATCAGGTGAAGGCGATGCAGGTCCGTCCTGGCCTCCCCCGCGATCTGCGCACCACTTTGGAAAAGGACCAGCAGCGGTTGGAGCGGGTGGGGATCTTTGGTTTGCTCTCCATCTGTTTCCTGGCTGGGGCCGTGCTTTCGGGGATCGGCCTCCTGGTCTACAATTTTGCTTCCATGGTGGCGCGCTCCTATCGCTTTGCCGTCTTGCGGGCCATGGGCTTGAAGCAGCGCGAGGTGATGAGCATGGTCACGGTGGAATATGTCGCCACCTTGGCCTATGGCATCCTGCTGGGGACCATCTTGGGGGTGGTGGCCTCCAGGCTTTACGTGCCTTTCTTCCCGCTGACCGATAATCCCTCTCTGCCCGTGCCGCCCTTTATCCCCTTTATTGATTGGCAGCGGGCCATTTGGATGGCGCTGACCATGGGGGTGACCTTGATCCTCATCGAGACGTTTATCCTCCTGCGGGTGGCGCGGGCCCGGGTTTTTGAGGCGCTGCGCATGGGCACCCGAGAGTAATCCCGAAAGATGAGAACGAGGGGAGGTGAAAAAACACCTCCCCTCGTTTTTTGTCCGGCCCGTTGAGGGGTTTCAGTCGCCGTTGAGGCGCGGCAAGCGCACCAGGCGCACCCGTTGCACGTTGGGCACCTGCAAGAACTTGGGCAAAAGTTCGGCGGGCGGATCCTCATCCACCCCCAAAATCATGATCTGGCCGCCGCCCCGGCTGACCCGGCTCATCTGCACAAAGGAGATGTTGATATTGGCCTGGCCCAGGAGCAAACCCATGCCGCCCACGATCCCTGGCCGATCCACGTGTTGATCCACCAACATGCTCCCTTGGGCCACACAATCCAGCCGGTAACCATCCAGCCCCACCAGGTGGGGCTCGCCCTGGATGATGGTGCCGGCGATGCTTTGTTCCTCTGGGGCATCGGGGAAACGGGCGGTGATGAGGTTGGCCAAGTGCTCCCGGCGGCCGCGACACTCTTGGGCGATGACCAGACCACGCCGGCCGGCGACATGCAGCGCGTTGACCAAATTGACCGGTTCGGCGCTCACCGGCGCCAAGAGGCCGGCCAGGAAGGCCGAGGCCAGCAGGCGCGTGTCATAATTGCAGATTTCACCCTCGTAGATGAGCTCGATCTTGCCCGCCAGCTCCCCGCGCCACTGAATGAAAAAGCTGCCCAGCCGCTGGGCCAGGTCCAAGTAGGGCTGCATGAAACCGAGCGCCTGAGGCGGCAGATAGGGCAGGTTGACGGGGCTGGCGGGGATGCGTCCCTCCAATACATCCACCACTGCCTGGGCCACATCCACGGCCACATTCTCCTGGGCCTCGGCGGTGGAGGCGCCCAGATGGGGTGTGGCGATGACGTTGGGCAGCGCCACCAAGGGATTATCGGTGGCCGGCTCCACCTCGAACACATCCAGGGCGGCCCCGGCGATCTGTTTGGCCTCCAATGCCGCCTTCAAGGCGGCCTCGTCAATGATCCCGCCGCGGGCGCAGTTGATCACATACGCGGAGGGTTTCATCTGGACCAATTCCTGCGCGCCGATCAGGCCGCGGGTTTGGGGGGTGAGGGGGGTGTGTACGGAAAGGAAATCCGCCTGGCGCAACACCTCTTCCAGGGTGGTGAGCTCCACCCCGTAAGAGGCAGCCCTTTCGGGCGAGGTGTAAGGATCGAAGGCGATGATCCGCATCTCCAGGCCCTTGGCCTTGGAGGCCACCAAGGTGCCGATGTGCCCCAGCCCCACCAGGCCCAGCGTCTTGCCCTTGACCTCGCTGCCTTGCAACTTGCTCTTTTCCCAACGCCCTGCCTTCAGCGAGGCGATGGCCGGGTAGAGATGACGGGCCAGGATGAGCATCAACGCGATGGTCTGCTCGGCCACGGCGTTGCTGTTGCCCGCCGGCGCGTTGACCACGGTGATGCCCCGGGCGGTGGCTGCGTCCAGATCAATATTATCCACGCCGGTCCCGGCGCGGCCCACCACCCGCAGCCGCTGGCCGGCGGCCAGGACCTCCGCCGTTACTTGGGTGGCGCTGCGCACTACCAGGGCGTCATATACGCCGATGATGCCCAGCAATTCTTGGGGGGCCAGGCCTTTTTTCACATCCACTTGGCCGACACGGCGCAAGATGGCCAGGCCCACTTCCTCCAAACCGTCGGATACCAAAATCCTCATGACTCCTCCCACAAGCAAAAAGTCGGATTGTACGGGGCGAGATGCTCGACGGAGAGCGATCCGGGGGCGCGGAGCGGGGCGGGCGTTGCTCCGCGGTACAGCGTTGTGGCCGCAATTCTACGCCAGGAGGACGATCTTGTCCAATGGCGCATGGCCGAGGGTGTCGAGAGGACACGCGTCGGCTGGAAACCGACGTCTGTGGGTGATAAGCCCGCTCGGCGGGCTTGGCAGGCAGAGCCGTGGATGCGATCCGACGGCGGGCAAGGCCTACATGCTACGCTGAGGGCTGGCTTCCCTGCGCCCATCGGCCACGACGAAGGCCAGGGCGTGTTCCTCGCTATGGGTGAGGCTGATGGCCCACTCCGTCAGGCCCAACTCTTGGGCGCGGGCCAGGGCGCGGCCGTAAAGGGTGATCTGTGGCTTGCCGCGGCGGTCGGCCAGGATCTCCATCTCTGTCCACGAGATGCCGAAAAGGCCCGTGCCCAAGGCCTTGGAGATGGCCTCTTTGGCGGCAAAGCGCGCGGCCAACTCGGGGATGCGTCCACGGCAAAAGGCGATCTCAGCGGGCGTATAGACATAACGCAGAAAGCGCTCGCCCCAGCGTTCGACAGCTCGGGCCAGGCGGGGAATTTCGAGGAGATCAACACCGACGCTGAGCATGATGGTCTCCTATGGGCGGTGATACGGGCTGGTTTGGGAGGGTTGGGGCTTACTTGGTGGCGCTTACTTGCTGCGGGTGGGGCAGCATGGGCTCCAAGATGCGCTCCAGGGCCATGGTGTGGCTGCAGATGCCGCGCTGCTGAAAGAAAGCGCATTGGCATGACCATTTGCCGTGTTCATAGGTGACCTGATAGGTGTTGTGGTCGCCGGTGAAGGTCACCTGGAAAGAATCAAAAGCGATGCGGTCGCGCTCCTCGGCGTAACGCTTGGCCTTCTGGATCTTGCTGATCATTCCCGAATCCATGCGCGCCCCCTTGAAAAGAATAAAAAACACCAGAGCACGATCAAGCTCTGGTGTACACGCCCCATTGTGTGGCTGTGAGCATCATGGCGCCTCGCTCTCGCACGATCCTTACGCTGTTAGTATAGGGCGAGAGGGGATGATTGTCAATCCGCTAAAAAGCGCAAGCAGGTTCTCTTGGCAGTGACCTACTCTTCCGCCCCGTTACCGGGGGAGTACCATCGGCGCTGGAGAGCTTAACGGCCGGGTTCGGGATGGGACCGGGTGTTTCCTCTCCGCTTGAACCAC
>DAOTZU010000032.1:0-52164 GCA_034433995.1 Anaerolineae bacterium
AGGGGCGTTGGCCAACATCTCTTCGGGGGTAAAGGAGGGCTCGACGTGGTCCTCGCGCCACACGTTCTGGCGGGCGATGGCCTGGGCTGTGGGGGGGATGGCGCCGGTATCCAGGCGGTCCAACACCGCGAAATAATCCAGGATCTCGGAAAGCTGCTCCGCAAAACGCTCAGTCTCTTCCTCCGTCAGGCCCAACTTGGCCAACTCGGCGATGTGCAACACCTGCTCACGGCTCAGCTTCACAGCTCCGCTCCTTCTTGCGGGATAACCAGGAGAGATTATAGCATCCTTGGATGGCCGCCGCAAATGACCGGGGCCAACACTCTGCTTTGCCCGCGGGCTGGCCGCCGAGGCGACCCGGCCTCAGGCTCAAGGCCTCGCCGTGGGCGTGCGGGCCAGGGTGGGCCAAGGGGTGAGCCGGGGCGCGCGGGTGGGACGCGGCAGGGATGGGCCGGGGCTCGCGCCCACCGTGGGCGTACCGGTGGACGTGGCAGTGGCCGGCGCAGGGCTGGGCACCGGAGTGGTGGGCACAGGGGAGGCGGTGACCGTCGGGCTGGGCGTGCCGCCGGCGCTCACGGCCGGCAGCGAAACTTGCCTGGCCGTGGGCGTGGGCATCTCGGTGGCGGCCGAGGGGCCATCTTGGTGAGGGGAAGAGAGGCCCAACCAGGGCAGTTCCGCGGATAAAACAAGGCGCACCAGGACGCTGGCCAGCAGGACCAACGCCACCAGGAAAAGCAGTGCTCCCAAGATGACCATGGGGCGCGCCCTCATCTCTCCCGGCGGAGACATATGGGTCATCGCAGGTGATCCCCTCCCCTCGATCTCATCCCACCGCCACGCACGCCCTCGGCCATGGGGCAAAGGCGACCATCTAGCCGAGAAGCTCCAAATTCACAAAAGGCACAAAGATCTGCCGACCATCGGGCAGACGCACCTGGGCGCCCTCGGCCTTGGTGCCGATGGTGGTTTCCTGGGGCGTTTGGGGCAGCGCCACCACCTGGCCGATGCTCCCCAGGTAAGGGGGACGGGTCAACCTCACCTTCATCCCCACGGCGATAGGCCGCGCCAACACCAAAGCCTTGGCGGTGTTTTCCCCCATAGCCGGCAAGGGCACCACCAGCTCCGGGCCGCTCTGGCTCTCGGCACCGGCGATGACCGCCGGCCGACCGTGGGCCGAGACGAGCACATCCAACACCGGCGCAGCCAGGGGCACCCGCCCCATCCCCTCCGTCACGACGACGGGCAACGTGAATTGCTGGCACAGGGCGCGGACAGGGGCGGCCATCCCGCCGACCACCAGGCCGCCCAGCCGAAAACGCTGGGCGCGATAGAGGACACGCACATCCTCCAAGATGCCACCCACCACGATCATGCCGCGATGGCGCAGGCTGATCTGCTCCCAGGTGAGGAGATCTCCCGGCTCCCGCGCCATGACCACCAGGATCCCCTGGCCCTCGCCGCCGCTGCCCCAGATCCCCCGCACCACATGCCCCTGGGCGTGAATGGCCACCCCTTGATGGGGATACTCCTCCATCACCTCGCCGGGCAAATAGGCGCGGAGCTGCCGGATCTGGGCATCGCGGCGCAAAAAGAGCCGCCCCTCGATCAAGGCCAAGACGGTGCTGGCCCAAGGCGCGACCACCTGGCGTCGGTGGGGCCACGGGTGCCGGGCCCGGGCCAAGACCGTCCCTGCGGCCACTGCCTGGCCCTCCTGCACGGCGAGATACCGCTCCACCCGCCGGGCGCTCACTCCCAGAGCCTCGGCCAGGTCAATGGTGTACAGCTCGCCCTCCACCGGGGCTTGGGCCACAATATCCTCCGGCGCCACCCGATCGCCCACGTGCACCAAGACCTCGCCGGGGACGGGCAAAAAGCGCCGGCGCACGATGGAGGCGGCGATGGCAAGACGCGGCTCAAACGGGACGATGGCCATGATCGAGCAAATCCCCTAACCACTGCTGCAACTTGCGGCGACGATACTCGGCATCCTGGGGCAGGGCCAGCGGGCGCCCACGGGTATCCACGATGATCCCCAAATCCCCGCCACGCACCTCCGCCTTGCCTCCCTGCCCTTGGCGCCCCAGACCGATATCCCAATCGCGTCTGGGCCACACCTCGATCTGGGCCACAGCATCGGGGGGCAAAGGGAAACGCTGCACCACGCCGGCCGGAATGTCGTCCTCCACGGTGTGCCCATCAGGATAAACGATCTTGATCCGCAAGGCGCGCTCGCCTTCGCGGGCATCGCCCCGTGGGGCAAGGACGGTGCCCAAGGGGCGCAAGCCATCGCGCTCCAACACCTGGCCAGCGGCCAGCGGGGCCACCAAAGCCAGGGCGCCCAATTGGGGCCAGATGGAGGCCCAATCCAACACCAACCAGGCCAGGCCTACAGGCTGCAAGGCATCCAGCAAGGTCAGAGCGATGACGCCATCCTGGGGCGTGTGCACCAGGGCACCGCCCCGGGCGGCGATCAGGTCAAAGGGCAGGTTGGTCTCCTCCTCCGGCTTGATCTCGGGGCGGGACCAGAACTGGTGGCGCATCCGTCGCATGGTGAGCAGGAGGGCCTGGCGAGCGATGGCCTGCACCAACAGGAGATCCTCCATCGTCTGCGGGATGCTATGGGGGCGCAGATGGATATTCTCCAACCGGTGCACGGCCTCGTCGGCGGGCATGGCCACAGGCAGCCAGCGCAACACATGGCCCAAGGGCGAAAGCTCGCTCACCCGGGCGCAGCCGAAACTGGTGCCCAGGTTCGCCCCCACGACCCACTGGTACAGTTCCCCTCGCGCGGCCCCCACATAAGTGGTGGCGCCGCCCACGTCCACGCCCAAAATGCTTTGGGGCGGCTCATGGCGCCGGGCCATGAAACGCCAAACAATGCTCAGCGCCTCCATGGACGAGAGGATGGGCACCTGGCACCACCGCCGCAGACGCCGATAACCGGGCAGGCTGGCCAGCTTGATGCGCTCATAGATCTCGGCCAATTCGCGCTGCAATTCGCCCAGGCTTTCCAGGTGCACATTGGGGCGCACGTTATCCACCACGCGCACCTCAAAATCCGGCGACATCAACTGGGCCACGGGGCGCCGGGCCTCCTGGTTGCCGGCAAAGACGATCACCGGTCGCTTTTCCCGCGCCAACCCCTCAAAAATGGTGGTGAGCACCCGCGCCGCCCCCTGCAAAGGTGCCACCGGCCCCGTATCCATCCCGCCCACCAAGAGGATGATATCCGGAGGCGTGCGGCGCATCTGCTCCAAGCTGCGGTCATCCCATTGGCGCATGCGCTTGCCCAGGGAGATGGTCTGCGCCACCCAAACATTGGCCGCGGCGCAGGCGTTCTTGGCGCTCTCCACGCTCAGATCGTCGGTGAGGCCCACGATGACGCACTGAAGCGCCGGGGCCGCGTTGGAGGTGGCCACAAAGGCATCCACTCCCGCGTTCGGCTCCGCCTCCGGAGTGAGGGGTTCCTCCTGGTCGTTCAACAGGCGGCGCCCGGCGATCTCCTCCAGGCGCTTGATGGCGCGGCGGAGGCCCAGGGTGACATCACATTCCGGCTCGCGCAATGTGGTGGGCGCCTCGGCACGGGCCACAAAACGATAGACCCCCTCCACCCGGGCGAAAAGGGCAACATGGGTTAATGTGCTGCCGATATCGGCGGCGAGGACGGAGGCGGGCAACTCGGAATCGCTCATCCCACCGGTCCCCCTTGACCTACCAGCTTGAGCCAGTCCTGCAACAAAAAGAGCAAGCGGCCGTGCAACACGGCAAAGAAGGTGAGCAATGCCCCGGCCATCAAGGCACCGAAGGTGATCATGATCACCACCCGGCCCAGGCCGCCCAAGCCCTTGAGCAACCTGTGCCCCAAGGCGTTCAAGGGGCCGCGACCTTGGGCAGTGAAATGAAAGGCGCTCAGCACGGCGATGGTGCCCAGGACCAGGATCAAGGCATCCACCGCATAGGCCCAACCCAACAGACCGCCGCCATGATGCGCCGGCGAGACGGAGACGATGGCAGCGCGCAATTGGGGCACCAGCGAGCCAGTGAGGGCCCCGCCCAAGGCCAGGGCTGAACCCGTCCCCAGCAGCACCCCCAGAGGCAGATTGGCCAGCGGGGAAAGGACACGGATGCCCCTGGCCAGAAGCAACGCGCCCAAGACGAAAAAGACGCCATAGTACCAATAGGTGTACGGCTCACGCCAGAGGAGGAGCACACGAGGCCAGAGCACCTGGTTCCAGGCCAGGGCCGCCGCATAACCGGCGGCGATGCCCACAAAAAGGTGTTCCGCCAGACGAAAGAGGACGTTCTGGCCCAAGATGTAGCTCAACACCGCGCAGGTCAGTAGCGCGGCAACCCAGATGCCGATGATCTGCGCCAAGCCGGGCGGCGCTATGGCCGCCCATTGCGAGAGAACCTCAAGCATAGCGCCTCCTCATAAGCTGTTGCCTAACGGGAGCTGCCCAAGGGGCGCCGGCTGCGCGGCCTTTGCTCCGGCCCCTGGCTCACATAGATCGCGTTGGTGATGATGGCCATGCCCAGCACCAGCACAAAGAGCAGCGCATAGCCATCGGTCTGGGCCAGGGCATCGGGGCGCGCGCCGCTGGCGGATTCATACTCCGCCGCCCCAGCGGCGCCGTTGATCAGGGTGGCAAGCTGCCCCGCCTGGCGATAGGGGACGAGGAGGGGCTCAACCGCTGCCGTCACCAAAGCGTGCAAGGGCACATTATGGCGACCGCCCACCTGCTCGATCCAGCGCCGCACCGTCTGGGCGTCATCGGCCAAGACGATAACCTGGTCGAAATCGCGCAGGGTGGTGAGGCCCTGGCCCAGCGGCCAGGCGCTCAAGGGGCGCTCCTGGAGCGCATCGGCCCGAAAGGCCTGCTCCAATCCGGTGCCCAAGGCCCGAAGGCCAGCCTCCTGGCCGGGCAAGTAACCGAGGATGATCCAGTTTTCGCCATAGAGGGAACGGGGCCATTCCTCCGGCATGTGCCCCAACACCCATTGCGCCTGGCCGACCCCTTGGGGCGTGAGGCTCATGGCCGCCACCTGAGCGCCGCGCCTGGCCAGATGCCGCATGAGGGCCAAGGCCAAGGGATCCAGCTCCCCCGCATAGCCGGGGCCATAGTCGAAGGAGAGGAGCACCTTGGCCCCCCGTGGGAGCGCCTCTACGGTGCGCACCAAAGCGACCACCGCCTCGCGGGGCTGCACCAGCGAGGCCGTCTGGCCGCCGGTCAAGGCGGGCGCCAGGGCCACCAAAAGGAGCAACAGGTAAAGCATCACCCGCCCCAGGCGCGGCAACGCCTTGGCCTGGCGCGGCACCACTACCCGCACGGCCTCGCGCAAGGAGGGACGCTCGGCGGCGATGCGGCGCAGCAGAGCCGCATTCAGGTGGTCCGCCTCGCTGGGCCCCTCCGCCTCGCCGGGCGCCTCCCGGTGGGGCAGAGTGGCGATGGCGGCTGCGCCGGGCAAAGGTTGCTCCAAACCGGCCAAAGGATCGGGCATCGCCTGGGCCACCGTGGCCGGCACAGGTTCGGCAGCGGGCTCTTGCCCGGGCGACTCTTCCGGGGCCTCCTGCCGAAGCGCGGGCTCCGGCGGCGCAGCCGGCGCCTCCGCCTCTGCCCCAGCGGGCAGTTCGGCCTTGGGCTCGGCGCGCTGGACCGCGGCCCGCCGATGACGCGCCGTGGACACGGGCGCCTCCTCGGCCACCCCAGGCACAAAGGGCCGGACCAGATCCTCCTCCGACGCGCCGGCCAGCGCCTGGAATTGCGGCAAGAGTGGTTCCAGACAACGCTGACAAAAGGCGCTGGAGGCCTCGTTCAAGGCGCCACAGGCGGGACAAGCCCGATAAATGAAATGTTCCAGGGAACCGCCGCAGGCCTCGCACCGGGAGGCTTGTTCCGGGTTGCGATGCTGACACGCTGGACAGACGATCATCCCGTGGAACTCCTTATTGAGCGTAGGGCCGGTCGATCGCCAACAGGACACGCAGGGAGGTGGCGATGGTGCCCAGGGCCGTGCCCAAGATGATCCCGCGCACGCCCGCCGTCACCGGCACGGTGAGCAGCCAATCCCTCAGGGGGACCAGCACCGGCGAAAGAGAGGCGCTGAAGGGCAGTTGGGCCAAAAGGACGAACAAACTGGTGACCAGGAGGATCAACGCATGGACGCTGCGCAGCCGAAAGGCGCGATAGAGGGCGCTGACGGCAAAAAAGGCCAGGAGGGCGGTCATCGTCCCTTGCAGCGGGGCATAAAGGTAGTTAAAAACCCAATCCAGCGCCTGGGAACCGGGCAGGGCGATGCCGATGGTCGCCGTGCCCACCAACCCCACAAGGAGCACAAGGCTGGATCCGCGCCGGCCCTCGCCTTTGGTCGCCAACCGGCGGCCGTGCACGCTCACCAGGTTCAACAGGCCCAACAAGAGGGCAAAGGCGGCCAGGATGGTGACGCCCTCCACCAGCTTGGCGCCGATGGTATCAATTTGGGGATGGGGGACAAAGAAATCCACCAGGGTGAACAGACCACAGAGGATCGCCACGCTTACGGGCAAAACCTTTTTCATCCTTGCTTCCCCTCACCAATAGCCCCAGGTGGTCAGAATGACGCCGATGACGATGGTTAACAGGATGATGATACGCATGATATCCTGGGCGGCCAGGCTGCCCAGATGGCTGGGGCGGTGGAGGTACGCGCCCGCCGCATAGACCTCCTCGCCGATGACAACCTCGTCCAGCGCGGCGGTCAAGAGGGGCATGGCCGCGGGATCGGTGGTGCCGCCCAACTGGGCGCTCCCTTGGCTCGCCATCGCCTCGGCCAGCCACAGTCCTTCGGCACCGAAACGCCCCAGAAGGACGTTGGCGGGTTGGTTCTCCACGCCCAGCAGGTGGCTGGCGCCCGCGGCATAGGCCAAAGGGTCGGGGCCATAAAAATGCACCGCCTGGCCCGGCGTGCGCTCGAGAAAGCCCGCCTCCTCCTTGGCCGTGTGCAACAGCCCTTGGGCCGCGGCCAAGAGGGTGGGATCGCCGGCCGATCCACACACCGGCTGGTCACAGGCAGCGGCGTGGCGGGCCACATAGTCGAACACGGTGAGGCCCATCACGACGTCCGGCGTGGCCTCTCCGCCGAGCGGCCCCACGCCCAAGGCCACATGGATGGGCCGCCCGCTCTCCGTGGCATAACTCACCAATTGGCGCAGTTTCTCATACACGGGAATGGGGCGCAGCGGAAAACGTTTCCCGCCCTGGGCGCGCACCGTCAGGACAATCAAGAGCGGAAGGAAGACCAACAACACCGCCAAGGCGGCCACATCCACGCTGGTGGAAAAGATGTGACCGAGGAATTCGGTCAAAGATGGCATGGATCCTCCTCGCGATCTGGAGCCGACGGCCCTGGAGATTCGATAGCCCGCAGCAGACGCTCAACGTTGGCCCGGTCCTCCAACAAGCGCGCATACGCGGCACTGCTTTGGCCCCACAGCGGCGCCACCAGCCACAGGCATTGGCTGCCCAGGAAACTCAACGGTTTGAGCAGCTCCAACAGCACCACCGCCGGCGCCACCAGGTTGTGGTCCACGATCCAGCGGGCCGCACGCCGGATCAGGGCGTCGGTCTCGCGCGCCACAGGCTCTGACTTGATAACCACCGTCTTACTCCCTCAAGGACGGTGCTGCAAGTTCTTGCGGATGCGCTGCCATTGGCGACGCAGGCGGCTGAACAGCCCCATCTCGCGATGGGTGATGGCCTCGATGGCCGTCTGGGCCACTTGGCCAATGGAGCGCCCAAACAGGGTCGCCTGGTCGGTCAACAACTGCTCCAGGGCCGGAATCGCGCCCACGCCACCGACCTGGCCCAGGCCACGGGCGGCGTACCAGCGGATGCCGGGATCCGGATCGTGCAAGCAACGCTCCAAAAGCTCCGGCGCCTTGGCACAGGACATATGGCCCAGAGCCGCCACCGCTGCTGCGCGCGCCAAAGGGTGCTCATCGCCCAGCAATTGCTCCAGAGCCGGCACAGCGGCCGGATCGGCGATGGCGCCCAGGGCATCCGCCGCGGCCTTGCGCACCCAAAGGGAAGGATCGCGCAGGGCCTTGAGCAGGGGTTCCACGGCGGCGCGATCGCCGATTTGGCCCAAGGCGGCGGCGACGCTGGCCCGCACCGATGGATCGGTGTCTTGCAAGGCCTCCAACAGAAACTCGACGCCGGCCTCGTGCTCCCAGAGGGCCAAAGAATCGGCCGTGGCGGCGCGGCGGATGGGGTTAGGATCGCGCAGGCTCTGCCGCATCAGCAGCAACAGCCCGCTGAAGGTCAGCTCCGGGGCTTGGCGGTTCCACAGCGGGGCGCCCAGGTGGGCCCGCCGGCGCAGGCGCTCGGCGATCTGCGCCAGCCCCACCCCCGCTTGCCAGCGGACAAAGGGGTGCTCATCGGCCAGGTAGGCGTATAAGGTGCGCACCGCTCGCTGGTCCCCCTGGCCCGAAAGCTGGATCGCCTCCTGCCAACGGCGCAAAGCTTCCTGGTCGGCGTCATCCGCGACGAACCGGTCGCCGAGGGCGGCTATACTGGGTTGAGAACTCAACAGAGGTGCTCCTTCGGCAAATCTCATTGTGCTCAGTATAGCACGCCTGGGCCAGAGGTGCAAGCATTCTCGCGCAATAATAGCGCGCTCCCTGGAGGGTGTCGAGAAATGCCCCCGTCGGTTAGAAACCGACGTCTGAGGATGGTAAGCCCGCGCCGCGGGCTTGGCAAGCAGAGCCGTCGGATTCCATCCGACGGCGGGCAAGACGTCTACACGCCCTTTTTCAATACCCTCCTGTTCCCGGCAAAGAGGGTGTCGAGAAATGCCCCCGTCGGTTAGAAACCGACGTCTGGGGATGGTAAGCCCGCGCCGCGGGCTTGACAAGCAGAGCCGTCGGATTCCATCCGACGGCGGGCAAGGCCTCTATGCGCCTTTTTTCAACACCCTCCTGGCGCAATACGCAATAGCACGCTCCCTGGAGGGTGTCGAGAAATGCCCCCGTCGGTTAGAAACCGACGTCTGGGGATGGTAAGCCCGCGCCGCGGGCTTGGCAAGCAGAGCCGTCGGATTCCATCCGACGGCGGGCAAGGCCTCTATGCGCCTTTTTTCAACACCCTCGATCTCTTACTTTGACGCGCCGGCGGGGACGCCGTACAATCAAGCAGCGTGGAGCGTCTTGGCCTTCTCAGCGGTCCGGACCCTCCGGCGCAGATGCGTGCAGCAAAGGAGTCTCGTGTCCCTTCAGGAAAAGCGCAAGGGCGATCCTGTGGCCTGGGGATTGAAGGACATGCTCTGGGCGAGCCTCACCGCCATCGCCCTGGTGCTGGCCGGCCTCATCGCCCTGATCATTTTCCTGGCGCTCTTCCAGGCGCTGAGGGGCAGCCCGCTGGACCAAAAGGTCTGGATCTGGGGCGTCCTGGCCCTGGAGAGCATCCTCGTCGTGCCGGCCTGGTTCTGGGGGCCGCGCAAGTATGGCCAGGGGTGGGCCAGCTTGGGGTTACATGCCTTTCCCGTGGTCAAAACGTTGGTGCTGGCCCTCATCAGCTTGCCCCTGATGCTGCTGATCAATGCAGGCTGGGAGCTGGTGCGCCGGCAATTGGGTTGGGCCGGCCAGCCGAATTATTTGCCCCTCTTTGGCGGCGGACCGCTGGGGCTGGCGCTGGCCTTGCTGATCGGCGGCGTGATCGCCCCGATAGCGGAAGAGATTTTCTTTCGGGGCTACCTGTACGCGGGATTGCGCAGTCGCCTCGGCTTGGGCTGGGGCTTGGTCCTTTCGGCGCTCCTCTTTGCCGTGCTCCATGTGATCCCCGGCGTCATCCCGCCCATCTTTCTTCTGGGGTTGATCCTCGCGACGGTCTATGAATATAGCGGCTCCCTCTGGCCCGCCATCCTCCTGCACAGCGCCATCAACACATTGGCCTTTGTGGCCGCCTACCTCACAGGATGAACCCAGGCTCCAGCGAATAGATCCCCATCTTGACCCGGAGCAGATGGCGGGGCCGCCCCTATGGGGGGCGGCCCCGCCGGTTCAGCTAGCGTCCGGCCGCGATGGTAAAGAGCGCCCCCGCCGAGCGCCCAAAGACATCGGCAAAGTACATCTCGTAGGCCAGGGCAGGCAACACCCGAAACTCGCCCGGCGTGGTGCAGCGGAAAGAGTAGATATACTCATACGTGCCACGAGGCAGGTTGCTGGCAAAGAGGACCACCTTCTCGTCGCGCAGCTCGGTGTGGGTGGCCCAGTGCCAATGCCAATCCCACCAACCGCGCTCCTGCTCGGGCAGCTCCTTGGTTAGCTCCGGCCGCTGGGCGGTGGCGCTGGTCGTCTGCAAGCTGGTATCAATGGCCTCACCGCCGGCGGGCAAAGGATCTTCCAACACCAAGAAGTACAGATCGTTGGGCGCGATCATGGTCAGCTTGACCACCACCACGTCGTTCACCTTGGCCTGGGTGATGGGCGTCTTGAGGTCCCCGGCCAAATAGTACTGCCGATCCACGATGATACCCCGGTTCAGGGCGCCCATCTGTTCCACGGGCAAAAAGTAGCGCAAAAAGATGCTATAGTACAGCGTGCCCGGGCCCGTTTTATCCAAAATGACATCGTTATCCCCGGCCAAAAGCTCGCCCACCGGCACCTGGGCCCTGACGGCCCGGCCCACATTCTCCGAGGTCACGTCGCCTTCGGCCCGCTCCAGCCCGTTGATGCGCAAGAGATAGTGATAGTTCCCCTGGAGCTCGCCCGTGAGCACCATGTAATCGGTGAGGGCCAAGATGGACCAGACGTTCTCCTGGGTCGTCTCCCAGCGCCCGCTCTGGCGCGCGGTCATCAACCAGCGCACCACGTTGGGCAACAGGCTGCTCTCGGGCTGGAGACGCACCAGGGCGCGCAAGATGATGGCCGTGGTGCGGGTGTCGGTGTTCATCGCCCAGGGATCGCGCTGCGCCTCCTCCCAGTGGGCGCCCGTGGCGCTGAGGATGGCCGCGTTGGCCAAGGCGTTCACCAGCGTTTTGAGGCGCGCCGTGTCCTGGGAGTTGGTCAGGTGCAGCGCCATGGCCAAGTAGGCCTTGGCATAGAGGGACATCTCGCCTTTGCCATCCACCAGCGCCACCGTGCGGCCCAGATCCCCGCGGCCCGCCTCGGCCAAAGTGTAGAGCACCACCGCTTGGATATCGCGCAGCTGCCGCTGGGAACGGGCGCTGGCCGCGAACTGCTCCAGCCAACCATAAAGGTAAGCGATGCCGCGCTCCAGCACCTGCTGGTCCACGCTGAAATCGGCCTTTTGGGCCTCCACCAGCCCCAGCACCACATACGCGCTGAGCAAGGGCGAGCTGTCCTCCCGGGCCCACCAGCCCCAGCCGCCATCGGGGTTCTGCAAGGCATAGATGCGCTGCAGGCCGATGCCCACCTGCTCCGGTAGCTTGGCCTCCAGCTCGGCGTTGGCGATGCCCAACTTTTGCAGGGCGCCGTAAGTGACCACATTGGGCAAGAAGCGGCTCACCGTCTGCTCGATGCAGCCATAGGGGTAGGTCTCCAGATACTCCAAGCCCCCGCGCATGCCGGCGGCCAAGGAGGGCTCCAGGTTCACCGTCAGCTCACCCAGGCTGCGATCCACCGCCTCCGGCAAGCGCACCAACTCGATGATCTGCTCCTCCACCTGGCCCGCTGTGCCCACCGTCTCCGGCGAGCTGGGATGGTAAACGGGCAAGGTGAGCTGGATCGCGTCGCTGTATTGGCCCGCGCTCACGTTAAAGCGTAGCACGGCCCGTTCCGCCGCCCCCACCGCCGCCGGCCAAGAGAGCGCCTCCCGCCCATGGGCGGCCACGGTCACCTTCTGTTCGCCGTTGGCCACGGTGACCCCTTCAGCGACGAGCTTGACCGTCATCTCCAGGTCTTGCCCGGTGTTATTGTGCACCACCGCGCCCAGGATGGGCTTGTCGCCGATGACCAGGAAGCGCGGCACCACCGGGCGCACCATCACATCCAGGGTGCTGACGATGTCGCTGGTGGCCTTGCCCACTTGGGTTTGGGCCGTCACTCCTTGGGCGGTCAGGCGCCAGGTGGTGAGGTTATCCGGCAATTTGACGGTGACTCGGGCCTTGCCGGCAGCATCGGTGCGCACCGCCGGCGCCCAGAAGGCGGTATCGGGGAACTCTTGGCGCAAGATGCCCGCCGCCTCGGCGCCGCCACCGCCACCCTTGGCCTCGGCCACCTGTTGCTGTTGGTAGCGCTCCACGGCGATGGCCAAAGTGGCCGCCGTCCACACCCCCAAGGGGCGCTGACGATAGAACTCTTGGACGATATCTCGCTGCCCGCCGCCCACCAACGACTCCACGGCCAGGTCCACCAATTGTAGCGAAACCTCGGCCTCCACACCGCGCCCACGATGATCCAAGACCTCCAAGGAGTAGGTCACCTCATCCCGTGGCTTGTAGGGGGTGGCGCGATCGGGGGTCACCTTGATGGTGAGCTCCTGCTGTTCGGTGGAGACCTCCAATATCACGTAACCCAGCTTAAAAGAGGGCACAGGATTGGCCCGATCCATCCCTTTGATGATGACCACCGAAACATACACATTGGGCGCATATTCCGGCAGGATGGGAAGGCTCAGGCGCTCGCTGTTGGTCGCCAGCTCGATGACCCGATGCTCCAGGATGTGGCCGCGCTCGATGGTGAGCAGGGCCATCGTTCGCCCTTGATAGGGCGAGGGGATGAGGATCTGGGCCGTCTCACCGGGACGGTAGGATTTCTTGTCGGCCACCAGGTCAATCCGGTCGTTGTTCGCCTGCCGCCAGGGGATGAACCCGGCGCCGCCGACCCACAAGAAGGCCGCGCTCTGCACCTTGTTTTCGCGCTCATCCAGGCCCACGGCCAAGATCTTGAACATCCCACCCTCCGGTGGGGTGAAGCGGGCGATGGCCTGCCCCAGATCATCCGTCTTGACCGTGGTGGTGTGCACCGCCGTATCGCGCACCTTGCTGGTCCAATAGTAGCGGCCGTCGTCAGCCTTTTCTTGCACGCTGTACCATTCGTGGCGATAGAAGGTGATGGTGAGGGCTTGCTGGGTGCGGGTGATCCCATGGGTATCCACGGTGATAACCCGCACCGCCTGCTCCTGGCCGGCGACGCCCACATAGCTCAGCGGCGCCAAACCGATGTAAAATAGCCCCTTGTGCACCACGGCGGCGCGGCGGGCGCTCACCTCCTGGTTATTCACGTCCACCACCGAAAATTCGATGGTGTAGGTCTGGCTCTGGGTGAACTCGGCAAGGTTGGCCGGTATCTCCACCACAAAGCGCCCTTGGGCATCGGTCTTGCCCTCGCCCTCGGTGAGGAGCTCACCCCAGGAGCTGGCCGGCCCATAGCCGTAGGTCTCGTCATAGTTGGCAAAGCTGTAATACCCCTTGCCCTGCCAACGATCAAAGTAATAATCTTGGCGCAAGACCCGCCACTGGACGCTGGCATTGGCCACGGGGCCGCCAAAGAAATAGGTGGCCTCCGCCGCCGCCACGATGGTATCTCCATGGATGTAATCCTCTTGATCCAGGTTCACCTGCACCTGGAACTCGGGCTTGCGGTACGCGGCCACCTGGAAATCGGCGCTAAAGGCGTACTCGTCATAGGTTGCCTGCAGGGAATAGTAGCCCAGAGCAGCATCCTCACCCAGGGCGATCTCGCCGGCAAAGGTGCCCAGCGTGTTCAAAGCAACCTTCTGATGCCAGATCTCGCGCCATTCCCCATCCCGCAAGACGAGGAGCACCTCGCCACCTTGGGGGGGCAAGCTGTAGCGCCCATCATCATCCAAGCGCAGGATGCCCTTGAAATAGACCGTCTGGCCGGGGCGGTAGATGCGCCGATCGGTATACAGATAGGCGCGGAACTGCTCCAGGCTGGGCGAGCCGGAGAGGTTGAAGGACCAAGGCTCCAATCCGTCGGACCAATGGCGCGAGACCAAGGCATAGCCCGCGCCCCGCTTGGCCAGGACGATGAGCGGCTGCCAGGGCTCCTGTTCGGGAACCGCCGCCTTCAAGAGGCCATCTCCATTGGTGGTGCCCCCGGCCACGCGCTGCCCTTCGGCGTTATAGATGGCCACCTGCACCCCCGCCACCGGCTGGCCCTCCCGCAGGTCGGTGGCCCAGACCAAGGCCTCCGTCTGGGTGCTCTTCAAGGTCAGGTTCGTATCCGAGACGATCAGGAGCTGCCGGGCCACGTTCTTGGTCTCTGGCGCCGAGGCCTGGAGATAGTAAAAGCCCGGCGTCAGCTTCTGGCCAGCAGCCAGAGCCAATGTCTGGGAGAGGGTTCGGGTGGCATTCAAGGGGGCTTGGGTGGGCAGCGACCAACGCTTGAGCAGGCTATCCGCTTGGGGAGCGTATTTTTGCCAACGCGCCCAAAAATCCTTGCCGATCAACTTGACCATCTCCTCGGGCGCCACGGCATAAAGGGCCAGGTCCACCCGCGAGACGTTGCGATATTGCACCGAGACGGTGGTCTCGGCGTAGGCGTTGTAGCTGCTATACGGATTCGGCGTGTTGAACCCCACCCAAGGGTCATAGGGCCGGGTGCGAAAATGCAAGGTCACGGGCGCCTGCAGGGGATGGCCATAGATCCCCCGGATCTCGGTGGAAAAGGTCACGGTGTACCAGGTGGAGGGCTTCAGGGAGCCGGCCAGGTGCAGCACCGTCTTGTCTCGCTCCCACCAATCGTAAAGCTTGGCGGTGGGGGTGATGGAAAAGCCCTTGAGGAAGGTATCTTGGCTGATGGGGCTGGAGAAGGTGATGATCAAGCCATCGCCCACGGGCCAGTTGCCCTCGCCCTCCTTGGGGCGGGTGGCGACCACGGCCGGCGCGCTCACCACGGTGAACTGCCACGTGTAGGCCTGGGGGATGACGGCCTGGCCCGTCGCCGCGGCCGCGCCCTCGGCCAGCCGCGCCTGATATTGGGCGCCCAGCTCCAGCGGCTGGGTGGGTTTAAAGACCAGGCTGTTGTCTTTCCAGGAAAAGACGCCGGGGATGGATAGCCGATCCCGCGTCAACGAGAAGCGCGCCTGGGTCTGTTGGTGATCCATGGGTTGGTTGAAGGTGATGGTGATGGCGGTGGTGGGCGCCACATGCCGCGCCTTGTCCTCCGGATAGGTCTTGACCACCCGGGGCAAGGCCGTGGTGAAGGACCACACATAGTCTTCGGCCAAGACGCCGCCGGTGGTATCTTGCAGGCCGGCCCGCACCCGCACCGTGTACTTGGTGCCGGGCAGCAACAATCCGCTCGGCTCAAAAGTATAGAGCGAAGTGTTGATCCAACTCCCCTTGCCCTGGATCGGGGGCGTGAATTCCAGGGGCTGGGGCAGCTTGGCCTGCTCTTGCACCCCCGTGAGGGGCACCACAGGACGGTTAAAGGCCACGCGGATGACGGTGTTCGCGTCCACGTCGGTGCTCTCGGCCAGGGGCAAGACATCCGTCACCTGCAGATAGCCCACCGTGCGGAAGCGGAACTCCACCGGCCGGGCCAGCCCCAACTTGCGGGCGCTCTGGGCGGCCGTATCCACCGTGACGCGATATTCCGTATCCCGCTGCCATTTGCCCTCTTCCGGGATAAAGCGCACCGTGCGCGGATCTTGCCAGGAGAACTTGCCCCTCACCACCGGCTCGATGCGAAAGGCCTTCTCCAGAGAGGCCGGGTCCATCTCTTGGTCAAAGCGCAAGAGGATGGGCTGATCCAGCGCCTGTTCCTCGCCACGTTCGGGCGAACGGCTCAGTAACCGGGGTGGCTGGGGCGGCAGGGGCGTCGTCGTGGCCTTGGGGGTTGCCGTGGCTTTGGGAGCGGCGGTGGCGCCCGGCGTGGCCGTCGCCTGAACCTTGCTCGGCGCTGTGGGCGCCACAGTGGCCGATGGGGGCGGCGTCGGCGGCTTGCTGCAGCCCATCAGCCCACCCACCAAGGTCACCAAAAGGACCATGCAAAAGATGCGATATGCGCGCCGGCTCATGGAGAGCTCCTTTCCTCGCCCGGTGGGGCGAGCACCGTAATAGATACCGTTGCGCTACGATAACGTGTGCCCGCAGCATCTTGCCCCTCGGCCCAGAAGACATGCTCTCCCGGCGCCAGGGGCCAAAAGACACGATAGGGTGGTCCGGACCAACGCTGCCAAGGTTGGCCATCCACCCATAACGTCACCTCCTCCAGCCCCAATTCTCCAGGGCAAGAGGCGACGACCTCGATCTGTTGGCACGCGGCGGGGATGGCCGCGCTCAGCCGAAAAACGCTCTGCGGATCCGGGCTGACCAAGCGCAGAGCGGCACTGCCCGCCCCGTCCGGCGATGCCTCAAGCGACGGCACCGGCGCGGCCAGCCCCAGACGCCCCGCGCCCACTTTGGGCGGCAGAGGCAGGCCCTCCTCCTCGGCCCAGGCCAGCGCCTCCACCGGCCAGAAGGTTACCCGGCGCGCCATCCGGCGCTCAGCGGGGCAGGAGGCATCGGCCAGGGCGCCGGTCAAAGCGTCCACCACCACAAAGCGATGCAGGGTGCAATGCTCCTGGGGCACATTCTCGGCCAGGAACAGCTCCTTTTGGCGATGGTCGCAGGCGGATGTGGGCAAGAGGCCCGAAAGGGCGCAGACCTCGATCTCCACCAAGCCCGGCGGCCGCGCAAAGGCCGCCGGCGCCCCACGGTGCGCCCGCCGCATGATACCGTTCCAGATGGGCGCGGCCCCCGTCACCCCCGAGACGCGCACCATCGGCTGGTTATCGGCGTTACCCACCCACACCCCCACCACGAGCTCGCTGGTGTAGCCCACGGTCCAGTTGTCGCGCCATTCGGTGGTGGTGCCCGTCTTGACGGCGGCCGGGAAGGGGAGGTCCAGGGCGCTGCCTTCGCCAAAAGCGGGGATGCGCGCTTGCGGATCGGCCAGGATATCGGTGATGAGATAGGCAATGCGCGGATCCAACACCTGCTGGCTACGCGGTTCGGCCTGATACAGGATATTCCCCTGGCCATCCTCGATGCGCATAATATCATAGGGCGCCACCCGCCGGCCGCCGTTGGCGAAGGCGGCGTAGGCGCCGGTCAACTGCCAGAGCGACACCTCGCCGCCGCCCAAGGTCAGCGCCAGCCCAAAGCGCTCCGGGTTATCCCAGGAGGTGATCCCCAGGCGCCGGGCCATCTCCACCAAGGCCTCGAGGCCGATCCGGTCCAACAATTTGACGGCGACAACGTTATAGGAGCAGGCCAGCGCCTGACGCAGCAGCACGGGGCCGTGGAAGCGATAATCGTAATTCAGGGGAACGTAGGGCGTGCCCTCGCGGGTGAGGAAGGAGGAGCGCACATCGGCCAACATGGTGGCTGGCCCAAAGCCTCGTTCAAAGGCCGCCGCGTAGGTGAGGGGCTTGACGGCCGAGCCCGGCTGGCGCAGCGCCAAGGCCGCGTTCACTGCGCCGCTGATGGTAGCATCGAAACAATCGGGGCTGCCCACCAACGCCCGCACGGCGCCATCCCGCGGGTCCAGCGCCACCACCGCCGCGTTACGCACATTGTGGCCGGGAAAACCTTTTTGGGGCGTATTCAGCCTCTCCAGATGCAAACGCACCTGCTCCTCGGCCAAATGTTGTAGATCCAGGTCCAAGGTGGTATAGATGCGCAGCCCGCCGGCGCGCAGCGTTTCTTCACCCACGAGCTTGGCCGCCTCCTCGCGCACCGCGAGGCAGAAATGGGGCGCCTCCATGACCACGGGCGCGGCGGCAAAACGCAGCGGCTCCTCCTTGGCCAGGGCAGCCTGCTGCGCCGTGATGTAACCCGCCTTGGCCATCAGCTCCAACACCACCCCTTGGCGCGCCCGTGCCGCGCTCAAGTTCGTGAAGGGATTATAGTCCGCCGGCGATTGCGGCAGCCCCGCCAAAAGGGCGCATTCGGCCAGATCCAGCTGGGACACGGGTTTGCCAAAATAGGTCCGGGCCGCCGCCTCCACCCCATAGGCGAGGTTGCCGAAATAGGTCTCGTTCAGATACAAAGCCAAGATCTCGTCCTTGCTCAACGTGCGGGTGAGACGGTAGGCCAGCCAGGCCTCCCGGAGCTTGCGCTGCCAGGTGCGCTCCTGGCGTTCCGGCGCCTCCATGAGGAGGTTGCGGGCCAACTGTTGGGTGATGGTGCTGGCCCCGGAGAGGATCTCGCCGCCACGCAGGTTGGTCCACAGGGCGCGGAGGATGGCCCAGCCATCCACGCCGGGGTTGCGGTAAAAAGAAGCATCCTCTGTGGCGATGATGGCTTGGCGCAACGCCAGAGGGATCTCTTCCAAGGGCACCGGGCGATGGGAGCCGGTGTGTGGATCGATGAGCTCATACAACAAGCGGCCGTTGGCATCGAGGATCAGGCTGGAGGGTGCGAGCGCGCGCCGGCCGATGTCCAGGTCGCCGGCCCACGGCAGCAGGTCGGGGCGGTGGAGCACCAGCCCAAGCCCCATCGCCAATAAGAGGCCCGGCAAGGCCAGCCAGCCCCAGACCCAACGGCGACGCAACAGCACCATGTTACCTTTCTACGCTGGATTGCAATCATATAGACGTCACAAGCCAGGCTGCGGTTCCCCCTGGGCTAGGACGCGCGCTCGACCAGGGATAGGGCCAGTTCCCGCAGGGCCTCCTGGGCAGGATGGACGATGCCGGTGGAGCAAAGATGCTCCAGCGTCTTGTGCAGATGTTCCTGGGCCCTTTGGCGGGCGTAAGCCTGGGCGCCGGCCCGCTCCAGCAGGGCGAGGACGGCGGGTAGGTCCTGCTCGCCAAGGACGGGCCGGGCATAGAGGGCGGCCAGGTCGCCATAGCCGCGCTCGGCCTCCCAGGCGAAGGCGTAGAGCACGGGCAGGGTCTTTTTCTTGGTGAGGATATCGTCGGCCGCCGACTTGCCCGTGGTGGCGGGATCTCCCCAGATGCCCAAGATATCATCCACAATTTGGAAGGTGAGGCCCAACTCCCGGCCCGAGGCGCCATAGGCCGCGACGACCTCCTCTCCGGCCCCACCCAAAAGGGCGCCACAGGCCAAAGCGGCGGCCAAGAGGGCGGCAGTCTTGCCTGTGATCATGCGCTCATAGGCCGCCAAAGAGACGCTGGGCGCCGCTTCAAAGGCGAGATCAAGATATTGGCCCGTGCAGAGTTCCAAGCAGGTCTCGTCCAACAGTTTGACCACCCGCAACACCAGTTCCGCCGTGAAACCCTGCTCCGTGAGCCTCAAAGCGGCCAGGCGGGCCAAGGCCCACATGGCATCGCCGGTGTTCAGGCCCTGGGCCAATCCCCACAGGCTCCACACCGTGGACCGATGGCGACGGGTCTCGCTGCGATCCTCGATATCATCGTGCAAGAGGGAAAAGTTGTGGATCAACTCGATGGCGCTGGCCGCCGGCAGCGCCCGGCGCCAATCGCCGCCCACCGCCTCGCAGGCCAAAAGGCAAAGGAGGGGACGCAGGCGCTTGCCCCGCGCGGCGTTCACCGGAGCGAAAGAGGCATCAAGCCAACCCAGATGGTAGTGCATCATCTGGTACAGGGGAGCGACCAAGGGTTCGCGCACGGCCAGGTCTCGGCGCAACGCGTCCTCGATGGCATCCAAGTAGACGCTCAGCTCCTGAGGCATTCCTCGCCTCCCTCCCTGCGGACCAGGCAGGCCCGGTTGAGATCCTGCACAGTGCGCGCCCCTGTGCAGAACATGGCGATGCGCAATTGGCGCAACACCACCCGCAGCTTGCTCAGCAGCGCCTCGGCCGATTCCAGCGCCGGGCGCAACACCGCCGCCGCCATGCCCACCAGGTCCGCCCCCAAGGCCAGACACAGGGCCACCTGCACGCCATCGGTGATGCCGCCGCTGGCGATGAGTGGCTGCCTCGGGCAGGCGCGACGCACCTGCACCAGCGCCTCGGCGGTGGGGATCCCCCAAGAGGCAAAGGCTTGGGCCACCTCGGCATCGACGGGGGAGGCGCTGCGATGGCGCTCGACCTCGCTCCACGAGGTGCCCCCGGCCCCGGCCACATCCACCGCCGCTACGCCCACATCATAGAGGGCCATGGCCACCTCCGCCGAAAGGCCCCAGCCCACCTCCTTGACGATGACGGGCACTTCCAGCGCCCGGCAGATGGCGCCGATCTTGGCCAGCAGGCCGGAGAAATCGGTGTTGCCCTCCGGCTGGATCGCCTCTTGCAGGGGGTTCACGTGCAGGACGAGGGCATCGGCTTGGACGCTCTCCACAGCCCGCCGACATTCCTCAGGCCCATAGCCATAGTTCAACTGCACCGCGCCCAGGTTGGCCAAGAGGAGGATATCCGGTGCCACGGCGCGCACTTGGTAGGTGGCAAGCAAGGAGGGATCCTCCAAGGCGGCCCGCTGTGAGCCCAGCCCCATGGCCAACCCCAACTCCTGAGCCGCCGCGGCCAAACGCAGATTGATCTCTCGGGCCACAGGGGTGCCGCCGGTCATGGCCGAAAGGAGCAACGGCGCCGCCAGTTCATGGCCCAGAAAGCGCGTCTGGGTGCATACATCGGCAAGGGAGATCTCGGGCAGGGCCCGATGCACCAAACGATACCGCTCCAACCCGGTGGTACAGGCTGAACGGATCTCCTCGTGGGCGCAAATCTCCAGATGTTCCTGTTTTCTTTGGCCTAGCAAAGTCCCTCCGGATGCATTCCAGCACGTGCAGTGTAACCTTTTCTCTATGGGCTGTCAAAGGGGTATGCCCGCTAAATGCTCACCACGTGTCCCGCCCGCAAGAGGGTTTCCACGATGGTATACATATTGCTGATCGTCCCGACGGCCAAGCGTTCTTTGAGGTTGAAATAGCCCACACAGAGATTGTTTATCATCATACATCAATTTACAGCAGAATAAAAATAACCCCGCCGCGATTGACGCTCGGCCCCACCTGTGCTACTATTGGCCCACATCATGACCCGAAGGAAAGGGGTTTGAACGCCCATGCCCCAAGTGAACCGCAACGCTCCCTGCCCCTGCGGCAGCGGCAAAAAGTACAAGAATTGCTGTTTGCGCCAAGACGTCATCCGCGAGGCCCAAATGCTGGGTTTCGGCACGGAGCGGACGGCGTTGTTCAACTTGCTCACCAGGTACGCGCGGGCGCCACGCTTTGCCTCAGAGTTCAACGCCGCCTTTGAGCTCTACTGGGGCGGCCGTTACGATCTGCAAGGTTTCCGCGACTTTCCCTTGGCCGATCTCCAGCGGACGTTGGAATGGTTCGCCCACGATTACCCCATCGGCGAGGAACGGCGCCATATCATTGACCTGTTTATCGAGAGCGACGCCAAGAACCTCCCTGAGCGGGCCACGTCTTGGCTGCTGGCCTGGGCCCACTCGGCCATGGGCCTTTTCCGGGTGATGGCCACGGATCCTGCCGGCACGTTGCGCCTGTATGATTGTCTACGGCAAACAGAGCTCCAAGCCCACGATATCCCCCTGGCCCACAACGTTTATCAGGGCGAGGTCCTGGTGGGCCGGCTCTACACTTGGCAGGATCAACACCATCTTTCGCCGTTCACCCTCATCCTTCCCGCGGCCTATGAACCGGCGCTCACGGAATATGTCGGGCGCGCCTACCAGCTCTATGCGGACGAGCACTATCAGCAGGCCACCTGGGATAGGTTCTTGCGGGATTATGGATACCTGTTCCAGGCCTTTTTGCTCTCCGAGAAGGGCGAAAGCTTGCGCAAGCTTATCGGCCCAGGCACGCGCTACTATGATCCCGCGCTGCTGCGGGATAGGCTGCGCGCCCACACCCTGCGCCGCCAGCAAGAGGCCTTGCAGGAACCCGCCGAGGAGGAGCTGCCCTTGCAGCGCACCCGCTCTGGCCTTGTCCTGCCCGGCACGGCGGAGCCGGCCCCCGGCGACGAGGGCGCGCCACAGCAGCCGCCCACCATCCTTATCCCAGGCCGGGATTTCTAGCCCTGTCGGCGCCCACCGCGCCACTTCGTCAGAGGGTGCAAGATGACTTTACACAGAATCCGAGCGCTCCTGTTCGACCTGGACGATACCCTCCTCCTTAACGACATGGAGGCCTTTGGTGCCGCCTATTTCCGCGCCTTGGCAACCAAATTGCGCCCCCTCTGCCCGCCGGAGGTGTTGCAGCCCGCGTTGGACGAGGCCGTGCGGGCCATGTGGCGTAACGACGGCCGCAACGGCACCAACGCCGAGGTCTTTGCCCAGATCTTTTTCCCCCGGGTGGGCCGTACCCCGGAGGAGTTGATGCCCCTGATCCACGAATTCTACACCCGTGATTTCGAGGCCTTGCGCCGTTGCACGGCGCCGGATCCTGAGGCCCGCGCGCTGGTCTCCCTGGCCGTGGAACGGGGCTATCAACTGGCCGTGGCCACCCAGCCGGTCTTTCCCCTGCCCGCCATTCTGGCCCGGCTGCGCTGGGCCGGCGTGGGCGCCGACGAGTTCCCCTACGCCTATATCTCTTCCTATGAGGAGATGCGCGCCTGCAAGCCCCATCCGCACTACTTTGGCACCATCGTCACTGCCCTGGGCCGGGCGCCGGAGGAATGTCTCATGGTGGGAGATAGCGTGGAGACCGACCTCCCCGCCCGCAGATACGGCCTCAAAACCTTCTGGGTGCGCCGAGGCGGGCAGGAAAATACTGCGGAGATACTCTGCGACGCCCAGGGAACCCTGGGCGATCTTGGACGCTTGCTGGAGACAGGAGGCTTGGATGCACTCTGATCGTCTACTTGCCCTGCGCCAAAGGGTCGTGGCCGCCTTTGGCCAAGCGTTCGGTGGCCAGCCTGCTTTGGTGGTGGTCGCGCCCGGACGGGTGAACCTCATCGGCGAACACACCGATTATAACGAGGGCTTTGTCTTGCCGGCCGCCATCGATCGCCACGTGCTTTTGGCCTGCCGGCCGCGCCGCGACCGCCAGGTGCGCCTTTACGCCGCCGATTTTTCCGCCGCAAGCGCCTTCTCCTTGGATGACATCTGCCCGGACGAGGCCCAACGCTGGAGCAACTATGAGCGCGGAGTGGCCTGGGCCTTGCAGGGTGCGGGCTACCCGCTCCAGGGGATGGATGCCGCCCTCGGCAGCGACCTGCCCATCGGCTCAGGGCTGAGCTCCTCGGCGGCCGTGGAATTGGCCACCGCCTACGCCTTTCAGGTGCTGGGCGGGCTGGAGCTGGACGGGGTGCAACGGGCCCTCCTATGCCAAAAGGCGGAAAACGAATTCGTGGGCATGCGCTGCGGCATCATGGACCAGTACATCATCTCCCTGGGCCGGCGCGATCACGCCCTGCTGATCGACTGCCGCAGCCTGGAATATCGCCTCGCCCCCATCCCGGCGGGCTGCAGCCTGGTGATCTGCGATACCAAGAAGCGTCGCGGCCTGGTGGATTCCGCCTATAACGCCCGCCGCCAGGAATGCGAGGCCGGCGCCAGGGCGCTGGGCGTGCGCGCCCTGCGCGATGTGACGCCGGAGGAGCTGGCCGCCCAAGAGCACTTGCTCAGTGAGGTGGTGCTGCGGCGCTGCCGCCACGTGATCAGCGAAAACCGACGGACGCTGGAGGCCGTGGCTGCCTTGGAGGCAGGCGACCTGGCCCGTTTGGGCGCGTTGATGAACGCCTCGCACCGCAGCCTGCGCGACGATTACGAGGTGAGCTGCCGCGAATTAGACGCCATGGTGGAGGCCTCCTGGCAACAGGAGGGCGTCTGGGGGGCGCGGATGACGGGGGCCGGTTTCGGCGGCTGCACCATCGCCCTGGTGCGCAGCGAGGCCACGGCTTCCTTTTGCCAAGGGGTGGCCCAGGCCTATCGGCGCGCCACCGGCCTGGAGCCCGAAATTCATGTCTGCGTCGCCGCAGAGGGAGTGCACGTCCTTGACTGAGGGACAGCGCCCTCCCTTCCTCATCGCTTGCCTCAGCATGGTGCTGAACGGCGCCATCGTGGTGGTGCTGGGGGCGCTGTTGCCGGTGGTGGTGCAAGATTTTTCCCTGGGCACGGCCCAAGCGGGGATGCTGGTCTCCAGCCCGGCCATCGGCTATGTGGTGGCCACCCTCTTGGCCGGCACCCTGGCCGACCGCTGGGGTTACCGCGAGGTCTGGCTGGCGGGCACCGGCCTGGGAGCCATCGCCTGCCTGGCCACCGCCCTGGTGCCCTCCTATGGGGGGCTCCTCCTGGTGGTGATCGGCCTGGGCCTCGTGGGCGGCCTTCTGGATAGCGGCATTGACGCCTCCATCTCCCTCCTTTTCGGCCCGCGCTCGGGAAGCGCCCTCAACCAGGTGCACCTCTTTTTCGGCGTGGGTGCCACCGCGACCCCCTTCCTGGTGAGCCTGGGCCTGAGCCAAGGGATGCCCTGGCGGGGATTCTATCTGCTGTTGGCCGCCCTTTGCTTGGCGGTGGGGCTGGTCGTCCGGGGCTTGCATCTGCCACGCCCCACCACCCACCCTCTGGGCACCTCCCTTCCCCTGGGCAAGCTCCTTGCCTCTCCCTTGGTGGCCTACTCGGCGCTGGCCCTGCTGGTCTATGGCGGCGTGGAGGGCTGTGCCTTCTCTTGGAGCGCGCTTTATTTTAACCAGGTGCGCGCGCTAGCCCCCGAACTGGCCAGCTTGAGCGTCTCGGCTTTTAGCATCATGTTCATCATCGGGCGCTTGGTCATCAGCCAGATCGTCGGGCGACTGGGGGCGAAAAGGGTGGTGCTGGGCGGGTCGCTCTTGGGTGCGGCGGGCTGGGCCTTGCTGCTGCTCCTGCCGGGCAAGACGCTCCCCTGGGGCGGGTTGGTCCTGGTGGGGTTGGCCTTTGCCGGGATCTTTCCCACCATCGTGGCCGAGGCCGCCCGCAGGGCCGCGAGCCACACCGGCGCGGTGACCGGCCTGGTGCTCACCTCCAACGGCGTGGGCAAGATCATCCTGCCCGCGTTGGTGGGCTGGATGGCGGAGGGGATGGGCCTCGCTTGGGCCATGGGGCTGGCGGTGATCTTTTCCCTGGTCATGGCCCTGCTCTACCGCTTGGCCTGGCGCTCCAAGGCCCTGCCACAAGACGCCGCCTGCGCCGGGATCCTCAGCGACCGGGCGTAGCCGCCGCCAGCCGACGCAGCTTGAGCGCGCCCCAGACCATCCCCAACCCCAAGGCCGCCGCCCTGAGGAAGAGAAGCAGCGGCGCCACGGCCAACACAGGGGGATCGCGCCGGGCCACAAAGACCAGGAAGGATGCCCAACTGGCCAGCAAAGCGGCCAGGCCCACCAGGGCCGGCGCCGGCGAGAGGATGGCCAAGCTCCACAGCCAGCTCGCCCCCCACAGTGCCGTAAGCACGATCTCCACCTTCAGGGATTGGGGTGTGTGGGAATCCCGCACCATCTTGCCGGGGTGTTCCTTGAGCACCAGCATCTTCCAATAGCCGATGCGGAACTTTTTCCGGGCATAGGCGCGCACGGTGGCCGCGTGGAAATGTTCCACCACGGCATCGGGCACCAAGATCAGCTTGTAGCCCCGCTCGGCGATGCGAAAGGAGAGCTCCTGGTCCTCCACCGAGGCCGTGGGAAAGCGCTCATCGAACCCACCCACCTCCAGGAGCACCTCGCGGCGATAGATGGCCGCGTAGGTATCCACAAAATCGATCTGGGGCTCCCGCGCCATGCGGCGATACTTGGTCTCGTATTCCAATTGTACAAAGCGGGCCACCAGGCTGCGCTGTCCCGTGGCATAGATCCCTTTGCCGCCGGCGGCGCCCCGTTGCTCCACGGCGGTCACCATCCGGCGGAGCCAATCTCGCCGGGGGGCGCAATCGGCGTCGGTAAAGAGCACGAACTCGCCCCGGGCAGCGGCGATGCCCCGGTTCCGCGCCACGGCCGGCCCGCCGGGCGGCTGGCGCAACAACGTGACCTGGGAGAAGCGGGCCACCACCTCCGCCGTGGCATCGGTGGAGCCATCGTCCACCACGATGATCTCGTAATCCTCTGGGGGCCAATCCTGGCCCAAGAGGGCCTCAACACAGCGCCCGATGATCCCCGCGCCGTTGCGCACCGGCACGATGACGGAAGCCTTCATGACGCGCTCCTCAGCCGCTGGGCGGCGCCGGCCAATTCCCGCTGCAACGCGCCCCAGCTCAGGCTCAGACCCCACAAGCCCCCCGCCCCAAACAGGGCGATGGTGCCATAGACCAAAAGGTGCAACACCAGGGCATAGGGCAGCGCCGCCTCACGAACGATGCCAAAGACGGCCAGGGAGATGATGGTCAGATAATGGAACACGCCCAATTGACCGGGCACCACCCGCACCAAGCTGCCCATGTAGATGGTCACCAACAGTAGCAGCGCCGCCGCCAAAGAGAGGGGCAGATCGAACGCCCGGAAGAGGAGCAGGTTGGTGGCCGTGGAAAGGAGCCAGAGGAGCAAGGTCAGCCCGCCGATGGCCCCCAAACGCCCGCCCCGGCGCAAGACGCCCAAACCCTGCAAGCCCCCCAGCGCCGCCCGGCGCCAGCGCGGGGGGAGCCGTTGCACCAGGCCCTCCAGGCGGCCGGCGCCCCAGGTGACGGCGGCCACCAACACGGCCAGCACGGCCAACACCCCCACGAAAAGCAGCGCCGCCGAGCGGAACCACTCCGGCAAGGCCACGGTGAGGGCCAACGCCACCACCATGCTCACCAGCACCAAGCCATCCAGGGCCTTTTCCACCACCACCGTCCCCAAGGCGAGGAGGGCGTTGGACGGGGTCCCGCCGGCCAGGTAGGCCCGGGCCAGGTCGCCCAGACGCGAAGGCAAGAGGGCATTGCCCATCTGGCCCACAGCATAGATGGCCAAGGCGCGCCCGAAGGAGAGGGGTACGCCGGCGCTCCGCAAGAGCCCCTGCCAGCGGCGCGCCCCCACCAGCGTGCACAGCAGAACGGAGGCCCAGGTCAGGGCCACCCAGAGCCAATGGGCCTGGCCCAGGGCCTGGGGCAGGCCAGGGGCCACATCGCGCAGGGAGAACCAGAGCAAGGCGCCGCCCAGCGCCAGGCCCAACCAGGGCCGCAACGCCGCCCAGAGTTTCCCCTTCACCGCGCCCCGCCCGCCGGCTTGATCTCGCGGCCTTGATAGTGGCGGCGGTAATACTCTTGGTATAGCGCGCCGCTTTTGATCTTGCGCCACCACCATTCGTTCTCCACGTACCAGCGCACCGTCTTTTCCAGGGCCTCGGCGAAGGTGTGTCGCGAGCGCCAGCCCAGGGCGCGGATCTTGTCCACATTGAGGGCATAGCGGCGATCGTGGCCGGGGCGGTCGGTGATGTATTGCAGCAAGCTCTCCGGCTTGCCCAAGAGTTGCAGGATCATCCGGGCCATGTCGATATTGCGCGTCTCCACGCCGGTGCCCAGGTTATAGATCTCGCCCGGTTTCCCCCGCTGCAGCACCACGTCGATCCCCTCGCAATGGTCCTCCACGTACTGATAGTCGCGCATCTGCAGGCCATCGCCATAGATGGGCAGGGGCAAATTATCCAAGGCGTTGGTGATGAACAGGGGCACCACCTTCTCCGGATACTGGTAAGGGCCGATGTTGTTCGAGCCACGGGTGATGGTCGCCGGCAGGCCAAAGCTGGTATGGTAGGCCAGGACCAGCAGGTCGCCGCCGGCCTTGCTGGCCGAGTAGGGGCTGCGGGTGTGCAGGGGGGCCGTCTCCGCCGCTGCGCCCTCCAGCACCTCGCCATAGACCTCATCGGTGCTCACCTGGTGATAGCGCTCCAGCCCCAGCTCCTTGGCCGCCTCCAACAGGGTGAAGGTGCCCAGGACATCGGTGCGGATGAAACTCCCCGGATCGGTGAGGGAGCGATCCACGTGGGTCTCGGCGGCGAAATTGACCAAGGTATCAATGGCATACTGCCGCAGCGTCTGGCGCACCCCCTCGGCATCGCAGATATCGCCCTGGACAAAGGCATACCGGGGATCATCGGCCACATCCCGCAGGTTATCCAGGTTGCCGGCGTAGGTGAGCTTGTCATAGACCACCACGCGGATATCGCCATACCTACGCAGCAAATAATGGACGAAATTAGAGCCGATAAAGCCGGCGCCGCCGGCGATCATCACGTTGCGCATCGTTCCTCCCTGAAGGTAGCCATCAGCCGTCAGCGATCAGCAATCAGCACGCTACCGGGTATGGTTTCCCTTAACTGTTCAGGCGTCGTTTTCACCCACCATGGTGAGCCACCGCGCATCGCCAACGCCAAAGCGCTAGATGCCCACAAGCTGCCGCACCTTGCGCACGATCTTGCGGGGGTTGGCGTAGCGCCGCCAGGCCTTGCGCGCGCCTCGGCGCAGGCGGTTGTACCAGGTGCGCCGCTGCGATTCGGCCAAGGCCCAGTTCAGCCACGTATAGTCCACGCCCTTGATCTTGGCCTCATCGGGGTTGCGGCGGTAGCTATCGTGGTCACGGATCAAAGAGAGATCATGCTCGAGGCAATAGGTGTACAGGTCGCTGCCCGGATGGGGCGTGTAAAAGGCGGGGCTATAGTAATCGGGGTCAATCTCCTTGAGCATGCTGATGGTCTCCAAGACCTCTTCCTTGGTCTCGGTGGGCAGGCCCAGCATGTAATTGGCCCAGATGGCGATGCCATACTTGCGGCAGATCTTGGCCGCCTGGATATTCTGCCAGCGCTTGGTCCCTTTGCGGATAAAGCGCAACACCCGGTCGCTGCCGCTCTCAAAGCCGATGAAATAGCCCCGCAGGCCGGCCTGGGCCATCAGGGCCACCATATCCTCGTTCTTGACGATGATATCGGCCCGGCTCTGGCAGAAAAAGGGCTGGGTGAACCCCTCGGCGCGATAGGCTCGGCAGAAGGCGATGACCCATTCCCGGTCCTCGGTGAGGCAATCATCGTGGAACATAAAGCTGGCAAAGTGGTACTGGTCTCGGAGCATCCGCAGCTCGGCTATGACGTTCTCCACGCTGCGGCGGCGCACCTTGCGGCCAAAGATGGCCCGCTCGGCGGGCTGGCAATAACTGCAATTGTACATGCAGCCACGCCCGGCGATGATGGTGACAAAGGGCGGCGGCAGCTCCTCCACAAAAGGGGCCTCCGGCGAGGTCACCTCATACCCTTGGCGCCGCCATTCCTCGATAAAGAGGGAATGATCGGCAAAGGGGAGGGCATCCAGGTCGGGGTGGGTGCCGGGGATCACCCGTGGCGGGGTCTCGCCTCGCTCCAGGGCGTCCAGGGCTTGGGGAAAGGTTTCCTCTCCCTCGCCCAAAAAGACGTGGTCAATGTGGGGGTTGTGCAGCACCTCGTCGGGCATGAGGGTGGGATGGGGCCCGCCCACCATGGTGACGATCCGCGGGTCCACCTCGCGGATGATCTCCAGGCAGCGCATGGCCGGGTTATAGTCGGCGCTCATCATGGTGATGGCGGCCACCTGGGGCTGGCGCTGGATGATCTCCTGGCGAAAATGCTCCCATCCCTTGAGAGCGCGCAGGTCGATCAAGTTCACCTCGTGGCCGGCCTGGCGGGCGCAGGCGGCCAGGATGGCCAATCCATGGCTGATCCAGCCCGAATCCATCCCCTGACCGATGCTATCGAACCCCTTGCCCACAATGCCCGGATAGATCAGGCTGACGCGCATCCGCCTCTCCTCAGCTAGTGATTGGCTCTCAGACGCTCCTCGGCGCAGAGATGTTCCCTGAGAAGCCACAAGCCTTCAGCCATCAGCAATCAGCTTTGGGATAGCTCCGCGCCGCCGGCTGCAAGCTGATGGCTGACCGCTACCTCTCCTCGATGGCCACCGCCCGCGCCCAGGAACTATCGATGGTCCGCGCCTTGTAGGGCAGCGCCATGAAATAGAACTCGGGCCGGCGGATCTCGTCGAGGTGATCCAAAAACTCGACCAACGTGCCGCCGGCGCCCATAAAAATATCATGGAGCATGCGGCCGGCCGTCACATCGCGCCCCAAGGCGAAATGCTGGTCAATGCCGATCATCTTGACCCCATGGGCCACAAACCAACGCGCCGCCTCCGGGGTCAAGGCGGGCTTGGGCCGGGCGCCGGCGCGGCTGGCCGGATCCGAGTTGCGGCAGATGAGGATATCCCCCCGGCCGATGCGCCCGCCGAGGACCCGCTCCAGATATTCTGGCGTGACCTCGGGCGTGGCCTGCACGTCGGGCACATCCAACAAGAGGCCGCGGCCCATGAAGGCGGTCAGCTCATAGCCGGTGACGTCGCGGCCGCCCTCAAAAAAGTGGGCGTCCACCTCCACATGGGTGCCCACATGGGTGTGGGTGCGCACATGGTGCATGAAGGCATTATCGGCCAAGAGGCCCCGTTCAAGCTCAAAATAGCGCTCCTGGCTGGCCCCCGGCACCACCTCGTAGGAGAGGTCAACCAGCCGGTACTTTTGCCAATCGATGTTGAAAACGGACATGCTGGCGTGCTCCTTGGTAAATCTGGCGGCATTATAGCCTGCTGCGGGGCTTTTGCCAACTCCAGCGGCCCGCGCTACAATCTCCAGTGCCGCGGAGGGCAGGATGCAAGCACAGGAGTTTATCCATCACCTCACCTCATTGCCGTTCTACGCCGGGCAGATCGTGCATGTGGAGCAGATCCCGGCGCGCCCGGCGGTCTGGGGCGAGTTGGCGCAACCGTTGCCCCCGGCCTTGCAAGAGGCCTTGGCCCGCCGGGGCATCACCCGGTTCTACAGCCATCAGGCCGAGGCGATCAACGCCGCCCGGGCGGGACAGCACGTCATGGTGGCCACGGGGACGGCCAGCGGCAAGACGCTGTGTTACAACATCCCCGTGCTGGAGGCCGTGCTGCAAGACCCCCTCTCTCGGGCGCTGTACCTTTTTCCCACCAAGGCCCTGGCCCAAGATCAGTTGCGGTCCTTGGGCGAGCTGTGTGCCCCCTTGGGCAAGATCCGCCCGGCCACCTACGATGGTGATACGCCCCCCGCCGCCAGGACCCGGCTGCGCAAGGCGACCCCCATCATCCTTTCCAACCCCGACATGCTCCATGTGGGGATCCTGCCCAACCATCCCCAATGGGCGGCCTTTTTTCGCCATCTGAAATATGTGGTGGTGGACGAGGCCCACACCTATCGCGGCGTGTTCGGCTCGCATCTGGCCAACATCCTGCGGCGGCTGCGCCGGGTGTGCGCCCTCTATGGCGCCGCGCCGCAATTTATCCTTTGTTCGGCCACCATCGCCAACCCCGCCGAGCACGCCCAACGCCTCATCGGCCAGCCGGCTGTGGTGGTGGAACGCGACGGCGCGCCCCAAGGCCCCCGTCATTTCATCCTCTGGAACCCGCCCTTCTTGGATCAGCGCCTGGGCGTGCGGCGCAGCCCCAACACCGAGGCCGCCAGCTTGGTGGTGGCGCTGGCCCAGGCGGGGCTGCGCCACATCGCCTTCACCCGGGCGCGCAAAGTGGCCGAGCTGATCTTGCTCTATGCCCGCCAGGCCCTGGAGCGCGAGCACTCCCAACTGGCCGAACGGTTGAGCTCCTACCGCGCCGGGTACCTGGCTGAGGAGCGCCGCGAGATCGAGCGGCGGCTCTTCTCCGGCGAGCTTTTGGGCGTGATGGCCACCAACGCCCTGGAGTTGGGGATCGACGTGGGTGCCCTGGACGCCACCGTCCTGGTGGGCTATCCCGGCACCATCGCCAGCACCTGGCAACAGGCGGGCCGGGCCGGCCGCGGACGGCGCGAGGCCCTCAACATCCTCATCGGCCAGGATAACCCCCTGGACCAGTACTTTATGCGCCACCCTGAAGAGCTGTTCCTCCGCCCCCACGAGCACGCCTTGATCGATCCGGCCAATCCCCACATCCTGCAGGCACATCTTGCCTGCGCGGCCTGGGAATCCCCGTTGCGCGCCGAGGACGAGGCCCTCTTTGGCGAAGGATTCCGCGAGGCGCTGGCGGCCCTGGAGCGGAGCCAGGTGTTGGAGCGGCGGGGTGAGCGCTGGTACGTGCGGGAGAATTATCCCGCGCAACAGGTGAGCATCCGTTCCATCGGCGCGGGGAACTATATCTTGGTGGATGAGAGCCAAAACTATCGCCTTTTGGAAGAGATAGACGGCGCCACGGCATTCGTCCGGGCGCATCCGGGGGCCATCTATCTCCATCGGGCCGAGGCCTACCTCATCACCCACCTGAACGTGGAGCTCCGCGTGGCCTACGCCCGCCCCGTAGAGGCCAACTATTACACCCAACCCAGGGTCCTGGACGAGGTGCGCATCATCCGCTCCCTCCAAGCGCGGTCCATGCCCTCCACCGATCTCTTTTTCGGGCTGGTGCGCGCCACGCAGCAGGTGATCTCCTTCCGGCGCAAGCAACAATTCACCGAAGAGATCCTGGACGAGGAGCCGCTGGATCTGCCGCCCTCCACCTTTGAGACCCAAGCGCTGTGGTTCGAGGTGCCCGAGACCATCGCCCAGGAGGTGGCGCGCCAGGGGCTGGATTGGGCCGGCGGCCTGCACGCCGTGGAGCACGCTTGCATCGGCATCTTGCCCCTCCTGGCCATGTGCGACCGCAACGATCTGGGCGGCCTTTCCACCCCCTGCCACCCCGATACCGGCCGCGCCCAGATCTTTATCTACGACGCCTATCCAGGGGGCGTGGGCATCGCCAAGAAGGGTTTCGAGCTGGCGGTGGAACTCTGGGAGCGCACCCGCGAGGCGATCCGCGCCTGCCCCTGTGAGGCGGGCTGCCCCTCGTGCATTCATTCGCCCAAGTGCGGCAATTATAACGAGCCCCTGGACAAGCGGGCCGCCCTGGTGATCCTCGACGGTTTGCTTGACCCATGTCTTGTGGGCATTTACAATAGCCCCAAGTGATCGCAGTTGGCCCAGCTCACCCCAGAGCGAAAGGAGGTCGGAAATGGAGAATTATGAGAAGCTCGGCGTGTTCTATTTGGGGCGCCTTTATGATCTGAAGGCAAAAAAGCCCCAAGAGGAGCTGCTGCTGTATGACGCCAAAGACCTGGTGACCCACGCCATGATCGTGGGCATGACCGGCAGCGGCAAGACAGGCTTGGGCATCGGCCTCATCGAGGAGGCCGCCATAGACGGCCTTCCGGTCATCGCCATTGACCCCAAGGGCGACTTGGGTAACCTGCTGCTGACCTTCCCCGGCCTCCAGCCCCAGGATTTCCTCCCCTGGATCAACCAGGAGGAGGCACGGAAAAAGGGCCTCACTCCTGAGGTTTACGCCGCCCAGCAGGCCGAGCTTTGGCGCAAGGGTTTGGCCGAATGGGGCCAAAGTGGCGAGCGCATCCAACGTCTGCGCGAGGCCGCCGAGTTTGTCATCTACACCCCCGGCAGCACCGCCGGGCTGCCGGTCTCGATCGTCAAATCCTTCGCCGCCCCGGATCCCGCCCTCCAGGAAGATAGTGACCTGTGGCGCGAGCGGATCAGCACCACCGTCACCAGCCTGCTGGGTTTGGTGGGCATCCAGGCCGATCCCATCCAGAGCCGGGAGCACATCCTGCTCTCCAACCTCTTGGACTTGGCCTGGCGCCAAGGCCAGGATATGGACCTGCCGCGATTGATCCAGCAGGTGCAATCGCCGCCCATCAGCAAGGTGGGTGTGCTGGATTTAGAGTCCTTCTATCCGGCCAAGGAGCGCTTTGGGCTGGTCATGGCCCTGAACAACATGCTCGCCTCCCCTGGCTTCAGCACCTGGATGGAGGGCGAGCCGCTGGATATCGGCCAGATCCTCTACACCCCCTCAGGCAAACCACGGGTGGCCATCTTTTCCATCGCCCATCTGAGCGACGCGGAGCGCATGTTCTTTGTGGCGCTGTTGCTCAACCAGATCCTGGGCTGGATGCGCGCCCAACCCGGCACCACCAGCCTGCGGGCCCTGGTCTACATGGACGAGATCTTTGGTTACTTCCCGCCCCTGAGCAACCCGCCGGCCAAGCTGCCCCTCCTGACCTTGCTCAAGCAGGCCCGTGCCTTTGGCGTGGGCTTGGTCCTGGCCACCCAAAACCCTGTAGACCTGGATTACAAGGGCCTGGCCAACACCGGCACCTGGTTCGTGGGCCGTCTGCAGACGGAACGGGACAAGATGCGGCTCTTGGACGGCCTGGAGGGCGTGGCCACCAGCGCCGGCCTCCAATTCAACCGGCAGGAGCTGGACCGCACCCTTTCCTCGTTGACCAGCCGGGTCTTTTTGCTGAACAACATCCATGATGCGGCGCCAGCTATCTTCCAAACCCGTTGGGCCATGTCCTACCTGGCCGGCCCGCTGACCAGGGAACAGATCAAAACCCTGATGGCCCCCCACAAGGCGACCACGCCCCAACCGGGGCCGTCTCCCCGGCCTGCCGCGGCGCCCGCCGCCTTTGCCGCCGCGCCTGTAGCGGCGGCAGCCGCCCCCGCGACGCCGGCCGCCCCCGCCGCGGAGAGCCCGGCCAGCACCCAGCCGCCGGCCCTGCCGCCGGGGCTGAGCCAGGTCTTTATCCCCATCCGCGGCCGCGTGCCGGCGCGGCTGGTGTATCAGCCCCGGATCTTGGGCGCAGCCCAGGTGCGCCTGGCCGATACCAAGGCCAAGGTAGACCTGCTGGAGGACGTGCTCCTCTTGGCGCCCATCACCGACGCCCCCTTGCCGGTGGATTGGGCCGAGGCCCAGCAGGTATCCTTCTCCCTCAAAGATTTGGATACGGCGCCCCAGGGCCCGGCCCTCTTTGCCGCCCTGCCTGCGGCGGCCACCCAGGCCAGAAACTATGCCACCTGGAACCGCAATTTGGTCACCTGGCTCTATCAGAACCACAAGTTGGAGCTGTTCCGTTCGCCGAGCCTGGGCGAGGTCTCGCGGCCAGGCGAGACGGAGCGCGACTTTCGCCTGCGGGTGCAACAGGCCGCCAGGGAGCAGCGCGACGCGGCGTTGGAAAAGTTGCGCCAAAAGTACGCACCCAAGCTGGCCGCCTTGCAGGAGCGCATCCGCCGCGCCCAACAGGTGGTGGATAAGCAAGCCGAGCAAGCCAAGGCCCAAAAGGCCCAAGTGGCCATCTCCATGGGCGCCACCCTGCTCACCGCCCTCACCGGCCGCAAGCTCGCCAGCCAATCCACCGTGGGGCGGGCCACCACGGCGGTGCGCGGCGTCACCCGGGCCATGGGCGAGCAGCAGGATGTGGCCCGCGCCAAAGAGACGGTGGAGGCCTTGCAGCAACAACTGGCCGAGCTGGACGCCCAGTTCAAGGCCGAGGCCGCCGCGTTGCAAACCCGCATCGACATCATGAACGAAGCCCTGGAAACCATCGCCATCCGCCCGAAAAAGACGGACATCGTGGTGCAGTTGGTCGCCTTGGCTTGGGTGCCCTATGGCCAGGATGCCCAGGGGATCTTGACCCCGGCCTGGGCGTGAGCTCGGACATCGGGGAGTTCAATCTTGCCTTGAGGAGCTATATATGAGCAGTCAAGAGGAACAAAAGGCGGCCGCGGCCCAACATGCCGCCCTCGGCATCGGCGAGCAGGCCCAAGGGGGCTACCGGCGCACCCAACACCCGGATGCCCAGTGGTTCGGCAACGCCGGCCTGGGGCTGTTCATCCACTGGGGCATCTCCAGTGTCCACGGAGAGATAGACCTCTCCTGGGGAATGATGGCCGATACCCCCTGGGACGCGCATCTCCACAACCGCAACAAGGTCACGCCGGAGGAGTATTTCAAGCTGGCCGAACGCTTTAATCCCGACCGCTACGACCCGGACCGGTGGCTACGGGCCGCCAAGGAGGCCGGTTTTCGCTACGCCGTGATGACCACTAAACACCACGACGGTTTTACCCTCTGGCCCAGCGCCCAGGGGGAGTGGGGCGTGCAAACCTACCTCAAGGGACGCGACTTGGTGCGCCCGTATGTGGAGGCGTGCCGCAAGAACGGCCTCAAGGTGGGCCTCTACTACTCGCCCCCCGATTGGTACTATCATCGCCACTATATGTCCTTCCATTATGGCAGTGGCGACGAGCAACGCTTCCCCGGCCGGGTGCATTACGGTCTGCGCCATGAGCCGCTGGCCAGCCTCCCGCCCAAGCCGGCGGGGTTCGACGAAGCCTATCGCGCCTATGTGCGCGGCCATGTGGAGGAGCTCCTGACCCGGTACGGGCAGATCGACCTGCTCTGGTTCGACGGCGGGCCGGCGGTGATCTCCATGGAAGAGATCCGCGCCCTGCAGCCCGGCATCGTGGTCAACAACCGCATGCACGGCTATGGCGATTTCTTTACCCCCGAATGCCGCATGCCGGAGGCGCCTTTGGAGGGTTGGTGGGAGCTGTGCGAGATCTGGCCGGAGGGGCCTTGGGGTTATGTCAAATCAGAAAGCTACAAATCCACCGGCTGGATGCTCAGCCGCCTGGCCCAGGTGCGCAGTTGGGGCGGGAATTATCTGATCAACGTCGGCCCCAGGCCCGATGGCGAGATGCCCACCACCTATTACCAGCGCATGGCCGAGCTGGCCGCGTGGATGGCCCATAGCAGCGAATCCCTTTTGGATACGGCGCCGGGCCCCTTCCCCCAACAGTGCGACGTGCCGGTAACCACCCGGGGCAAGACCTGGTATCTCCACATCTTACCAGAGCGAGAGGCGCCGGTGCAGCTTCGGGAGATATCCCGTCCCACCAGCGTAAAAGCGCTGCGTACCGGCCAAGACCTGCCCTACGCCTTTTACGGGGGCACGCTCATGGTGGATGTCTCCGGCCCCTGGCGCACCCCTCTGGATGACGTGGTGGCGGTGCGCTGGGACTAGGCCTCAGTCGGTGACGGCGATCAAGATCTTGGTAAAACGGGTGGGGGCGGCGTCCCAATCGGCCAAGGCCTGGGCCGTCTGGGCCAAAGGATAGATCCGCGAGATCAGCTTCAAGAACGGCCGCTCCCTCCGTTCCAACATCTGGATCACCGAGGGAAAGACCCGCAGGGCGTTGCGCGCGCCGAGGATATCCAGCTCCTTGCGCACAAAGGCGGTGGTGTCGAAGGTGACCTGCTCCTTGGCGTAGCCGATGTAGACCACCCGGCCGGCGAAAGAGGCCGCCTCCACCGCCAAGCGATACGTGGCGGGCAGGCCCACCGCCTCGATGGCCACGCTCACCCCCTCGCCGCCGGTGAGTTCGCGCACCCTGGCCAGAGGATCCTCCTGCGCCGAATGGATGACATGGGTCGCGCCCAAAAGGGTGGCCAGGCGGAGTTTGTCCTCGTCAATATCGCAGGCGATGACGGTGGCCCCTTTGCGGGCCGAGGCGGCGATGGCCCCCAGCCCCACGGTCCCCGCCCCCAGGACCAACACGGTATCGGCCTCGCTCACCCGGCCCCGGTTGGCGGCGTGATAGCCCACGCTCAAAGGCTCCACTAGGGCCAACTCCTGGAGGGAGAGCTTGTCACTGCCGTACACTTGGGCATAGGGCACGGCCAACCAGGGGGCCAGGGCGCCATCGCGCTGCACGCCCAAGGTCTCGTTAAACTGGCAACAGTTGGGCCGCCCCACCCGGCAGGCGGGGCAAAGGCCGCATGCGGAATAGGGAGAGACCATCACCCGTTGGCCCAAGCCCAGGCGCTCCGGCACGGCCGCGCCTTTGGCGACGATGACGCCAGAGACCTCGTGGCCGGGGATGCGGGGATAGGTGACCAAAGGGTTCAGCCCACGAAACGTGTTGAGGTCGCTGCCGCACAACCCCACGTAATGCACCTGCAGCAGCACCTCATCGGGTCCGGGCGAGGGATCGGGCACCTCCACCCCAGCGACCTGGCGCGGCGCAACGATGGAGACGGCTCGCATGGTTAGCTCCTTCTCTTTGGGTTCAACCTTTGGGCTACAGCCTCATCCGCCCAAGGCTACCGGCGTTCCTCAGCATGATTCCTCGGCGGGCAGGCAGCCCGAACGGATCCACCAAAAGCGTTCGGCATAGCCTGCGCCGCCCACCCGCAACGCCTGGGCGCGCACCGCGCGGCGCATATCCTCCAGATTGGCCCAAAAAGTGCTGATCTGGGAGGCGTGGCGGGCGATGGCCTCCTGCTTGGCCCGCAGAGCCTCCTCGGAGAAAAAGAGCGTCTCGCTGGACCAGCACAGCTCCGGCCAGGTGCGCAAGACGGCCTCCACCGCCTGGGTATCGCCGGCGTAAGGGTAATCCTCATAGAAGAGCACCTGGGCGCCCCGCCTTAGCAGAGCAAAGGCCAGGCGTTGCACGAGGATGTGATCCACATGGTGCCCCACGGTGAGAGGGGCGTACATCTTGGCCCCGTCCAACGAACCCACCCGGGCCTCAAGGGCGGCGAGCAGCTCCCGGTGCCAGCCGGCCTCCGCCGGATGCACCTCGCCAAAGATGGATTCCTCCTGGGGATAGAGGGCCTCGCCGGTGCGGGGATCTTGGCGGTAGACGCAATCCAAAAAGGGCAAATGCAGCCCCTCCGCGCCCAAGACGGCCAGCGCGGCCAGATCCTCGCGGCGGCGGACGGCCACCGGATCCTCTGCCCCGCCCCAGCGCGCCTTTAGATCCCGCGCAAAGGCGGTGAGGGAATCATCCTCCGGCGAGCCGGCAAAAAAGGTCACCACCAACACCCTCTCGCCGGCGCGCACCTGGCGGTAGATTGTCCCGCCGCAGGAGAGCACCACGTCATCCAGATGGGGTGAAAGATACACGTGCTGAGGGCCTTGAGCGTCCATGGCCGCGAGTATAGCATGGCCGCCAACTCTTGACAATTCCCCCACTCCGCCCAAAAGACCAGACAGGTTTTAAAAGACCTGTCCAGTCTTTAGGGGAACCTTCTCCCTTGGCCCAGCGTCTGTGTTTTGCGTTACGTGAGTGGAGCTTCAAGGAGGCACATCCCATGCAGGTTCGCTGGCTATCTCCGGTGTTGGCCCTGCTTTTGGTGCTACTTGGGGCCACCCCCGCCCTGGCGGATGGCATCATCATCCTCCGCCCCCGCCCGCCCGTCCCCCCGCCGCCGCTGCGCAGCCTGGCTATCAAGTATCACCGGGTCACGGTGACCATCGAAGACCAGGTGGCACGGACCCACGTGGACCAGGTGTTCCTGAACGAATCGGGGCAGGAGCTGGAGGGGGAATACATCTTTCCTGTGCCCGAAGGGGCCAGCATCTCCAGCTTTGCCCTGTGGGTGGATGGCCAACGCCTGGAGGCGCAAATCCTCGATCGGGACAAGGCGCGACAGATCTATGAAGAGATCGTGCGGCAGCGACGCGACCCGGCCCTTTTGGAGTATGTGGGCCGCAACGCCTTCCGTGCCCGGATCTACCCCATACCGGCCTATGGCGAAAAGCGCGTCGAGCTGGAATATACCGAGATCTTGCCCCGAGACGGGGGATTGGTGCGTTATGTCTATCCTCTGAACACCGAAAAGTTCTCCAGCAAGCCCTTGCAGGAAGTGCAGGTCAGCGTGCGTCTGGCCACAAAACGGCCCTTGCAGGCGATCTATTCGCCCAGCCACGAGGTGGACGTCCTCCGCGAGGGCGACCGCCAGGCCATGGTGGGCTATGAGGCCAAGAACGTTACCCCGAATAAGGATTTCGTGCTGTACTATGGCATGGGCGAGCAAGAGCTGCAAAGCAGCCTGCTGAGCTACCGAGAGGGCGATGAAGCCGGCTTTTTCCTCCTGCTCCTCACCCCGCCCCGCCAGGCGGCGCCGGAGGAGGTGGTGCCCAAGGACGTCTTTTTCGTCTTGGATACCTCCGGCAGCATGCGGGGAGAAAAACTAACCCAGGCCAAGGAGGCGGCCAAGTTCGTGCTGCATCAGCTCAACCCTGAGGACCGCTTCAACATCATCGCCTTTGCCACCGCCACCCAGCATTTCGCCAGCGGCCCGCGCCCGGCCCAGGAGGCCAACCAGGCCAAGGGCTTTCTCGCTGCGCTGGAGGCGCGGGGCGGCACCAACATCCACCGCGCCCTCCAAGAGACCCTGGCGCAATGCGATCCTGCGCGCCCCCAGGTGATCCTCTTTCTCACCGATGGCCTGCCCACCGAGGGCGAGACGGAGGTGAACAAGATCCTCCAAGACGTGGCCAAGGCCGCGCCGGAGAATGTGCGCCTCTTTGCCTTTGGCGTGGGCGATGACGTCAATACCCTGCTTTTGGATAGTTTGACGCAAAAGCATCACGGCACCACGGTGTATGTGCGCCCCGGCGAGAATATCGAACGCGCCGTCTCGTCCTTTTACGAGAAAATCAGCAACCCGGTGTTAACGGGGATTTCCCTGGATTTCAGCGGGGTGCAAGTGGAGGACCTGTATCCCTATCCTCTGCCCGATCTTTTTGCCGGCGGGCAATTGGTGGTGGTGGGCCGCTACCGGCAAGGAGGCGAGGCCACCCTCACCTTGAGGGGCACCAAGGACGACCAACCGGCGAGCTACCGTTACGAGGCAGTGCGCTTTACCACCGACGGCGGCCCCGATTTTATCCCGCGCCTGTGGGCCACCCGCAAGATCGGCCACCTCCTGACCCAGATCCGCCTCCACGGGGCCGAGCGTGAGCTGGTGGACGAGGTCATCGCCCTGAGCGTGCGCTATGGCATCGTCACGCCGTACACCTCCTTCTTGGTGGATGAGACGGAGGACGCCCTCACGCCGGAGGGCCGCGAGGAGCTGGCGCAGCGGGCCTTGGCCCCGCGGGGCGGGATCGGCAGCGCCGCGCCCGCCGCCCTTGCCTCGGGCGCGCAGGCGGTGGAAAAGAGCATCGCCCAAGACGCCCTGCGCCGGGCCGAGGTGCCCGCCGAGCCGCAGACGGAGCAGGTGCGCACCATCGGCGACAAGACCTTTGTCCTGCGCCAGGGGAGCTGGACCGACACAGACTGGGAGGCCCAGAAAATCAAGGCGGAGGAGATCCTCTGGGGCAGCGAGCGCTATTTCGCCCTTGTGCGCCAATATCCCGCTTTAGGCCGCTACCTGGCCGTTGGTTCGGACGTCATCATAGTGTGGCAGGGTCGCGCCTATGCCATCCAGAGCGCCACCCATGCCGGCCAGACGAACGCCGACACAGCCTCGCCCAAGCCAACGCCCACGCCCCAGACCGCGGAAGATGATTTCTGGCGGCAGATCCAAACCTGGTGGCGCAACCTTTGGCGCTAAAGAGCGCGACAAGGAGGGAAAAATGCACGTGAGCCACCGCCGGTGTCGCTTCTGGATGTTGTGTTTGGTGATGGTCTTGGTCGGGTGCTCTGCCTTGCCCACGCCCACCACCCCGCCCACCCGCCCTCAGCCCAGCAAGGAGGCCTCGCCCATGCCGGTTTATCCCATCATGGCCCTGAAGGCGGCGGGCTTTGCCCAGGTGTCGTTTGAGCGACGGGCCATCCAAGCCCAGGTAGCGCCCTACAACACCGATCCCCAGGCCGCCCTGAACGCCCAAGTGGGCCGCCGCCTCTCGCCGGAACAGTTGCGGGTGCTGCAAGCGAACGGTTTTGTCATCGTCACCGAGCGGGCCAGCCAGATTTACGATCTCTACAAACAGGCCCAAGATGCCGGCATCCCGCCCTTTGTCACCACCGACGCGCTGCTGCACACGTACCACATCTTGTACGATTACATCCTGCGCAGCGTAGAGTATGACCATCTGGCCAACGATCTGGCCGCCCTCTTGGAAGCCATGGTGCGCGCCAGCGAGAAACAGCTCCAGGATGCAGCAAAACTCCCGCCCATCCGCGAGGCGGCCCAACGCAACCTGGCCTTTTTCGCCGTGGCCCAACGCCTGCTGGATCCCCAGGCGTCCATCCCCGATGAGGTCGCGCCCATGGTGGCGCAGGAGCTGGCCCTCATCGCGGCCCACCAGGGGTTCAGCCCCTCGCCCATCTTTGGCTATGAGGAGGACTATTCCCAATACGTTCCCCGCGGCCACTATACGCGCAACGAGACCCTCTCGCGCTACTTTCAGGCGATGATGTGGTTGGGGCGCATGATGTTCCGCCTGCGCCCCGGCGCCACCGCCGAAGCCATCGAGGCCGGCCGACGGGAGACCCGCCAGGCGCTCCTCATGGTGGCGGCCCTGCACAGCGCCACCGTGGGTGCAGAGAGCGCGGCCACGGTGTGGGAGCGGATCTATGAGCCGACGGTCTTTTTCGTCGGCCAGACGGATGACCTCAACCTTTACGATTACAACGAGCTCCTGCGCAGCATCTCGGGGAATTCCTTGGACCTGGGCAAACTGGCCGATAACACCTGGCTGGACGCCTTTATCCAAAAAGCTCTGGCCCTGCGGCCGCCCAAGATCCTCTCTTCTTTGGTGACGGACCAAGAAAAGCCGGAGGAGGTGACCAAGGGGTTCCGCTTCATGGGGCAGCGTTTTGTGCCCGATGCCTACATTCTGCAACAGCTCGTTTACGACAAGGTCCAGGAATATCAAGGGAAGGGCCAGCCCTTCACCGCCGTGGGGCCGCTCCGCGCCCTGCCGCGGGGCTTGGATATCGCCTCGGTGTTGGGTTCGGAGCGCGCCGCCGAGATTCTGGCCGCCGAGGGCGACGCCGATTACAAGGGCTATCCGGAGCAGGTGGCCAAACTCCGGAAAGAGTTCGCCGCCCTGCCGGCGGAGCAATGGACGGCCAACCTCTACTGGAGCTGGCTGCACACCTTGCGCCCCCTATTGGCGCCCAAAGGCCAGGGCTATCCCCTCTTTATGCAGCGGGCAGCCTGGCTGGATAAGAACCTCAACACCTTCCTGGGCTCCTGGACGGAGCTGCGCCACGATACCATCCTCTACGCCAAACAGAGCTACACCGTCAAGGCCACGGGCATCCTTCCCTCACAGCCCAAGCCCGCCGGCTATGTGGAGCCGGAGGTGGAGGTTTGGGAGCGGTTACTTTACCTGGTGCGCCAGACCGAGGAAGGCCTGGGCAAGCGCAACCTGCTCGGCGCCGAGTTCGAGCAGCGCCTGGCCAACCTGGAGGAGCTGGTGGTGGCGTTGCGCGATATCTCGCTACAAGAGCTGAGCGGCCAGCCCCTGAACCCGCAGCAGGCCGGCCTTTTGGAGAGCATCGGCCGCCGCCTGGAGGAGCTGACCACCTTTTCCGAGGAGGTGCAGGGGAAACTTGCCTCCAAGGCCGATACGCGCATGGCGGTGGTGGCCGATGTGCATACCGACGTCAACAGCGGCCTGGTCTTGCAAGAGGGCGTGGGGGATCCGCTAGCGATCTATGTCCTCGTGCCCCAGGGCGAGGCGACGGTCATCACCATGGGTGGGGTGTTCGCCCATTACGAGTTCAAACAGCCCATGGCGCAACGGCTCACCGACGAGGCCTGGCAGGCCATGGACCCCAAGCCGCCCTTTGCACCCTGGTTTGCAGCCTTGGTGCAGACGAGGTAACCTCCTGCACAGACCGAGGGAGCGCCGGCAAGTTTGCCGGCGCTCCCTTCATTCACCGTCGCAGGGGCCCAGAGGCGTTCCCTCAAGCGCTCGACACGGCGCGAGGGCCGCGCCTGAGGGGCAACCACCACAGCCTGAGGCGCAAGCGGCGCCAGGCCCCCTCCACGCGATAACTATCCTCCAAGGCGATGGGCCGCTGATCGTAGCGCGCCCGCTGATAGACCTGGCCGATGAGGCCCACGTCGCGCTCGGCGCTGCCCCCAAAGTGACCTCTCTGTTCGATGGCCCGGGCCAGGGCGGCCAGGAACTCGTTGGGCGTCTGCCCATCGGCCGGCCTTTGGCCCAGCCAACGCGCCCGACGCACCAACTTGCCATAGACCTTGAAGACTACGCGCCGCGGATTGCGCGGCCGCCGGAACCAACGCGGCGGCCAGATGATCACCACGAGGAGCAGGAGCGCCAGCCCTCCCCCCAGATAGATCAAAGGCGAGATGCTGCGCCAGGCGGGTTGCGCCGGTGGTTCGGCCCCAGGCAGCGGCCCCACGGTGACCAAGTGGCTATCGGGCCAGGTGAACACCCGTTGGGTGGGCGTCGGCTCGAACTCGATCCAGCCGTAACCGGGGAAATAGACCTCCGTCCAGGCGTGGGCATTGGTCTCGCGCACCACCCAGAACCCCGCCTCGGGGCTGTAGGTGCCCGTGTTATAGCCCGAGGCATAGCGCGCCGCCACCCCCACCGCCCGCAGCATCACCGCCATGGCGGTGGCGGAATAATCGCAGTAGCCGCGTTGGGCGCGAAAGAGGAAATAATCCACCACATCGGCATCAAAGGGCGGCGGATCCAGATTCAGGTCGTAGGGAAAGTTGCGCAGATAAGCCTCGATGGCCCGGGCCTTGTCGTAGCGGGTGGTCGCGCCGGCCTGCTGCACCACCTCCTCGGCCTTTTGGCGCACCCGCTCCGGGATCTTGGGCAGTTGCAGATAGCGCTCCTTCACCCAATCCGGATAGGGCCCCTCGGCGTTGCGCAGGTCGCTCACCGTCACCTCGGGCACGGCAGAGACCACCTTGTACTCCTTGGCCTCCACCGAGAAGCTGATCATGTCCTCCTCGCCCCGCGCCAGCACCCGGTAATCCTTATCCACCACCTTCACGGGCTCGTTGACGCCAAAGGCCAGCGCAGGGAGATCCCTGAGCTCGAAGGTCTGGGTCACCAAGGTGTGGGGATAGGGGATGGCGATCCAATTCGTGTTGCGCAGCAGCAACTCGGTGGTGGCCTCGGAACTGCTCCAACCGTGGCCGGTGTAGTAATCATAGGTGCGCTGGCGCCAGTAGCGCTTGGGGAGCAGCTCCTCGATGGGGATATCTCCCAGGGCCGCCATCTGCTCCTCCGGCAGCACAGGGACGGGGTCGCTGGTGCGCACCCAAAAGACCGCTGTGGAGGTGGGGTTGGTCCCGCCGCCCACCGCATGCGCGCCCAAAGCATAGCCCTTGACGCTGGGGGTGGGTTTGGGCACGGGGTTCCGCCCGGCAAAGGCGCGGCCCAAGTTCTCGTAAAAAGGCTCCACGTGAGGCTGGATGAAATCCCAAAAGGCGAACACCGCCGGGTTATACGTGACATACGGCACCGCCAGCGCCACCACAATGGCCAGGCCGGAGAGGGCGGCGCCGGCGGTCAGCGCGTCCCGCCTCAAGTCGGGCGAAAAATCAAGCTTCAGGCGCGCCCACAGCTCCTCCATGCGGATGGCGTTGCTCCAGACCAAGGTCAACAAAGTGATGGCAAGGAACGAATGGACATAGGCCATGCCCAAATCGGTAAAGGCCACATTGCTCACCACGGCGATGCCCAGAGGGAGCAGGGCGGCAAAGGGGCGGCGCCGGCGGAGCAACTGATAGCTCGCGTTCCAGGAGAGCAGCCAGATCCCCAAAGCCAGGGGCAGCCAAAGGGCAGCGGGTTCCTTGCTCGGCTCCCCCGCCTGCACCGTCTGGTACCATTTCAAGAGGTTGCTCCAAAGGGCGTTCGCCTGGGTGACAAAAAAGGCCCAAGCGCGGGAGGCGGGGGCAGCGCCCGTCCCGGTCTTGGTCCAAAGGCCCCAGAGCCAACCCAGAAGGCGCCCGGCGTCATTCCAGAGGAGGCCCGGCCTGGGCAGGAGCTTGCCGGCGAACTGGACGCTGTACTCCAGGCCCAAAACGATGCCCAAGAGCCAAACCAGCCATCCCGGCCATTTGGTGCGCATCACCAAAATACCGAGCAGGACCGCCCAAAAGCCCGCCCAAGCGAGCCGCCCGCCCTCCGGCACCCATTTCGAGTTCTGGATCGCCAGCGGCAGGCAAAGGGTCGCCGCCAACAACAGGCCATAAAGTAACCAATCTCTTTCCCGAAGATCTTGATCCGACGCCGCCATAGCTACCCTATCCTTTATCTCCCACAGGCATCCATTGCGCCTGATCTTGAGCGCCGGCATCCACCACCACCACGCGCCCCGTGCCCAAAGCGCGGTACTTGGGCCGTTGTTGCCGGCGCTGGGTGAGCTGTTCAAATTTAAAGCCCTGGGCGATGATGTGGCCCATCACGCCCAGATCGGCCAGCGCGCCCAAGACGCTGCGCGCATCTCCCTGGCCGCCGAAACTCTGGGCATCCAAGAGCAAACATGTGGTGTGGATCCCTCGGCGCAAAAGGGCCGTCAGGCCCTTGATCCATTCCGGATCCGCCGAAGGGGTGATCAGAGTCACCGTCATCCCCCGCCCGATGACGGGGTCCACCGCCTCCAACACCTGACCCAAAGGCAGCTGACCCACAGCATGGACGCCCGCCAACACCCGCAACAGCTCCCAGAGTTGCTGGTAGCCCTTTTGCGGGCGGATGACCACCGGCTCCTCGGCGTAGGTGATGAGCCCCACGGCGTGGTTGGCGCGCAACATCTGGTTGGCCAACGAGGCGGCCAGGATCACCCCATATTCCTCCGTGGATTCAAGCTCCTCGCCGGCCTGGGAAGGGCCATAGAGATCCAACACGATCCAGACATCGCCCGAAGGTTCCAAATCAAACTCTTTGACATAGAGCTCGTCCTGGTCGCCGGTGGAGCGGCGGGCGGTGGTGCGCCAATGGATGACGTGCAGGGCATCGCCGGGCACGTAATGACGCACCGAGGAGGCGTTGGTGGTGAGGTCGAGGCTGCGGGTGTTGGTGCGCGCCGAACCTCTGGCCCGGCCACGGGGCTCAAAGAGGGCGGGCAGGTAGGCGATGGGCGGATAGACCACAAAGGTCTCGGTGTAGGGGTGTTCCAGGGTGATCTCAAAGAGGCCAAAGGGATCGCCCATGCGCACGCGGATGGGCCCCAAGGTGTACACGCCCCGGCGCTCGCAGATGCCTTCGGTGTTCCAGCGGGTGGTGCTGCGGGCGCCCAGCCCCACCGCCCGGCTGGCGTTGTAGCCGGGGAGGTTGCTCAGATCGCGGACCTCGGCCCAAAGGACGGGGAGCCAGGCCTCGTTGTGCATGATGAACCGCTCCTCGATCACATCGCCCACCTGGGCCCAGCCGTAGCGGCGTTGCCGCTGGATGGTGACGCCGCGCGCCACCTGGCGCGCCCACACCCACGAAACCAAGACCACCGCCAACAGCACCACCAACACAAACTTGACCGGGGGCGCGGGGGAAAAGATCTGCAAAAAGAGCAGTACCACGGCCGCCACAATGGGGAGCCAAGAATTGAGCTTGAGCGAGGTGTGTGCCATCACGTCATCTCCTTAGGACAAATTATACCACATTTGTCCAGATAAACCCAATGGCTCGACACCAGAAGACCCGACAGGTCTTTAGAGACCTGTCGGGTCTTGGATCGGATACACTCGCCGGAAAACGCCAGCAGGGACACCTCTCCCCACGGAGCGTGTCCCTGCTGAGCGGATAGAGATCAGTTTGTCACCAATGCTCGGCTAGTCGCGGCGATAACCGTTGAACACCTCAACGAACAACATGCGGTACTGCCGCTGGGGCGGCACGACCAGGGTCTCCCAATAATCCTCCGCCACCACATCCGGCAATTCCGCGCAGGTGGCCTGGGCAAGATTCACCACCGTGCCCGTCTCCTTGACCCACCGGGCCAACTTGAGCTCCAGTTCCAGGACTTGTTGGGCGCCCATGGGCAGGTTACCGATCTTCCAGACCACCGCATGGGTGGAGGCATCGTACAGGCCGCCACCGGTGCACCGCGAGAACACCGTGCCCAACGGCAGGGTATCGGTGAGGACCACGCCCGTGGCATCCTGGGTCCCGGCGTTGCGCAACGTGATCTGATAGGTGAGGGTGTAGATCTGGGTGATGTTGCCGGTTTCGTCGGTGAGCGGCCCCTGGGGACCCGTCTTTTCCAGCACCAAGACGGGCCGGATGGGCGTGGGGGTGGGGGTGGGCATGGGGGCAAAGAGTATCTCCAACACCGGCCGCAGGGCCTCCTCGCGATACTCCATGCTGGCCAGCTCATAGGCGACAGACCCGGCCTGGGTGGTTTTCAAGACCAGGCCGTTGTTGGCCACAGAACCATCCATCCACCCGCGGACGATGTCCGAGACATCGATCGTCACCCAACCCTCCGCCTCGCGGAGCGTGGTCAACGGCGAGCCTTGGCCCGAGCGGTCATCAGGCACTCCGTTGCAGCCGGCCACGGACCAAGGGGTTGCCTGGTCGGCCATGGCCCAGGTCGCCTCCGTGGCCACCCACGGGCGATGCACGGCATAGGCCATCACTCCCATAAAGCTCGCGTTGGTGCGGGAGAGGACGTACACCTTGAGCAGCGCCTGGGCCACCACCACGCCCGCCGGACGCTGGATGGAGGAGAGATCGAATTGCATCAGGGCAGCGCTCGCATCTCCCGAACGTAAGGTCAGGCTCCCCCTGGAGGCATAGTTTTGCTGCGGGTAAAAGCTGTGGATGGTGGTATCCGCGCTGGGCTGAACAGTCTGCCGATCAAAGATGAAATCTTCCGGCCCCTCGGCGGGCACGGCCGGCCCCGCCCCGGCGCTGCCCAACCCCACCACAAGGCCGATGGCCAAGACCACCATCAATCCCAAGACCCATAGTCTGCTCTGGATGTTCATCTGGCTCAGTCCTCCTTTTCGCCAATCGGTTCCAGAACGGTCATCACTCCGTGGGGTGGCTCATCCAGGGCCGCCCCAGAGCGCGCTCAGCGCGCAGGGACCAAGAAGCCCTTATCCACCTTGACCAGGTACAGCCTCCAGATTTGGGGCGGGCGCACCTGGTTGTACACCTTGACCAGGAACAGCCGATACGGCGTGGGCGAGGGAGTCACCGTCGGCGTAGCCGTGGGGATGGGGGTCTCTGTCGCTGTGGGGGTGGGCGCCACCACAAAGGTCTGCCAGTATCCCTCCGCCACGCCCTCCAGCTCGGCGCAGCTGACCCGCACCCAGTTGACGATGGTGCCCAGCTCCCGCACCCAACTGGCCAAATCCAGCTCCAGCGTGGCGCTAAAGACCTCGCCGGGCGCCAAGGCAGCCAACCGCCAAAGGACCTGCTGGTTTTCAGGATCAAAAACGCCATCCGCGGTGCAGCTCCGATAGACCGTGCCCAGGGGCAAGGTATCGGTGATCGCCAGCCCCGTCGCCTCCCGGGTGCCGGCGTTCCGCACATAGATCTGGTAGGTCACCATGGTCTCTTCCTGGCCCAGAGGCCCCGGAGGGCCGGTCTTTTCCACCACCAACACCGGCGCGTAGGGCGTGGGCGTGGGAGGCACCGTGGGGATGGGCGTATACGTCGGCAGCGCAGTGTAGGTGGGCAGGGGAGTGGGGTTAAAAACGTAGGATACCTCCAAGAAAGGCCAGTGGGCCCGATCGGAGTGGTCCTTGGCGATCAAAGAGTACTCCACCGAGCTCCCCCCCAAGCCCTTGAGGATGATCCCCTCATTGGGCTGCGTGCCGCGCAGCCAACCATCTACGATCCGGGTCACATCCACATAGAGCCATCCGCCCACCAGGTTGAACTCGCTCACGCCGGCCGCCTCTCCTTGGCGATCGTCGGGGACGCCGTTACAGCCCGTGACCGCCCAAGGGACATTGGCAGCCGCCCGTTGCCAGGTGGCCTCGTTGGTCACCCACGGGCGGTTGATGGCATAGGCCGAGGCCGACATGGTGGAGCTATTGCTCCGGGAAAGGACGTACACGCCCAGCTTGGCCTGGGCCACGGCGATATTCGCCGGCAAGGACGAGAGGTCGAACTTGAACAGCGCCGACGCCACATCGTTGGAACGCACCGAGATGGTCCACGCTTGCCCGAAATTCTTGGCGGGTTGGTAGGCGCTGATGGCAGTATCCTCGCTGACGATGATGCGCGTGGTATTGGCGTTGGGTTGCTCCCCTTGGGGCAAGGGGCCGGCCCCCGCCCAGGCCACACTCAGAATCGCCACAAGGATCAGCCCTGCACAAATTGGCAAGACCCGCCGCAAAGATTGCATCAACCCGTACCTCCCAAGAGAGCTAAGATCATTCTACCACATAGAGACTATCCATGTCCAGCGCAAACGTAAACCCCGCACGGTCTTCAGACAAAAAAGAGACCCCCACTTGCCTCAGCGAGGGTCTCCTGGCTATGCCTCTAGCGCACGCCACGGCCCTTGAGCACGGCAGGGATCGTGGCCAGAAGGATCTTGCCATCCAGGCGCAGCGACCGCTGGCGGGCGTAGGCGATATCCAAAGAAACCATCTCATCGAAGGAGAGCTCGTTGCGGCCCATCACCTGCCAGAGGCCCGTCAGCCCTTGGGTCACCGTCAGGCGCTGCAGGTGCCAAGGCTTGTACTGGCGCACTTCGTAAGGGATCGCCGGGCGCGGCCCCACAAAACTCATCTCACCACGGAGGATGTTGATCAGCTGGGGCAGCTCATCCAAGCTGGTTTTGCGCAAGAAGCGGCCCACCCGGGTCACCCGCCGGTCGTTGCCCAGCTTGTAAAGCTTTTTCCCATCGTCCTCCATCTTTTCGGCCTGGCCGTTGATCAGACTCTCCACGTAACGGCGATGGCAATCCTGGTCGGCATTATGATACATGGTGCGGAACTTGTAGAAGGTAAAGGTGTGCTCCTCCGGCCGACCGTCGTTCAAGGATTGATCACCCAAAACCCGCTGCTGGCGAAAGATCACCGGGCCGGGGGAATCCAAAGCGATGGCCAAGGCGATCACGGCCATCAGCGGCGCCAAAAGAACAAGCAACACCAGCGCCAAGATCACATCCAAGGCCCGCTTCACCAAAAGATATAGCTGATCCGCCGTGGGGATGGCCAGGCTGGGGAGATAAGTCGCTTCACGCAGATGGGAAATCTTGGTTGCCACAGGATGACCCCTTGCCGGAGAAGGATATGCTTTCTTGCTTCCGTGGTCATTGTAGCGCAAAGAGATGAAGGCTCGATGAAAGAGGGGGGATCCCAGGATGACAGATTGTTCATCTTGGCGTGTAGCTTGCAGCCACCACCTTCAAGCACTGGGACCTTGCAGGGACGGATGCGAGGGGGATAGGGCCTCTCTGTTTCTGCTTTGACAACAGGAACCGAGAGGGAGCTTTGCTCCCTCTCGGTTCCCATCGGGCATTTCAGCTCCCGGAGGGCGGGGGCGCATCTTCGTCGCCCAGATCCTCCGGCCCCAAAGGGCGGGTATCCTTGCGTTGCAGGGGACGGGAGGCGCCGGGGGACGCGGCCCCGGCGGCAGCCGGGGTTGAAGCCGAGACATTGGGCCGGGCCGGCAACATGTCCAACGGAGTGCCGGCCCCATAAGTCACGGTGCCCAGCCGCGTCAGCACGGCAGCGCCCAGGCTCCACGCAGCCAGGGACAAAATGACCAAGGTCCCCAAACAGGGGATGTTCGCCGCAAGACCGATGAGCGCCGCCCCCAGCAGGGTCTCGACCAGGGGCGAGCTCCCCCTCAGGCCCAGCCCCTGGAACACCCTCCGGCCCAGCAGCTCGCCCAGGGCAACCCAGCCGGCCAGGGCGCAGGCCAGCGTCGCCGCGATGAGCACCACGGCGAAGGGGATGCCCACGCAGAGGAGCACCAACAGGGGCAGGAGGAGCACCAAGAGGCCCAAGGTGAGCGCGCCCAGGGCCAAGGAGATCACCATTCTATGGCTCATGGCCTGGCCCAACCGGGCCACATGGTGGGGCGCGAGGAACCGCAAAAGGATCGCCAAGACAAGGAGGGCGCTCCACACCATCACCCGGCGCAACACCCGCGAGAGCATATCCCACGGGGCGGCCGGGGGCGTCGGCCGCGGGGAGGCGGCACGCCGCTGCCCCTGCCAAATGAACGCCAGGTGATCGAGGCTCCCCATCACGTCCATCCCCTGCACGACGTTTCCGTTGATCCGCGCCTCCGGATGGCGCCGCACCGTGCCAAAGACCACCAAATCGCCTTGGATCACGGCCGTCGCGGCCAGCTCCACGGTGCCGCCCACGGCCACCACGTCGCCGGCCACCTCCCCCTCCACCAGCGCCTCGCCGCCCAGGATGGCCACATCGCCGCGCACCAGGCTGCCGCGCTCCAGATGCACCCGGCCGCCCCAGATGGCCAGGTCGTTATCCACCTCCTGGCCCTCATGCAAGGTGTAATCCTGCCCGATGAGGGCGACGGTGCGCCCACCATCGGCCACGACGGGCGCGGCGCCGAGCACCAGAAGCCATAGCACCAATGCCAAACGCAGCACATGCGATCTCATGATGTCCTCCGCAACGATCGGCCTTGGCGCTCCTGGGCGCTCACCCGTTGCACCGGGCGAACGACCCAACGCGCCCACCACGCGCCCAGCGCCGTGGCCAAGGCCACATAGGCCACCAGGATAAGCCAGTTAGGGCTGGCCCAAACGGCCCTGAGCAAAAGGCCCCCAGCGCGCCACATCGTCTGCAAGACGCCCCACAAACGGCCCAAAACGCCCACCAGGGCACTGATCGTCGTGGGGCTATCGGCGATGATCAGCGTCA
>DAOTZU010000033.1:0-11089 GCA_034433995.1 Anaerolineae bacterium
GATTACTCCCTGCGCCATCGCCCAAAATGTGCTTGCAGGTCGACCGCCTGCGGCGCGGGCATATGTGTGACACTCGCTGGCCAGCGCTCTGGTTGTTGAAGCGCGTCTTGCCAGAGTCGTCGGCGGCTGAAACGCGGGCCATTAGCCGGTGCCCGGAACGCGGTCAAAATGCATGGCGGGCGCGAGAAAAACAGGGAAGAACGCTGTTCGTCGAGTCGCGTTCGGCGATCGGAAGAAAAACAATGGTTTCCCACGACACCTGAACGATTACGATTTAAGTGGCACAATGAACCGTCGCACCGCTTGGCTCATTATCGGTGCATTTGGAGTGGGCCTCTTCTGGGTTCTCTATGTAGGGATTCGAGATGCCATTGCGAATGGCCGTTTGATGCCAATGCTCTTCGGTTGGACGTTTGCGTTGGTTGGAGCGATCATTTTCTTGGCGCTGGTGTTTTGGGGAATATATACATTGCGTGAGCGGATCCGCAAACGGCAGTATCGCCTTCCGGCGGGCGTAACGATGGAAATGGTGCTGCGCGAATCGCCGTATGAGCTGACACATTTTCAGGGAGAAGGTGATTATCGCGTGGTGGACAAGCGAACCGGTGAGTTCGTCGCATGGAAGGATCCGGATGGCGCGGAGGCGTGGGTCATCAAACAGTATTTGAAACAGCGGCGGAATGAGCAACGCAACAGCGCTTCAAGTTGAAATGGGCGGCGCGCGCCTCGACCGCTACATTGCGGAGCATCTGCCCGAGCTCTCTCGCGTGGCGGTGCAGCATTTGATTGGCGATATGTACTCTGCGTGAATGGCATCGCACGCCATGTTTTCAAGAGTTGCCAAGTTCCTGCTATTCTCAGTGTCTTTGGTCATCGTGTTGGTTGCCTGTGTGCCATCGGCAACGCCGACCGTATCTACCCAGGAGACGTCGTCAACGCTGCCGGAACAGACATGTCCTACCATGCAACCGGCCACGCGCCCCGCCGTCTGGTGCCCCAATGGCTACCTGACCTTCGCTATCAACGCGCACGACATCCGGTATGTCTCGGACAGCGCAGACACCCTTCTGCGGCTCGTTGGCATCTTGGAAAAACACAACGTGCGCGGCGATTTCTACTTTACCGCGCCGCTCGTTGAACTCTACGGCCGACAGCGTCCTGATGTGATTGCGCGATTGCGCAACAGCCAGATGACCATCAGCTATCACTTCCGCCCGCCGCATCCGGCGTATCCGGGTTTTGATTCGCGCTTGAAAGCGCTGGATGACAGGACGCTGGAGCAAACGCTGCGCGATTACGAAACATATCGTCTGGATTTGACCACAGGGAACCCGGACAGGTCGCAGCCGGGTGGCTACCGGTACGTCGCTCAGGTCTTTGGGCGTAATCCGGTGGTCGTCTCGCCGATGAGTGGCGATCGGCGTATCCGGGGCACGCTGGAGAGAATCTATGCCGGAATGGGTGCAAGGATGGTGGTGGCGTATCACGAAGAAGGGACGGACATTGCCCATCCGTTTGTCTACGAGCAGGGGCTATTGCAGCGCCCCAGCGATTTCAGCATCACGCGCGTCAACGGAAACTTTTGGTGGAATCTCATTTTTACACCGCGTGGTGAGCAATACAATCCAACCAGGATGCTGCAAGAAAGATTGGCGCAGTGGAACGCGCCACGCCCCCCGTTCATCACCGTCTTGATTCACGAGGATGACTTCTACCGGAGTGGCAGTCCGTGGCGATCATTCTTCTACGATGCGAATGACAAACCGCTCTCTCCGCCGTATAATCTGACCGCGCCCGATACATCCAGACCACGTACTCCAGAAGAGACGGAAGCGATCTTCAGGGCGTACGAGGAGTTGGTCGCCTACGCGGCGCAGAATCTGTGCGTGGTGACCGGTGAGGATATTGTCATGCTGGCAAAGGAGGAGAAATGAAAAGGATCATTGCATGCTTTCCCTGTCTTTTGCTTGCGAGCTTGCTGCTGGTTGCTTGCCAACTCACCACATTCGTAGCCACGCCGACGCCGCAAGCAGTGCACCCTTCGCCCAATCCATCGGGCGTCACACCAACGCCGCCGGTGGCCCGGCCTTCGCTCAACCCATCGCTCCGCCCACCAACGCCGCCGGTGGCCCAGCCTTCGCCGGCGCGGGGCTCTTGTGGTGACGGCCGCTGCGAAGGCCCGGAGAATCCCCGGAACTGCCCGTCGGATTGCAGCGCGACGGCCGCAGCAACTACCCCTACGGGATCGGGAGGGGTCCAGCAATACACCGTCACCAACCCGGCGAGCGGTGCGTCGCTGGCGGTGTATGTCAACACGCCCGCCGCCTCCTCCCCTGCCCCCGCGCTGATTCTCGTGCCAGGCGGCTCGGGCGGCAGTTCCTCCTTCCGCAAACCTGACGGCGAGTTCTATGCCTTTGCGCAGGCAGGCTATGTGGTCATCGTCTTCGACCCCGACGGGCGCGGAAAAAGCACAGGCAAAGAAGATTACAACGGCTTCATGCAGCAGGACGGGCTAGCGGCGGTCATCGAGTTTGCCGCCAGGTTGCCCCAGGTGGACCCAGCGCGCATCGGGTTGATTTCGTATTCCTACGGCGTGACGATGGCTTCCGGCGCGCTCGCGCGTCACTCCGAGCTGCCGGTCAAGTTCCTGATCGACTGGGAAGGTCCTGCCAACCGGGACGACACCGGGGGCTGTGACGGCGCCGGGCTGGGACATCTGACACAGGTCGCTTCCTGCACCGACGAGGCCTTTTGGAGCCAACGCGAAGCCAGCACGTTCATCGGGCGGATTTGCGTGCCGTATCAGCGCATCCAGAGCGAAAAAGACCACGTCCAGCCGGATAATGCCCACGCCATCCTGATGGTGAACAATGCGGTCCGCGGCGGCGTCCCCTGGGTGCGCCTGAACGACCTGCCGCCCAACCAAACCTACGACCCCGCCAACCCGCCGGCCATGCTTTCGGAAGATGACTCTCGCGTTCTGCCTGCGCTGGTGTTGAAATACGTCCAACAAATGATGGCAACCCAGCGCCCCCTCCCGACCGCAGCAAGAACAGAATCAAAAGCCGTCCTTTACTTGGGCATCATGGTGCATCTGGAAGGCTGGCGCGATGACCAGAGCCAGGCAAGCTTCGAGCGCCACGTCCAATTGATGCGCGACTATGCCGCTCTGTTCGAAAAGTACGGGGCCAAGTTGACCTGGGAGAGCAAAGAGGTCACCGAGGGTATTCTGCGTTGGGGCGATAACGTGCTCCTGGAAATGCAGCGACGCGGACACGGCGTAGGCGTCCACGCCGATATAGGCGGGCAAAGGAACTATGATTGCAGCCGCTTTGTCGCCGACCTGCGCGCTGAGAGGGAACAACTCGAGTCACTGGGTATCACCGTCCGCCACGTCTCTGGCATTTGTTCGCATTGCGATTGGGTCACGGCGGCGGCCGATGCCGGCTACCTTTTCACCACCGGGCAGGTGGCCTATTGCGTCTCTTCCCTGCCGGTGGAGCAGCGGCCTGAGCCGTACAAGAACTGCCCCAGTCCGTCGGTGTGTCACCAGAACTTCCCGTCCGCTTTGGCCGACCGGCTCCACCCGTGGAGAATGAGCAATGGGGCCAACTGGACGATACATAACCCCAAGGGACGCCTGGTTCTTCTGCCGTCCAGTGGAGGGCTGGCCTGTATGCAGGAGGAAAGCGCTTCGTCGGGGGTGTTGCCCAAGTGCGATTTCACCGCTCAGGACATAGATGCTTTCATCCAACAACTGGAAGAGGCGCTCTCCTACACCAGACCAGACCAGATCAACATCTATTACGTTTCGTGGAGTCTGGGCTCGCCCCTGGACAAGGCGCTTCTGGAGGCGTGGCTGCAGAGAATTCAGCCTTACGTAGAGTCCGGTCGGGTGCAGTGGAAGACGCTGCCGGAGATGTATGATGCGTATGTTCGATGGGAGCAGAGCCATTAGCCTACGGCAATGATCATGCCGCTGCAACTAGAGATTGGGAAAGAGGACGTTTCCATGAGACTGCTGGGATTCGATCTTCTCTCATCGGTTCACCGACGTATCCGCTCCATCCTGGCAGTAGCGGCGATTGCCGTTCTCTGCCTGCTGTGCGGCGGGCTGATGGCTTTTGGATTTGCTACCGCCCAGGCTATTCAGGCGTACCGCATTTCCCGTATGCCGGTGACAGAAGATATCGCGCAGGTGGCAGCGGCAGAGACAGGAGAGGAACTTTTGTTCACGGGCGTGCTGCAAGACAACGTCCCGCTGGTCGAAGGTCTCGACTTTGTCGCCTGCGCCGTCGAGGAATGGAAAGTAAGCCGCCCCTCAGACGATACGCGAGGTTCATCCGAGCTGAGCGGCCATTGGGAAAACGCCGAAACCGTCATACCGGCGCTGACGCTCGAACTGAATGGGCAGCCCGTGTCGCTTGAGGAGACCAGGAGCGGCCGGCTGAGCGGCAATCTCCATATCCAGATAGTCAAAGGGGATAGCCCCTATCAGGCTGCGTATGAAGGAGAACGCCTGCCCGACGGCACCAGGCGTTACCGTGGACTCTACGATGGCGACCTGATCACGGTCTTGGGGAAGAAAGCTGCAAACGGCAGCGTGCTTCCCGGACACCTGTTTGCCGGCAACCGGCCGGCGTTCGAGGCGTCGCAGCGGAAGATGGCTTCGGGGCTGTTCATATTCGGCTTTTGCATGATGGCCTTTGCCCCTATGCTGCTGCTCGGCGGGGTGCTCTGGGCGCTCTTGCGCAAATAGCAGGAGCGCCGGATGGCACCCTCCCTCGCTTTTGCACCGCAAACTCGCTGAGGGGAGGCAACTCACACCCCAATATCCGCCTAAACAACTCGCGTAATGTGTCGCATCGGCGTTATGACGCCAGAGATGCGCTCTCGATTTTCATTTCTTCGACACCCTCATTTTGTTTGCGTATGTCGAGGGTTTCTTTTAGCTCTGCCGTGCTAACCGCCGGAGCACATCGGTCAACACGCGAATGGCCCGCAAATACTCCTCAAGGTCGAGATGTTCCTCCGGGGTATGGTCCAGGGCCGAATCGCCGGGGCCATAGGCCACGATGGGGCAGCCCCAGCGTGGCCCCACCACGTTCATATCCGCTGTGCCCGTCTTGAGGACAAAGGCCGGGGAGCCGCCTTCGGCACGGATGGCGGCCAAGAAGGCGCCGGTGAGGGGATTGCGCTTTTCGGCGCGGAAGGGTTGTTCGTGGGCGTAATAGGTCACCTGGGCGAGACCGCGCCAGGCCTCCATCTCCTGGCGCAGGGCCGCCACATCCAGCTCCATGGGCAGGCGTAGGCCGATGGTCATCTCCACCCGCTCACGCAGGCCGTCATCCTGGGTGCAGATATGGCGCAGGGAGGGATCCAAGGTAGCAAAGGCCGCCGATTTGTCGCGGTTGTACTCCTCGGCCCAAGCCGTCAGGCGTGCCCAGAAAGCCACCGCCTCCTCGGCAGCGCTGCGCTGGCGGCCGGCCGTGTGGCTCATGGGACGCTCCAGCACGTAATCCACCAGCAAACGACCCTTGTACCCCAGGGTGATGCGGTTCCACCCGCTGGGTTCGCCGATGATGCAATAGGCGGGGCGATACCGCTCGGCGGCGTAGTAGGCTCCTTTGGAGGTGGCCGCCTCCTCCTCCACCGCGCCGATAACGGTGATGCGCACATCTCTCAGGTTCCCCGCCCGGGCCGCCGCCACGGCCAAGGCGGCCAGGGGGCCTTTGGCATCCACCGCGCCGCGGCCATAAAGGAGCGCGCCCTCCCGGCGCACGGGGATCTCACCGGGGGCAGTGTCAATATGGCCCAGCAGAACGATCTGGCTTTCGCCCTGACCTATCTCGCCCACCGCGTTCCCGGCCGCGTCCACATGGGCGGCCAAGCCCCAGGCAGCCATGGTGCGCACCAACAAGGCTACCGCCGGACCCTCTTGGGCCGAGGGGCTGTAAAGGCGCACCAGCGCCTCCAGGAGGGCGATGGCCTCTGCATCGCTGGGGTAGGGCGCAGCATCACTCACGGGTGAGCACCCTCTCGATGGCAGCGCACGCTTGGGCCAGCTCCTCCTCGGTGATGACCAGGGGCGGGAGCAGGCGCAGGACGGTGGTGCCCGCCGGCAGGGCCAAAACGCCCTCGTCCATCAAAGCCTTGAGGTAAGGTGTTACCTTTTGGCGCAGTTCGATGCCGATCATCAATCCCAGGCCGCGCACTTCGCGGATGAGACGCGCAGGGATGCGGCGCAACCGCTCCAAGGCCCAGGCGCCCTTGCGCGCCGCTTGGCCGGGGAGGTCTTGCTCCAGGATATATGCGATGGTGGCCAGCGCGGCGGCGCAGGTGAGGGGATTGCCGCCAAAGGTGGAGCCATGCACGCCGGGGTTGATGTTGGCGATGCGCTCACCCATGAGCACCGCGCCCATGGGCAGCCCGCCGGCGATCCCCTTGGCCAGGGCCAAAAGATCGGGCTGCAAATCATAGTGTTGGCAGGCAAAGAGCTTGCCCGTGCGCCCGAACCCGGTTTGCACCTCATCGATGATCAATAGCGCCCCTTTGCGTTGGCACATCTCTTGGGCGCCCCGCAGATAATCTCCCTGGCCGAGGTTGACGCCGCCTTCCCCTTGTACCACCTCCAAGAGCACCGCGGCGGTGTTCTCGTCCACGGCTTGCTCCAACGCCTCCAGTTTGTTGTAGGGCACATGGCTAAAGCCGGGCACCAAGGGCAGGAAGGGATCGCGGTATTTCGGCTCCCAGGTGGCCGAGAGGGCGCCCAATGTGCGCCCGTGGAAGCCGCGCATGGCGGCGACGATCCCGGGCCGACCGGTGCTCAGCCGGGCGAATTTGATCGCCGCTTCGATGGCCTCGGCCCCCGAATTGCACAAATAGGCCCGCCCCAAGCCGTCCGGAGCGATGGCGACCAACCTCTCCAAGAGCTGGGCGCGGACGTCGTTGTAGAAAATCTCGGGGCAGGTGATGAGCCGGCCCGCCTGCTGGCGGATGGCCTCCACTACGGCCGGGTTGCAATGGCCGACGATGGCCACGCCGTGGCCGCCGACGCAATCGATGTAGGCGCGGCCCGCCTCATCCCACACTTGCGCCCCCAGGCCGCGGACGATGGCCAGCTCGCGCTTGGGGTAGACGCCGCTGGTGTAGCGGGCCTCAAGATCCATGATGCTCACAAAGGGGCCTCCTGCAAGAGGTTAGCAGCTCTTATTTGTCATAAGCTTTCATAAACTCGTCTGCTACGAAGGTCTCAAGCATCGGCTGATCTATCCAAAACCTCGGTGCCAAAAGTCTCGATATGGAAGGCAATGGCGGATTTGACATCAGCCAGGGCCTCTTCATACGTGTCACCCTCCCCGATGACAACCCCTTTCAGACCTAAGGGGTAGGCGACATAGCCATCAGAATGTTTCTCAACAACAACTTTGAATTGTCTCAGCATGTTTACCTCCTGCTTCAAGAGTCTGCTCCTGGCGTTGAGTATGCCGATCGGCAAGGCATGACAGACCTCAAGCCGCCTGCGAGAAAACCTTTTCGACCGCTGCAGGTACCTGGATTTCTACAAAGTATGTGTTAGGGTACAAATAGTCTTCGCCGGATTCGTCTATGACCCTCACCAGACCTTGCGCTGTTGCTGTTGGATCGGAAATTGCCTGGTAGATCTTGCGCAATTCCAATGAGGTCTCGTAACCTGTGTTACGGATGCAAACAACATAGCGAATCTCAGGGTCGTTCCGGTTCATAGCTATTCTCCCAACAGACGCTTGATTTTGAACTCTTTGCAACCGATCCCGTGGGCCTCATACCAGTGCACCTCGGCCATGCACATTACTCCGTTTATAAGACGCACCATAGCTATTCCTTTGAGCTTGCGCCAACGTCCAGAGCCATAAACCTTGCAGAGGCGAGCCAGCTCGCGAATGGACCTGCCCGTGGCGATCGTTTCAATGTTGCTGATTTCACCGATGATTTCGAAATACACCCATCACCCCACAACCTTCTCCACCGGCTGCCGCAGAATGGTGCGCAGCTTCTTGACCACCTGCACCTGCTTGGCAGAGGGGGCGTAGAAGGGGCTCAGTTCCTTGCGCAGGTCGCGTTTCATCTTGGCCCTCCGTTTGCCCAGATAGCAACGCCGGCGATGAGGTCATGGTAGCTCGGGACCCGGCTGCGGTCAACATCCTCAAGCGCTGCGCGGCCTCGGCCGCTCAGGCTCAGCCGATGACCGTCCCTTCGCCCGCCAGCGCGGCCCGCACCGGGGCCTCGCGGCGGCCGTCGGCAAAGATCACCCGGCCCACGCCCATCTCGATGGCCTCCATGGCCCCCAACACTTTGATGCGCATACGCCCTTGGGCGTGCTCCATGAATTCGTTGGCCCGGGCCGGCTCGATGCGCCGGATCAGGGTGCTCTCGTCGGGGAAGTTGCGCAAGAGGCCCGGCACGTTGGAGAGGATGATCAGCGTCTCGGCCTTCATGGCGGCGGCGATCATGGCTGCGGCCCGGTCGCCGTCCACGTTGATGGCCTCATTTTCGGTGCTGATGGCCGGCGGCGTGACCACCGGCAGGTAGCCGTGGTCCAACAACAGCTGCAGTAGCGCGGTGTTCACCTTCTCCACCGTGCCGGTGTAATCATCACGCAGCACGCGCCGGCGGCCGTTTTCGATGATCTTGATGGCGTCCTTGCGTTTGCCCTCCAACAGGCGACCATCCAGGCCGGAAAGGCCCACGGCGTTCACCCCTTGGGCCTGGAGCAGCTCCACGATGCCCTTGTTCACCTCGCCGCAATAGACCATCTCAAAGATTTTGAGCGTTTCGCGGTCGGTGCGGCGGCTGGTGAACCCCGAGACGGAGGTGACGAACTGGGGCGGATGGCCCAGCTGCTCGGCCACCACGTTGGTGCGGTGAGAACCGCCATGGACCAAGATCAGCCGCTGGCCCTCCTTGACCAAGGCGGCCACATCGCGGCACACGGCGCCCAAATCAATGCCCTCGCTGCCCCCCACTTTGATGACAATCATGGCAACTCCTTTGGAAGGATGAAGGCGGAAGGATGAAGGATGAAATCATGGTGCGGATTTGTTCTTGACGTTCCTGACGATGGCGGTCAAGATGGCCAGAAGCTCGTCGGCTTCTTGCTGCAAAGGAGCTAGTCTTTCTGCCGCCATTACGCCGGACTCGGCCAGTAACTCCAACCAGTAGACGGTCTCTTCCAACTCCTGGAGCGCCCCCTCAATCTTGTTAATGAAATCGGCATCCGACTTGGCGCGCTGGGCTTCGCGGTAATGCGCCCCAACCGAAGTACCCGACCTCAGCATTTGCTTGCCCAAAACTTGGGCTACCGTTTGTTGTGGCAAGGCGGTATACAGCCGGATAATGCGCAACGCAAATTCCCGTGTCCTCACAATGAGGTTTTCCGGCTTGCCCTTTTCCTCCTTCATCCTTCCGCTTTCAACCTTAGATTGGATGCAAGCCCGTAAACCCCAGTCCCGCCGTCTCCTCCCAGCCACACATCAGGTTCATGCATTGCACGGCGGTGCCGGCGGCGCCTTTCATCAGGTTGTCGATGGCGGCGATGGCCACGATGCGGCCTGTGGTGGGGTCATAATCAAACCCCACGTCGGCATAGTTGCTGCCTGCTAGGATCTTGGGTTCAGGATAACGGTAGACCCCTTGCTGTTCCCGCACCAGCCGAATAAAGGGCTCTGGGCCGTACACTTGGCGGTAGGTCTTCCAGAGATCCTTCAGTTCCAAAGGCTTTTGCGCAAAGACATGGGCCGTGGCCAACACGCCGCGCACCAGCTCCACCGCCGTGACGGACATGTGCACCGGCACCGTCTCACCAGCGCGCCGTAGCGCCTGCACCACTTCGGCGGTGTGGCGATGGCCCGTGGGGGCGAAGGAGCGCACGGCGTGGCTGCGATCGGGATGATGGGACGAAGGCCCCGCCGTCGCCCCGCCCTCCGAGGAGCCGGCCTTGACCTCCACGATCACCCCGCGTTCCCGGTCCACCAGGTCGGCCACAAAGAGGGGCCAGAGGGCCAAAATGGTGGCCGTGGCGTTACAGCCCACGCCGCTCACATAGTGGGCCTGGCGGATAGCCTCGCGGTTGATCTCGGGCAGCCCGTAGACGAAACGCCCCAGCCACTCAAGGGCAGTGTGCTCTTGGCCGTACCATGTGACATAATCCCGCGGGTCCCGCAGGCGAAAATCGGCGGAAAGATCGATCACGCGCGGAGCAAGCTGGGCCAATTGGGCGATGCGCTTCATCACCTCCCCGTGGGGCAGGGCGATAAAAAGGATATCACACGGCTCTAACGTGGCCAGGGAGGAGAATTTCAGGTTCGTGCGCTTGCGCAAATTGGGGTGCAGGGCGTGGACATAATGGCCGGTGTTGCTCTCCGAGGTCACCTGGCCGATCTCCACATACGGGTGATCCAACAGCAAGCGCAAGAGTTCTCCTCCCGCGTAGCCGGAACCGCCGATGATGGAGGCCTTGAGCCGGGTCATAGCTCGCCCCTCCCCACCTTGAGCACGTAATCCACCACTTTGCCGGGGATATCCACGCCGGTGGTGGCGATGCTATTGCGGAACTCCATGGTATAGTTGACCTCATTGACCAAGAGTCGCCCATCGGGGGCCTCCAGGATATCCACGGCCACCACGCCGCCGCCCACCGCTTTGGCTGCTGCCCGGGAGAGGGCATCCAGCTCTGGGGTGATGGGGCAGTTGCTCGCCTGGCCGCCCCGGGCAGTGTTGGTGATCCAATGGCTTGAGCTGCGGTAGATGCCGCAGATGGTCTCATCGCCCACCACAAAGGTGCGGATATCGCGCTGGGGCTTGGCGATGTATTCTTGAATGTAAAAGATGGAATGGTGATAGGAGCCGAGGATGGTCTTGTGTTCCAAGATGGCCTCGGCGGCGTCGCGGTCGTTCACCTTGGAGATGAGCCGCCCCCACGAGCCCACGGCCGGCTTTAACACCACCGGATAGCCCAGGGTCTCGATGGCCTGCAGGGCCGATTCCTCGGTGTAGGCCAGGAAGGTGCGCGGCGTGGGCACGTTGTGTTTCACCAGGGCCAAACTGGTGG
>DAOTZU010000034.1:0-3902 GCA_034433995.1 Anaerolineae bacterium
GCCGCGCACCTACTACTACCGTCGGGTGTTCACTGACGCGGTGCGGGCCATCGAGGCGGCCCTGAGCCATCCGGCGGTGGATCCTGAGCGCGTCGCCGTGACCGGCGTGAGCCAGGGCGGCGGCATCACCATCGCGGCGGCGGCCCTTTCGCCTGTGCCCAAGGTGGCCATGCCCGAAGTGCCCTTCCTGTGCCACTATCGGCGGGCCACGGAGCTGGTGGCGACCCATCCTTACGAAGAGATCTCCCAATATCTGCGTTGCCACCGGGATCAGGTGGATCAGGTCTTTCAGACTCTGGCCTACTTTGATGGCGTGAATTTTGCTCCTCGCGCCAAGGCCCGCGCCCTCTTTGCCGTGGGCCTGATGGATGATATCTGCCCGCCCTCCACCATCTATGCCGCCTATAACTACTGGGCCGGGGAGAAGGAGATGCGCGTCTATCGTTATAACCATCACGATAGCGGCAGTTTCCACAAGTTGGAACAGTTGCGTTTTCTCAAGGGCCTCTGGGGGTAAAAACAGGGTATAGGGTTTAGGGATTGGGATATGGATAGCGCAGTCGGGGAAGGGCGCATGGGAGAGATCTTGGAACATATCTTGGCCCGGCGGAGCATCCGCAGGTACACGGCCGAGCCGGTGAGCGAGGAGGATGTGACACATCTCTTGCAGGCGGCCATGGCCGCGCCCTCGGCCAGCAACCGGCGGCCGTGGGAGTTTGTCGTCGTCACCGAGGAAGAGGTGTTGGCGGCGCTGCGGCGAGGCCTGCTCTTTGGGCGGTACCGGGCGCCGCTGGCCATTGCCGTCTGTGGCAACCTGCATCGTGCTTATCCCGGTTTCGCCAAGGAGTTTTGGATCCAAGATTGCAGCGCAGCCACGGAGAACCTGCTCCTGGCGGCCAGCGGTTTGGGATTGGGCGCCGTGTGGATCGGGGTGTATCCCATTGCGCCTTTCGTACGCCATGTGCGCCAAGTGTTGCATTTGCCGGAACATGTGATCCCGCTGAACATCGTTTACGTGGGCCATCCAGCGGAGAGCAAAGAGCCACGCACCCAGTATGAGGACACACGCGTCTTTTGGCAGCGCTATGGCGCGTCCAAGGCGGAACAGGAGCGGATGGCGCCAAGAGGAAGGGAGGAACAATGAGTCTCTGGCAAGAGTTCGGTCAGTTCATCAAGCGCGGCAATGTGGTGGATTTGACCGTGGGCTTTACCGTCGGCGCGGCGTTCACGGCTCTGGTCAAATCCTTTGTGGAGGATGTCCTCATGCCGCCCATCGGCTTTGTGTTGGGCCGGGTGGATTTCAGCAACCTGTTCGTGGTGCTGCGTGAGGGAGCCAAACAACCCGGCCCCTATGCCACGCTACAGGCCGCCCGCGATGCCGGCGCCGTCACCTGGCGCTATGGGCTTTTCCTCAATGCGCTGGTGAGTTTCTTGATCGTCGCCGTGGTGGTCTTTGTGGTGGTGCGGCTGTTGAACCGCGTGCTCGTGCGGGAAAAGCCGGCGCCTCCGGCGGCGCCCACCACGGCCCTCTGCCCTTATTGTCGCATGGAGATCTCGCTCCAGGCGACCCGCTGCCCTTATTGCACCTCTGAAATCACCCACGAAAGCTGAGGGCAGCACAACGGGAGCATTGGATTGATGGCAAAAATCTTGATCATTTTGGCGCTCATCTTGGCCAACGGCCTCCTGGCCATGGCCGAGATGGCCATCGTTTCGGCGCGGAAGGCGCGCTTGCAGCAGAGGGCGAACGATGGGGATCGGCGCGCCGCCCGCGCCCTGGAATTGGCCGAGGCGCCCAATCGCTTCCTTTCGACGATTCAGATCGGCATCACCCTCATCGGCATCCTGACCGGCGCGGTGGGCGGCGCCCAGGTGACCGATGACCTGGCCTCCCGGTTGGGGCAGGTGCCTTGGCTCAAGCCATACAGTGCCGGCCTCTCCTGGGCCTTGGTTGTTTTGGGCACCACCTATCTCTCCCTGGTGCTGGGCGAGTTGGTGCCCAAGAGATTGGCCCTCAACAGCCCGGAGCGCATCGCGGCCCTCATGGCCGGGCCCATGCGCGCCCTCTCCGTCATCGCCGCGCCGTTCGTGCGGCTGCTCAGCTTTTCCACCGATGTGACGTTGCGCATTCTGGGCGTCCAGCCGCCCAACGAGCCGCCGGTGACCGAAGAGGAGATCAAGGTGCTGCTGGAGCAGGGCACGGAGGCCGGCGTCTTTGAAGAGGCCGAGCAGGACATGGTGGAGAGCGTTCTCTTGCTGAACGACCGGCGCGCCATGGGGGTGATGACGCCCCGCCCCGATATCTTTTGGCTGGATCTGGACGATCCCCCGGAGGAACTGCGGCGCAAGATCGCCGCCAGCCCTTACACCCGTTTCCCCGTCTGCCAGGGCGGGCTGGATAACGTCCTCGGCGAGGTGGAAGCCAAGGATCTCTTGACCCAACTCTTGGCCGGGGAGCCTTTTGAGCTCAAACCTTTCATCCGGCCGCCCCTCTATGTGCCCGAGACCATGCCGGTGCTCAAAGTGTTGGAAGCTTTTAAAAAGTCGGGCACGCAGATGGCTTTGGTCATTGATGAATATGGCAGCGTCCAAGGTTTGGTCACTCTGAAGGATATCCTTGAGGCCATCGTTGGCGATATACCCACTGCCGAGGAATTGGCCGAGCCGCAGATCGTGCAACGGGAGGACGGCTCTTGGCTGCTGGATGGCATGTTGCCCATTGAGGAATTCAAGGAGCTCTTTGGGCTGGAAGAGTTGCCGGGCGAGGACCAGGGGTTGTATCAGACGGTGGCCGGCTTTGTGATGATGCAGATCGGCGGCATCCCCTCTGTGGCGGACCATTTCACCTGGGGGCGGTTGCGGCTGGAGGTGGTGGATATGGATGGCCCCCGCATCGACAAGGTCCTGGTCACTCCGTTGCCCCCGCCCGGCGACGAAGAAAAAGAAGCAGAATAAGGGGCGCCGGATCGGGCCTGCGTCCGGCGTCCTCCGCTACCAATCGATGGCTGCCCCGTCCTCGGCCCAGGATTGGGGATTGCGCCAATCGTGGCCGAGCTTGTCCTGTAGCGCCTCCTCATCCAGCTCGATCCCCAGCCCCGGCCCCGTGGGTAGGTCCACATAACCATCTTTGACCACGAAGGGCTGTTTGAGATAGCCCTCGCCCAGGGAGGCGTGCTCCTGGATGAGAAAGTTGGGGATGGCCGCGTCCAGTTGCAAGCAGGCGGCCAAAGCGATGGGCCCCAGAGGACAATGCGGGGCGATGCCGGCATAATAGGCCTCGGCCATGCCGGCGATGAGGCGGCATTCAAAGATGCCGCCGGCGTGGCACAAGTCCGGCTGCAGGATGGAGGCGGCGCGTCTCTCCAGCACCTCGCGAAAGCCCCATTTGGTGAACAGACGCTCGCCGGTGGCGATGGGCAAGTGGGTCTTGCGGGCCAGGTCGGCCAAGACGTCCACATTCTGGCATTGCACCGGCTCTTCGATGAACATGGGTTGATAAGGCTCCAGAGCCTTGATCAAAATGGCCGCCGTCTGGGGCGGGACGGCGCCGTGAAAATCAATGGCGAGATCCACCTCTGGCCCCACAGCCTGGCGCATGGCGGCAAAATGCTCCACTACCCGCTCCACAAAGGCGGGGTTCTCGATCATCCGCGCCTTGCGCCCGCCGCTGGGGCCGGTTTTGAGGGCGCGAAAACCGCGGGCAAGGAGCGCGCGGGCGTTCTCCGCCGCCTCTTGGGGGGTGGCGCCGTGGCAACCGGCGTAGATGCGGATTCGGTCGCGCAAGGGGCCGCCCAGGAGCTTGTACACCGGCACGCCCAGGGCTTTGCCCGTCAGATCCCAAAGGGCCTGTTCCACCCCGGAAAGGGCGCTGGTGAGGATCGGGCCGCCGCGGTAAAAGGCAT
>DAOTZU010000035.1:0-5046 GCA_034433995.1 Anaerolineae bacterium
CCCAGGTGCGCCTAGACCAGGGCAACCTGGACGTGGAAGTTGACTTTCAGGGCGACGCGAACCATAATGCAGCCGTGAGCGCCCAATTTCGGCGCCTGGGCGATGGCTGGAGCGCCGAGATCCCTTTGGAACGGGACGAGGGCCGTTACCGAGGCCGCTTGGCCGTGGCCTTGTGGCCGGGCCGCTACGAGGTGCGGCTGACGTACCGCGATGCCGACGGCGTCAACGGTAGCAGCAGTTGGCTCGTCTCCCTCAGCACGCCGGGCGCCACAGAGCTGTACGTGCCGTTGGTTCTCACCAGCTCTCCCTAAACGAGGTATTGCCTGTGACCATCCGCCCACAACCCAAACGCATCGTGTGGTCCTTGCTCCTCCTGGCTTTGGTGATTTTGCCCACCGGATCCAGGCCCCTGCGCGCCCAAAGGACCAACCGGGCAGGGTTGGTGGTGGTGTTCTCCTATGCTAACGTGCATTTTGATTGCATCGAATTCAGCGAGAACGAGATCTCTGGGATCGAACTGCTGCGGCGCTCCGGGCTTTACATCATCACCGCCGCCTCCCCCGGCCTGGGCGATGCCGTCTGCCGCATCGAGGAGATGGGCTGTAACTATCCCTCCGAGGCATGTTTTTGCGAATGCCTGGGGACGCCCTGTCTGTACTGGAGTTACTGGTATCTGCAGAACGGCCAGTGGGTCTATTCCGGCCGCGGCGCGGGGAACCGTACGGTGCGCAACGGCGATGTGGACGCTTGGGTTTGGGGAACGGGCGTAGAGGAGCCGCCGTCCATCGATTGGGAGGTGCTCTGTGGCGCATTCGTCCAGGAGACGCCCACCTTCACGCCCGAGCCGACGGCCGCGCCCACGCCAACCTTCACCGCTACTTGGACGCCCCTGCCGACGGCCATGCCCACCCGCACCCCCACCCCCACCCTTACCCCCATCCCGCCCAGCCCCACGGCCACGTCCCACTCCGCGTATCCCTCAGGCCCGACCACGGAGCCGACCTGGACGCCCGAACCCACGTGGACCCCGGAACCCACCTGGACGCCAGAGCCGACGGACACGCCCTCCGCCGAGGCCACGGAGCCCAGCATCACGCCTGTCGCCGGTTCCACGCCTCGGCCGAGCCCCACCGGCGCCATGGTGCCCAGCTCCACCATCCGGGCCGCCTACCCCGCCAAGCCGGCGCCCACCGCCACGACGAAAATTCCCCAGCCCAGCGCAGCCCCCAATATGACCCTCGTCACCAAGCCCACGGCGGCAGGCCCAGGCGTCACCGTAACGACGGCCTCGAACCCCACGGCGGACCTGGTAGCCCTGCGCATCAAGACGGCCATCGCCCAGGGCCAGGCCACGCCCACGCCAGCCCCGCGCCAGGCGCGCACCTCCCAGCGCAGTTACGGAGTCTTTTTTGCCTTGGCCGTAGCGCTGCTCTTGGGCATCGGCTACGCCACGCTGTTGCGCCGGCAACGGGAGGGACGCCTAGGCTGAAAAGTGCAAGATCACGCAGACCCGCTCAGCACAGTCTCGGATCGGGCACCGGCTGCGCGCCTCCAAAGCTCTACACACGGCAGTTGGTAGTAGGAGGGTCACGCTCAGCCAGAGTCGTTCACAGTTTTGGATAGCCCCTTTTTCAACACTCCTCGCCGCTCGTTGCTAACAGATTGACGGCGCTCACAAAATGGCAGTATACTGAAATCACATAACAGTCGACATCTGGCCGTTCATTGCCGGATTTCAGGAGGTGTTCCCATGCCCCTTCCTTCCACCATGTTGGCCGTTCGCGTCTATGGCCCGCAAGACTATCGTCTGGAAGAGGTGCCTGTGCCCCAGATCGGTCCGGGCGAGGTGTTGGTGAAGGTGCTGGCCAGCGGCATCTGCGCCAGCGACGTCAAGACCTACCACGGCGCGCGGGTGTGGGGCTCGGCAGAGATCGCGCCTTACATCACCGTGCCCGTCACACCGGGCCACGAGTTCGTGGGCGAGGTGGTGGCCCTGGGGGAAGGGGCGGCAGAGAAATACGGCCTGGCCGTGGGCGACCTGGCCGTCTCGGAGCAGATCGTCCCTTGCTGGCAATGTCGCTTCTGCCGCCGCGGCCAGTATTGGATGTGCCAACGCCACGATATCTATGGCTTCAAGAAGGAGCGCGCCGAGGGCTCCTGGGCCACCTACATGCGCTTTCCGGCCGGCGCCATCAACCACAAGGTGCCGGCGGATTTGCCCCCCCACCAGGCCGCGCTTATCGAGCCCATGGCCTGCGCCATCCACGCCGTGGAGCGGGCTGAGATCCAGCTGGGCGATGTGGTGGCCATCGCCGGGATGGGCCCCATCGGCCTGGGGATGCTGCAGGTGGCGCGGCTGCGGGGGCCGGGGCTGCTCATCGCCCTGGATATGAAGCCCTTCCGCCTGGAATTGGCCAAAAAACTGGGGGCGGACCTGGCCATTGACGTGAGCCGCGGCGACGCCGTGCAACAAGTGCTCGACCTCACCGAGGGTTACGGCTGCGACGTCTATATCGAGGCCACGGGCGCCGGCCCGGCGGTGAACCAGGGTTTGCAGATGCTGCGCCGCTTGGGCACCTTTGTGGAGTTTAGCGTGCACGCAGGGCCGGTGGCGGTGGATTGGTCCATCATCGGCGACGTGAAGGAGCTCAACATCCACGGCGCTCACCTGGGGCCTTACGCCTACCCGCTGGCGATCGATTATCTGCGCCGTGGGGTGATCGATGGCGCCGCCTTGGTGACCCATTGTCTCCCCCTGGAGCGCTTCGCCGAGGGGCTGGAGATCGCCCATCAGGGAGATACCTCCATCAAAGTAGTCTTGGAACCATGATAAGCTTCATGAACCGTCTCATACAAGAACACTGGACCGAATTGGAAGAGCTGTGTCAGCGATATCACGTTCGCCGCTTGGAGTTGTTTGGCTCGGCTACCGGCGCACGCTTTGACCGCAATCGCAGCGACTTGGACTTTTTGGTCGAGTTCGAGGAGCTCGAGAGCGGCCAATATGCCGAGACCTATTTTGGCCTGCTAGAGGATTTGGAGGCATTGTTCCAGCGGCCTATTGACCTGGTGATGGTCTCGGCCATCAAGAATCCTTATTTCCTCGAAGCGATTGCCTCTAGCCGGATGGTGCTCTATGATGCGGCCTGAAACAAACTTCCCTATCCTGCGACAACAGGTTCGGGCGTTACTGGCTGAGAACCAAGCATAATATACTCAGTATATTCAGTATACTATCATAAGGGGATCCCTCATGCGCGTCTTGGGTATCTGTGGCAGCCCTCGCCCACAGGGAAACACGGCCTACGCCCTCCATTATGCCCTGGATATCCTCCAGGGCCTCGGCTTGGAGACGGAATACATCTCCTTGGCCGAGCGCACCATTCACCCCTGCGACGGCTGCTTCCGCTGCCGCAGCGGGCCTTGCCCTCACCAAGACGACATGCCCGCCATCCTCGACGCCCTGCGCCGCTGCGATGGGCTGATCTTGGCCTCGCCGGTGTATATGGGCATGGTCACCGGACACATGAAGGTGATGATGGACCGCACAGTCTGCCTGCGGGTGGGCGGCCAATTCGCCCTCACCGGCAAGGTGGGCGCGGGAATTGCCTGTGGGGGCTTTCGCAACGGCGGCCAGGAGCTGACCCTGCAGAACATGCAGACCTACTTTTTGCAGCAGAACATGCTCGCCCTGGCCGATGGCCCCGGCTTTAGTCACTCGGGCGCGACCATCGTGGGCAAGGCCCAGGATGACGAGCTGGGCCTGCGCACCGTGCGCAACCTGGCCGAACATCTGGCGCGGACTCTGGCCCTGGTGCGAGGGTCTGGGGTTTAGGGTTTCGGATGCAGACTCGCCCCCAAGCCCTACACCCTAACCCCTAACTGTGGAGCTTCCTTTGAGCACAGCCCTTCTCCCCTACCTCTCCACTGCCGCGGCCCTAGGGTTCTCCGCAGGCGCCCTGCCCGGCCCCTTTCAGGCCTACCTTCTCTCCCAGGCCTTGCGTCACGGTTGGCGACGGGCCGCGCTGCTGGCTTTGGCGCCGCTCCTCAGCGATGGCCCGGTGATCCTGGTCGTCCTCCTGCTCCTCGCCCGTTTGCCCGTCTGGACGTTGCATGCCCTCCAGGTGGCGGGGGGAGTGTTCATCCTCTTCTTGGCCTGGAACGCCTGGCGCGGGCTAAAATCGGCCGAGGATGCAGCGCGCACCCAGGAGATAGGCAGAGGGCTGGATCTCCTACGGGCCGCCACCATCAACCTCCTCAGCCCAGGGGTCTATCTCTTTTGGGCCACCATCAGCGGGCCGCTCTTCCTCCAAGGGTGGCGCGAGGGGCCGGCCCTGGGGCTGGCTTTCCTGCTCTGCTTTTACGGCACCATGATCGGCCTCACCGAGATCTTGGTAGCCATGATGAGCGCCTTGCGCCGCCTGGGGCCGCGCTTGCGGCGTTCCCTGCTGATCATCTCCATCGTCCTCTTGGTCATCTTGGCCCTCCGCCAGATCTCGGTGGGGCTGGGTGCCCTCCTGGGGTGATCTTGATGTGCTACCTGTCATAAAAGGTGGTTGGGCGGTGTTCTATGAGTGAGGATGCTGAACCGCGACCGAAGGAGCCAGGGAGCCCGGCCGAAATGCTGCGCAGCGACGCTCTGTTGCTGGAAGGTCTGCGGGCCGGCCAAGAATCCGCCTTTGCCGAACTGTTCCAGCGCTACTACCGGCGGGTTTATGGGATACTCTATCGGCTGGTGGGCGAGGAGGCCGATGATCTGGCCCAGGAGGTTTTCCTCCGTCTTTATCGCCGGCCTCCGGGCGCCGAGACTGCCCTGAGCGCCTGGCTTTATCGTGTGGCCACCCGCCTGGGTTACAACGCCCTGCGGGCCGAGAGACGCCGTCAAAGCTACCAACAGCGTGCCTGGGAGAGCGAAGCAAACCACCAGCCAGGTGCATCCCGCAACGCGCCAGAGCCTGAAGACCAAGCCACGCGGAGCGAAACCCAGCATCTGGTGCGGCAGGCCCTGGCCCGGCTGAGCCGCCGCGAGGCGCAAATTTTGGTGTT
>DAOTZU010000036.1:0-2389 GCA_034433995.1 Anaerolineae bacterium
GGCCCAAGCAGAGGCCCCGCCTTGTAGGCCATGTCCTCCCAAAAACCGAACACGTCAATATCCGTGCAGGCGAGGATCTGATCCATCATCTGGATGATGAAATCGGCGTCCGCGTCCATCATCTCTTCCACAAAGGCGGGATCGTCGTAGAACAGCGTGCACAGCTTCTCCACGCCCAGCAGATTGCGCAGCGGGCCAAAGAAGCCTCCCCAGCGGTCGGCGATGATGATGAGAGGATAATCTCGCTGGCGATAGGCGGTCAGCCTCTCTTTCCAATCCGGCCCCAAGCGGGCGTTCAGGTCGGGCTGCATCCGCTCCTTCCAGAAGCGGCGGAAATCCTCGCGTGTCTCCACCGGGAAGCGCACGAATTGGGGCATGGAGGACCAGGGATTGTCTTTGCGCTCCCGCATCAGAATGCCCTCGTGGTTGATGTACAAGATCGTCTGCGCATCCTCGGCGATCACCTTGTGCTCGAACGGAGGGTGGGGGAAGAACCACCCTCCGTGCCATTCCCAGTGGTCCAGTTTGTAGGGCGGATGGTCGGGATCGTAGCCCTCCCGCTTCCACCGCTCGATGGTCTCCGGCCAGGCGCCAAAGTGTCGGTAGGGGGCGCGGTCGCGATCTTGGTAGCGCATGGTGGCTAGGAAACGCTCACGCTCATTCATGGTCCGTCGCCTCCAAGACGAGCACCCAATCCTGGAAAACGGGCAAACGCACCCAAGAAATCCCCTCCCTCTCCAGGGGTGGCAGGGGCCATTCCCCATTTTCCGCGCGCACAGGAGCGCAGGGGATCTTGTCGCCGTTCACCGGGTTCCAGAGAAAGGCCCGATAGGAGACACCCTCCTCTAGGCCTTTGATGGTGACCTGGGGATAGAAGAAGGGTAAATAGGCGATGCGCACACGGCGGGGGATCCCGGCGATATAGGGATAATAATGTCGCGCCTGGTTCGCCTCCGAGACCTTGGCCTCGATCCATTCCGGGTGGGGCTCAAAGAGGTGCCAGGGGTACTTTTCCAGGAGGCGTTTCGCCAGGCCCAACTGGTAGGAGCCGGGCAATTGGCAGGCTTGCTCCCAGGGTGTATCTCCCCAGCTCATGCCGTGGGGGCTGGGCCCAAAGGGTTTCTCGCGGGTGTTCACCTGCCAGATGCCGTTGGCGCCATAGGTGTGGCCGGCCGCGCCATTGAGCACGCAGGCCCAGAACATCAGGCGCTGCACCTGCTCCTTGCATTGCCCGCCGATCCCTTCATAGGTCACCTCGCCATCAATGACGGGCATGGTCGGCTCGGCGTGGTAGGATTGGCGCACCCTAAAGACGGTATTGCCGATGGAATCGTCGCTGTGGCCCGTCTGGAGCATGTCGAAATCCAGCACCTCGGAGAGGCCGGGCACCTCTCTGGTGTAGCTGCCGGGATGGACGGTGATGGGGCGACGGTAGGGGTCGATCTGGCGCACATAGGCGCCCAGCTCCTTCCAGCCGGCCCTCTGCAGGTCTCTATCCTGCTCCTTGGTCGCGGATAGATAGTAGGCCATATCATATTCCCCGGCCAGGCACCAGATGACAGGATACGCGCCGTAGCGGGCCACCAGGTTGCGCCAATGCCGCTTCATCTTTTCCAGGCCCATCCAGGGCAGGAAATAGCCCCAGCAGCCGACGATGCACGGCACCAAGCCCGAGCGCACCAGCCAATGGATGCGCAGGTCGGCCATGTCAAAATAAGCGGGGTTGATGCGCGAGAAATCCTTTTCCCAGGGGAAGCCCGCCTCGTTGGCTCCCCGCTCGTCGAACTTGTCCATATCGGGATAGAGGCCGGCCACGATCTGGATCACGCTGAACCCCTTGGCCACCCGGTCGGCGGTGAGGGTCTGGAAATCTCCCGGCCAGCTCAGCCGGCGGCAGAGGCCCATCCACCAGGTATCCGCCAGCCAAAAGAAGGGGGTGCCATCCTGGTGCTCCAGATAGCGTCGGTTCTGGGCCACGCGGATGGGACCGTGTTTGAATAGCGGGTTGTCGCCCTCGTAAGGGGTCACCTGGATGGCGCCCGTCTGGCCGTGTAGGTCGGGGTTGCTGGCATCGGAGCAGACGGTGCGGTAGCGATGAAGGCCAACCTGGGGCGAGGCATAACGCACGCGCCAGGTCTGCCCTCCCGCCCAAAAGGCGGGCACGCGCCTCTCCCGGCCCTCGGGGTCGGTCACGATCACCTCCAACGCAACCTCGTTAAAGGGATCACGATAGGCCTTGGATGAAGTGTAGGCCCATTCGGTCACGCAATTCTGCCTTGTGTACTGCATGGTTCCCTCCCTCGCGCTGTAAAGGATTGTGTGAACCCGTTGCCATCCGCAACAGGACTTGCGATTAGGTTTTACTCACCGGAGCGGCGGTGTAAGAAGG
>DAOTZU010000037.1:0-10095 GCA_034433995.1 Anaerolineae bacterium
GCCCCGTTCCGACGTGTACGCTCTGGCGGCGACGGCCTACCATCTCCTCACCGATGATGATCCACGGGAGCATCCCTTTAAATTCCCCAAGCTGCACACCCTTCCCAAAGACCTGGCGGCGGCCTTGGAGCGCGCCCTGCGTCCCGCGCCGGAGCAACGTAGCACAGCCGCCGAGCTGCGCCAAGCCCTGGAGGCGCTCTCCACGCCCACCCGTGCCCTGGAGGCCTTTACCTTTCCCGGCGGCACCCAGATCCGCAGCGTCAGCGCCCTGCCGTCTCTGTGCGACGAGCATTGGGACGCGGCGCGTTCCTTCCTCTACAAGGGCGATTTTCAGCGTTGGCTGCGGGATATCAACCGCCTGGATCTGGTGGTAGCGGCCGATGAGATCGTCCACCGCCAGCCGAACCACGACGCCGGCCTGGAAGAGTTCTTGCGTGTGGTAGATCCGGGGCTGCCCCATCCCAAGATCATCGTGGATCCCTCCACCGTGCCCCTGGGGTCCATCGCCCGCGAGGCCGCGCTTTTGCGCCGGGTGACGGTGCTCAACGCCACCCGTGGCTATGTGCGGGCCACGGTGAGCGCCTCGCAGCCGTGGCTGGAGGTCTATCCCACGGTGCTCAACCTGTGGGCCGGCATCCCCGTGGACATTCGCATCAACGTGCACGCCGAAGGCCTGCCCTTCCGCCGCCAGCAACATGGGACCATCCTCATCCAGCCCGAAGGCGAGCCGCCCGTGGAGATCCCCTTGACGGCCCAAGTCTCCCTCTGGCGCGAGGTGTGGCGGCTCACCTGGCGCGCCCTGGCAGCCGCCCTGCCCGGAAGCTGGCGCGGCTTGGTCGGCGCTTGGCGCATCGTGGCGCGGGTGGCGCGGACCATCGGCCGGCCCTTTGCCCGACACGGGTGGCTGGCCTGGCTCCTGTGGTTCCTGTTGAGCGCCGGTCTAGGCGTGGGGCTATACTTTTTGCCCCCCTGGGCCCAAGGCAAGGCATTCCTGGGTTGGATCCTCCAGCGCCCTGACACGTTGCGCGCTTGGCAAGGTTATTTGCTGCCACTTGTGCTGGCGCCGCCGGCTCTGCTCGCCGGGTTGTGGCTCTCCTTCGTATGCCTCATGCTCGGCGGCGGCGCCGTGTGGGGCGCCCTGCGCGGCGCCTGGCGTTCCTTCTTGAGTTGACGAGGCCACCCATGGCGATCTGCAAGCAGTGCGGCCGTGAGAACGCGGCCACGGCGCGCTTTTGCGCCAACTGCGGGGCGGAGCTTGCCCCTGCTTCATTCCCAACCTCCTTGAAACCCGGCCAGACCATGAATGGCGGCCAATATCGCATCGTGCGCCAGTTGGGCCGAGGCGGCATGGGCGCCATCTACCTCGCCGAGAACACCCAGGCGTTCAACCGGCAATGCGTCATCAAGGAGATGATCGCCTATTACGAGCCGGGCGAGGAGCGCAAGGCGCAGGAACGTTTCGAGCGCGAGGCCCGCACCTTGGCCGCCCTCAAACACCCCGGCATCCCCGATATGTACGGATTCTTTAGCGAGGGTGGCCACAATTATATCGTCATGGAATACATCGAGGGCGAGAACCTCGAATCCTTCCTCACCCATGAGACCCGCACCGGTGAGCTCATGCGCGGCCAACCCTTGCCGTTGGCAGATGTGGTGCGCTACGGCATCGAGATCTGCCGCGTGCTGGAATACCTGGCCCAGATCGCGCCGGAACCGGTGGTCCATTGCGATATCAAACCGGGCAACATCATCATCGAGCGTAACAGCCAGCAGGCGGTCTTGGTGGATTTCGGCACCGCCAAAAGGCGCCATGCGGATGCGGCCGCGCCCGACCCCAAGCGGGCCAGCGTCTATGGCACCGTGGGCTATGCTCCCCCTGAACTTTATCATGGCCAGGCCGTGCCCAAATCCGACGTCTTTTCCTTGGCGGCCACCCTCTACCATCTGTTGACCGATGACGATCCCGGCGATCACCCCTTTCAATGGCCCCAGATGGAGCGCATTCCTCCTCCGTTGCGCTTGATCTTGGAGCGCGCCCTGGCCAATGACCTGGCCACGCGCCTGGATGCGGAACAGTTCCGCCGCCAATTGGAGGCCTACCGCGCCTCTCAAGCGGGTACCATCGCCCCCTTGGCCTTTCCCGAGGGTAACCTGGCCACCAGCCTGAGCGGCGTGCTGGACCTTTCCCTGCGTTACTGGGATTACGCACGACAGATCCTCCTCGACGGCAGCCTGGACGCCTGGCTGCGCCATGCGTTGCACGATCCCGTGGCCGCCAATCGGGCGCAGGAAGCGTTGCGGGAATACCCCTCCTCGGCAGACGCGGCCTTGGACGATTTCCTGCGTAGCCTGAACCCACGGCTCCCTGGGGCCCAAATGCAGCTCGCCCCCACAGCGGTAGATTTCGGCACCGTCGCGCCAGGAGCCAAACCCAGCGCGACCTTATCCCTGGAAAATCGCGGCCCGGGCGGCGCCAGGGGAACCATCAGAAGCTCCACACCATGGCTGAAGGTGACCCCCACAACCTATGCCCTGGGGCCTGCCAAGAAACAAGAGATTCAGGTCGAGCTCCTTGCCAGTGAAAACCTTGCTTCCCTGCCCCGCCAAAAGGGGCGCGTGGAGATTCTCCCCCTCACCGGCACGCCCCTTGCGGCCGAGATCACCGTGGACGTGCGCAACGTGGCTGTGCCCGCCTCAGCGCCAACCGCATCCACCCCAGCAACCGTACAAGCCTCAGGACAGCGCCCAACGCGCACGCGCACAAAACGCGCAAGTGCGCGCATCGCGCGCAAGCGCGCAACCGCGAAACGGTGGATCGTATGGACACTGCTCGGAATCTTTGTTTTAGGGGCTTTGCTCGCGGGCGCGGCTCACCTTCTGCCTTTGGCCCCGACGGCCAACGTCGAGCGAGGCTTGGAGGCGCTGGCGGAGGGCCACTGGGCACAGGCGGCGCGTTGGCTCGCCAAGGTGGATCCAGAGGATAGCGCCCAGGTGGAGCGGGTGGGGGCGGCGTTGGATGCCCTCATGGTGCCCGTGGCGGGCGGCACCCTGAACATGGGTTGGGAGGAAGGATCCCTGGATCAGCGGCCAGTGCACGATGTATCGGTGGCCGAGTTCGCCATGGACCGCTTTGAGGTGACCAACGTGCAATATCAACGTTTCGTCCAAGCGACGGGTCACACGCCCCCGCGCCATTGGCCTGGTGGTCATTTTCCCAAGGGGCAGGCGCTGCACCCGGTGGTGCATGTCACCTGGGATGATGCCTTGGCCTACGCCGCCTGGACGGGGAAGCGCCTCCCCACCGAGGCCGAATGGGAATGGGCGGCACGTGGGGACGAGGGGCGGCTATACCCCTGGGGCAACGAGTTCGATGCGAACCAAGCCAACTTCAAGAGCTCACGACAGTCACCCCGTGGCGCGGTGGCCGTGGGCAGTTACCCCGGCGATGCCACGCCCCAGGGGATCATGGATCTCGCCGGCAATGTGCGGGAATGGACGGCGGACCGCTACGCCCCCTACCAAGATCCCCACCGCCCGCCAAAGGAGGGCAACGAGATCGCCATCCGCGGCAGCTCCTGGCGCACCTCCAACGATGTGGTGTCCGCCCGCCAAAAAGAGCGCCGGGACGCCACCGCAGATGATTTGGGGTTTCGATGCGTGCGCTGAATCAATACATCATATGTTCCCGATAGATTTGTACCGCATAGAGATAGCTCTCATAGCGCACATTGGTGGAGAGGGAATGATCCGAATGAAAAACCAAGCGCGCCCCTCGCGCCTTCATCCCCTCGATATAGGCGGCCACCTCCTTCTTGATGATCTCCTTGTCGTTGGTCTCCAGAACCCGGGCATCCAGCCCGCCGATGAAGGCGATCTTGTCGCCGTATTTTTCGGCAAAGACAAAGGGATCATTGTTCAACGCCTTGCGCTCCATCGGGTTGACGGCATCGAACCCCGCCTCCACGATCAACGGCATCGCCTCGGCCGTGCTGCCACAGGTGTGCAACACCACCGGCAGATCGTAACTATGGAAAAAGTCTACCATCTCTTTGTAGTAAGGGAAGATAAGCTCCCGCAAGACCTTGGGCGAGGCAAAGAGGCCATTCTTGTACCCCAGATCCTCGTATAACCAACAGCCATGGGGCAAGCCCACCTGCTCAAAGATATAGGCGTAATGGCGCTTATAGAAATCGGTATAGACGCGGTTATAGTCGTGAATCCAAGCCGGATCCAGGACCAAGCTCTCATACATGGTCACATCGCCCATGCTCTGCCGCATCAACTCCCAGATAAAGACTTGACCAAAGAACATCCACACGCCGTAAGGCGCCGCATTGGCCATGTTCTTGCGCACCGCCCTCAGATCCACCCGTTGGGGATCCAACTCCAAGAGATGCGGGCGGTAATCCCGCTCCCAGACCTCGCGGGAGGTCATCAAAAAGTCAATGTGCTCCGGGGTGCCCGATTTGTGCTTCCAATACTTGAGGGCCGCGCCGGCGCCGTTGCGGCGCACCTCCCACTCCTCGTTCTCCTCAATCAACTCGCTAACACCACGTAGCGGCATCACGTCCAGCGCCGGACCCACTCCCACCAAGTCGAACCCGAAATGCTGCCAGGGCGGCACCGGCTCCACATATTCGCCGGCCACCGTCACCTCCTCTTGCTTGCCATCCTCGCGCCAGCGCTTTTCGCCCACCTCTTTATAGACCCTGTGGGTTGGGTACCCCTGCTGCACCCAAGCGGCCAGGGTATCCCCCCAGGGGCTCTCCATCAGGCCCACCCGTTTCGGCTTGCCCTTGCGCAATAGGGCGTCCACAACTTCTTTGGAGTTCATCGCTCCCCCCCATCTTGTGCGTATACAAACTCAACAGAGCTACTGTAGTCGACAGTAGCTCTGCTTTGAGGAGAAAACCAAGACCTTGAGCTTAGTAGCGAACCACCCGTGGCAGCTCTTTGGCCTGCCTGATCCACTCGGCGACCTGGGCCTGGCCAGGCAGCCTGCGGACAAGCTTCTGTGCCGCGTTGACTTCCACGAGTTTCGCGTAAAGGTTCTCGGGGTTGCGCTGGGCCAGTTCGACGACGGTATCCACCCCCGCCTTCTCCAGCAGGTCGGAATACTCTTCGCCGATCCCCTTGATACGAAAAAGATCTGCCCGGTTGACCCAGCCAAGGATCAAATTGTCGCTGATGCCGGTCTGCTCCGCCAGCTCTTTGCGGCCCTGGGGAGTCGAGCCTTTTTCCAGCAACGCCTCAACGCTGGTGACGCCCGCCGCTTGGAGCTTTTGGGCATATGCCTCGCCGATTCCCTCGATCACGACAAGTTTGGTCATGGGGGGCCTCCTGTTGAGCCCGGTACGTGTGCGTCTCCTCAAACTGAGCGTATTATATCACGCCTGTCAAGCAGCAGCCACCAGCGGCGCGAGAAGGAACAGGCAAACCCCTCATCGTTGCCGGTTCCCTGGCAAGGATGTGTGCTCCCATCGCCAGCAGCCACGGGATGGTTCACGCGTAACACAACCGTGGCACCCGCCTTTCCAAGGGCTCGGCAAGATCCAGCAAGCGCCCCAACAGCCTGGCGCGATCCACAGCATAAGCGGGGTCAGCCCAATGGTTCACCTTCTCCTTGGGGTCCCGGGCCAAATCATAAAGCTCACCGTATTCCTGGCCGCAATACCAGGTCAGCTTGCGCTCCTCCGTCACCAAGGTTTTGAGGCGCAGGCCGTGCGGATCATCCACGCACTCCACCAAGACGTCCTGGCGCACACGCTCCTGCTCCCCGCGCAGCAGAGGCAACAGATTGACCCCATCCAGCTCGGCCCCCTGAGGTAAACCCACCGCGGCCAACACGGTGGGCACCACATCCACCAAGCTACAGAGCGCGGCCAAACGCTGTCCGCCTTCAAATCCCCGCGGCCAGCGCATCAGCAAAGGCACCCGAATGAGCTGTTCGTAATGGAAGGGGCCTTTCATCCACAGGCCGTGGTCCCCCAGCAACTCGCCATGATCGCTGGTAAAGACCACCAAAGTATCCTCGGCCAGGCCGGTGCGGTCCAGACAGGCCAAAATGCGGCCCATCTGCTGGTCAATCAGTTTGACCAGGCTATAGTAGTAGGCCCGACCGAGGCGGGCATCGTGCTCCGTCACCTGGCGGAAATCCGCCCCTGGCCCCTGCCCCGCCACCCAAAACTCGCCGCGGATGGCCGAGCTCTCCAAACGGCCACAATGGGCCTCCCAAAAATGGGGCGGCTTATCGGCCAGTTCGCCGGGGGTGAAATCCGGCAAGGGGACGAGAGACGGATCCACCTTCTCCGCAAACCCGGTGGGCACCCCGTGGGGGTGATGGGGGTCCTGAAACCCCACGGCCAAAAAGAAGGGGCGCCGGCGGTCGTGGCCCTCCAAAAAAGCGATGGTGCGGTCGGCCGTCCAGACGCTGTTATGGAGACGCAAAGGCAGATCCCAATCATAGGCCTCGCCACCAAAACGATACGGGGAGAGACACCGGGCCTGCTGATAGGCGGTATGTTCCTCCGGAGTGAGCTGGGCTTTAACCCATTCGGCATAGTGCCCCGAACGAATGCCATACGTCACATGGCCCAGAGCCAACTCCACCGACTCAAAGCCATAATAAGGCCCACGAAAAGCGGGATAACGCTGGTTGTCGGCGAGGGCCTCGTAGGATTGTTCCGGCGTGGCCCCAAAGGCTTGAAAATGGGCTTTGCCGATGTAATATGTCCGATAGCCCACCGCCGCCAACCGATGGGAAAGCAACACCTCATCCGCCGCCAAGTTCAGGCCCACGTTCCACGCCCCATGCCGGCTGAGATAGCGCCCGCCGAACAAGGAGACCCGCGAGGGCGTGCAAACCGGGTTGGCACAATAGGCACGATCAAAGCGCACCCCCTCAGCGGCCAGGCGATCCAAATGGGGCGTGGACCAGCCGGCGCCATAGCAGCTCAGGCTATCGCAGCGCTGCTGATCGGTGGTGATGATGAGAACATTGGGCTGTGGCATCGGGTGCTTCTCCTTTCCAGCGCCCAGCGCGAGAGGGCCTCGCAAAAGCGCATCCGTCGGTTGGAAACCGACGTCTGCAAATGGTAAGCCCGCGACGCGGGCTTGGCAAGCCGAGCCGTCGGATTCCATCCGACGGCGAGCTCGGCCAGGGCGCCCACAATCGCGGAACGCCCCTGTTTCGGATTGACAAGAAACTCTTATTATGTTATGCTAAATGTAGAGGTAGATGTTCTGAGAACCTCACGGCGATGCGGAACGGCTGCGGCGCACATCGTCCCTGTGGCCCACTACGCGTTCCCGTTGCGCTATGCTTCCGCCGCAGATTGTGTGTTCCGGGGGAGGAAGCACCATGCGCGCGACCAACTGTTGGCTCTTTTGCGTGAGTTTGTTGATCGCCCTGCTCCTGATCTATGGCAGCGCCAGCGGCACCATCGGAATGCCCCTGCCTTGGGCCGTCATCATCGGCCTGGGGGTCAACGCCATCTTTCTTTTGCTGGAGCACCGCCAAAAGATGGAGGAGCTCATGGGCAAGGACGTCCAATAGCCCCCATAGCTTGTTGCATCATAAAACGTGGGCAGCAGCCTGTCAAGCAACGGCAAGAGCAAGAGCACAAGAACGGGCAGACCCCTGATGCTTGCCCGCTCCAAGCGTCCGTCGGTTGGCAACGACGCCTATGGCTGCCAAACCCGCGCTGCGGGCTTGTGCGCCGAGCGTCGGCTCTGCCCCGACGGCAAGCGGAAGGGCGCTCGGCCCCGGAGGTTTATGCGACAGAGAGGGAGGGGTGGCCGCTTGGCCACCCCTATTTTGTGCGCTCACTGAGGTTCATGAGGTGACGGGCTGCAAGAGGGGACGGAACTTGTAGTGATAGACGATGGGACCATCGTCGCCCTCGGCACGTATTTTGCGGGTGACCATCTCCACCGGCATGCCGATGTAGACTTGGTCGCGCTCCACATCGGTGAGCTGCGCGGTGACCAGCGGCCCCTCTTCCAATTTCACCAGCGCGACAACATAAGGAGCATACTCCTCAAATCCTTGGGGCGCGGTGTAAAGGGTCGAAAAGGAATAGACGGTCCCCCGGCCGCTGAACTGGAACGGGGCCTTGGCCGGGCCGGAACAGGCGGGGCACACATCCCGCGGTGGGAAGAGCTTGGCCCCACAGTGCGGACAGACCTCGCCCGTCAAGCTCAGACGCTGCCTGGTGGTGCGCCAATACGCCGCTAATTGCATGGTTCACCTCCTGCCATGACTCAGCTCAAACGCTCTAGAATATGGGTTATCACGCTCGCCCCGCTGCCGCCGATGTTCTGGGTCATGCCCAAACGGCAGCCATGAAGCTGGTTTGCCCCCGCTTCCTCGCGCAACTGCTGCACCGCCTCCACCACTTGATACAGGCCTGTGGCGCCGACGGGATGTCCACGGGCCTTCAAGCCCCCCATGGTGCTGATGGGAATGCGCCCCTGCAAGGTGATCGCGCCTTCCAAGGCCAAGGTGACCCCGCGACCGCGCGGAGCGAATCCCGCCGCCTCCAGGGAGAGGGCCGCCATGATGGTGAAAGCATCGTGCAGCTCGAAAAAGTCGATATCCTGTGGTCTCACTCCGGCCTGGGCATAGGCCCGCTGCGCGGAAAGAAAAGCCGCCTCCAAAAACAGAGGATCCCGGCGATCATGTAACGCCACAGAATCCGTGGCCAAGGCCGAGCCGGCGATGCGCACCGCCTTGAGCCCCTGGGCGCGGGCGAACGCCGTGGGCGCCAAGGCCACCGCCGCGGCGCCATCGGCCATGGGCGCGGAATCCAGCAGACTCACCGGATCGGCGATCATCTTGGCCCGCTGGAACGCCTCGGCGGTGATGGCCTTGCGGAACATGGCATAGGGATTGTGTTCGGCATTGCGGTGGGCATTCAGGGCAAAGCCGGCAAAATCCTCCCGGCGATAGCCGAATTCGTGCATATAGCGCCGCATGATCAACGCATTGATGGCCACAAAAGAGAGGCCATGCTCGCTTTCATAGAGGGCATCGGCGGCCGTCGCCAGGGCCGAGGTGGTCTCCTCGCCCAAGGTGTCGGTCATCTTTTCCACGCCACAGGCGACCACCACATCATGGATCCCGCCGGCCACGGCGATATACGCCAGCCGCAACGCCGCCGCGCCGGAACCGCAGGCCGCCTCCACCTTGACGGCCTCGATACCCCGCAAGCCTGCGTGATCGGCGATCAGCGCCCCCAGGTTCTCCTGCCGCGAGAGTTGGCCGGAGAGCATATTGCCCACATATAACGCCTCGGGGCGCTCCAAATGGGCATCTTGGAGCGCCAAGCGCACCGCCGCCGCCCCCATATCCCGCAGGGAGCGCTCCCAATGCTCGCCTACCTCGATCTGACCGATGCCGATGATGCTGACGTCGCGCAAAAGCCTACCTCAATCCATCTGCAGTTTTTGGCGATAGCGCACATAAAGGCCATAGTCAATCTCGCGGCGGCGGGCCAGGTAATCCTGAGTGAGGGGGGCCACATTGCGCCGGGGGGCGATGTGCTCCGTCACCCGCCAGCAGAAGGCATCGCTGCCGGCGCCGGAACCGAAGGAGACGTGTAAAATCCTCTGCCCCGGCTGGGCAAGATCCAGGACCGCGCTCAAGCCCAAAAGCGACGAGCCAGCATAGACGTTGCCCACTTGGCCCGCCAACAACCCCGGCGCCACCTGTTCACGGCTGAACCCCAACTCGGCAGCCGCCCGCGAGGGGAAGCGCACATTCGGCTGGTGAAACACCGCCCAAGCGAAATCCGCCGGCCCGTAGCCCAGCGCCGTCATCAGCCGGCGCGCGGCCTCCAAAGTATGCCGAAAATAGGCCGGCTCGCCGGTGAAACGCCCGCCATGCCGCGGATAGTGTTGGTAGGGCCGCCGCCAAAAATCAGGCGTATCGGTGACGAAAGAAAAAGAGCCCTCCAAAACCGCCAAACTCTCCGCCGCGGGGCCGATGATATACGCCGCGCCGCCCGCTGCCGCGGTGTACTCCAAAGCGTCGCCCGGGCGGCCCTGGGCCGTATCCATGCCGATGGCCAGGGCGTAATCGGCCATGCCCGAACC
>DAOTZU010000038.1:0-4618 GCA_034433995.1 Anaerolineae bacterium
GAAAAAAGGCGCATAGAGGCCTTGCCCGCCGTCGGATAGAATCCGACGGCTCTGCTTGCCAAGCCCGCGGCGCGGGCTTACCATCCCCAGACGTCGGTTTCTAACCGACGGGGGCATTTCTCGACACCTTCGTCAATCTTGAAATTGACGCGCGCCTTTGCATCGGCTAAGATAGTCTTCATCTACCGGAGAGGAGCTGCTCTGAGGATGCGCCGTTTTGTCCAGATCGGATGCCTGGCCTTTTATCTCCTGCTTTGGCCCAAGGTGGCGGCCGCTGCCGGAGGGGAGGGCACAAGCGGGGGCGACCTTCTCCGCCTTCTCGGCTACCTGGTGGCCTGGTTCCTGCCCTTGGGCCTGGCCTTGCTCACGGTGGGTTTGAGCAAACCCTCCCGCGCCACGGAGGTGGCCACCGCGTTCTGGCTGGCAGTGGTGGCCGCCGTAGCGGGGTATTACCTTTGCGGCTATGCTTTTCAGTTCGGCGGCATCGGCTTGGTCAGTGCGGACCCCGCCCTGGCCGATTTGGTGGCCGAATGGTCCCCCCTGGACCTGCGCCTCGGCCCCGGCTGGGGGGTGTTGGGCCTGCGGGGGTTTCTCCCCGCGTTGGCTGAAGGCACCGGCGAGGGGGGCTGGCTCTTGCTTTCCCAGTTGCCCTTGGTGACTACGGCGGTGTTGCTCCCGCTGGTCACCCTCAACCGTCGCTTGCCCCAGTTGCCCCGCTTCCTGCTGGCGCTCTTGGTTGCTTGCGTCATCTATCCTTTATGGGGGAATTGGGTGCGCGGCGGAGGGTGGTTGGCCAACCTGGGCCTGACCCTGGGGCTGGGCCAGGGCGTGGTGGATTACGGTTTGAGCGGGGTCTATCTGCTGGGCGCGGCGGCTGCCCTGGCCGGGCTGGTGAGTTTTCGTCATTATCGCTCGACCGCGCTATCCCCTGTGCCCGAACTCCCGCCGGCGTATCTGCCGCTCAATGCCCTCTTGGGCGCGATCTTGGCCCTGGTGGGATGGTTGGCCATCCTGTTGGGGCAACCCTTGGTCCTCCAGCCGGCCGACGGGGCGGGACTAGTGATCAAGGCCCTGCTCCTCGTCGCTGCGGCCCTCTTGGGCGCCCTCTTTTACGGCTGGTTGGCCAAGGGCGAGCCGGACCTGGGCCTGGCCAGCCGCAGCGTGGTGGCGGCCATGGCCGCCGGCGGGGCGGGGTTGCCCTTCTTGCCCCTGGGCGTCTTGCTGGCCCTGGGCGCGCTGGTGGGGTTGTTCCTCGCCCCGGCGATGTATGGGGTCGAAAGGGGGCTCAAGCTGGAGGACGAGGGGGCGGTGCTCAGCGCTTTGGGGCTGCCGGCCCTGGTGGGGTTGCTTGCGGTGGGCCTCTTTGCCGACGGCTGCTTCGGTGTGGGTGGGAACGCCGCGGCTGGAGGCTTGGTCAGGGGATATTTCGCGGCCGCCGGCCCGGGGCAGCTTTATGCCCAATGGATCGGCGTGGGCGCCATCCTCATCCTGGCTTGGGGCCTGCCCTGGGTGCTCCTCACCATCGTGGCCAGGGCCTATGTGCTGCCCGGCGCCATGCGCCGTCGGGCCATCCTCCGGGCAGAGCAGCTGCGGCGCAAGCGCGATGCGGAGGAGCGGCTGCGCCGCCAGGGCGGTGGCCTGCGCGTTGGCCAGAGGATCTGGATGGCCCTCCTGCGCCGGGAGGCCGCGCCGGCCCTGGCGCTGCGTCGGCGCCCGCGCCGGCCTCGGGTGGCCGCCTAGCCCTGCGCGCCGCCCAAGGGCGTGGTGTAGAGCTCGTGGTACACGGCGCCGCTGGGCTGGAGATCGCTTCGCATCACGCTCACCCGCTCCACCTGCATCTGGGCCACCTCGCCCACTTGGCTTTGGGCCACCGCTTGCCCCAAGGCGGCCACCAGTCGCGGATCGGCCCCTTCCCGGATCCGCGCCAAGGTCAGATGGGGCGTGAAGGGGCGTTCCTCCTTGGGGAACCCCAAGCGTTGCAGCTCCCGCTCCACGGCCCGTTGCAGGGCCAGGAGGCGGCCCGTCTCCTCGCGCACCCCCGCCCAGATCACCCGTGGGCGTTGCGGATTGGGGAAACAGGCCGCCCCCGCCACGCTCAACACAAAGGGGGCGTGGGCGGCAGCGGCGCGCGCCACCGCCTGATAGATCTCTTCCAGGCGTTCGCTGGGCACATCGCCCAGAAATTTTAAGGTCAGGTGGATGCTCTCACGGCTCACCCAGCGACCGGCCGCCCCGCCCTCGCTGCGCCGGAGCTGGGACTGCACCTGCTCCAAGGCGGCCAAGGCTTCTGCCGTCAGCTCGATGGCGATGAACGTGCGGATGGAAGCCATCTTATTTCCCTCCGGGTTCTGTGCTTTGCCCCAAGGCGGCCAAGGCGTTGCCGCCCAAAAGTTTGGCCAAGGTGTCCTCTCCAAGCCCCACGGCGCGGACCCGCCGCAGGAACCGATCCATGCCGAGGAGCGGATAATCCGTGCCCCACAGCACCTTGTCGGGCGCCCAGGCCAATACATGGCACAAGATGGTGTCCGTATAAAGGTACGGCGAGGCCGCCGTATCGTAATACACGCGGCGCAGCGCGGCTCGCACTTCGGGCATCAGCTCGTAAAAGGGCAGACCGCCGCCCCAGTGGGGCAAGATCAGGGTGTTCTGGGGGCTGTGCAGGGCCAAGCGGTAGGCCTGTTCCGGCCCCTGGCCACCCTTGCCGGGGTAAGCGTGGCCCACCGGCTCGTTGACGTGGAGCATCAGCGGCACGGAGTGCTGGCGGGCAAGGTCCAGCAAGGGATCCAGGAGGGGAAAATCGGTGAGGGCAAAACCTTGGCCGTCGGGCATCAATTCGCCCAGGCCGGTGCCGCCCGCCTCCAGGCCGTCGCGGGCCGCGCGCAGGGCTTCCTCGGGGCGCGCCGGGTTCACCACCAAAAAGGGAAACAAGCGCCCCGGATAACGCCGCGCCGCGTCCAGCACGTAGGCGTTGCACTCTCGGCAAAGCCCCATATCGGCAAAGGCAAAACCAAAGGTGATCGCTAGCGCAACGCCCGCCGCGTCCATGGCGGCGATCAGCTCCTCGGCGGTGGCCATGCGCGCCCGAGGATGGCCGTAGAGCAGCCCGAACCAGCGGTCGCGGCCGGCCAGCGCCTCCCGTGCGGCGATCATCTCTGGCGGCAAGATGTGGGTGTGGGCATCAACGATCTTCATGGGCGCTATTCTTGTCCAAGGACGGGTGCTTGTCAAGCGGGCTTGCGCCGCGCCGAGAAATGTGCTAAATCTTGGCCGGGAACAGGTTAGCCAGAAAGGGGTATCGCCATGGAATATGTGCGGCTGGGTCAATCGGGGATCAAGGTCTCGCGCATCTGTTTGGGCACCATGACCTTTGGGCGCGAGGCCGATGAGGAAACCTCCTTCCGCATTATGGATCGCTATCTGGAGCTGGGGGGCAATTTCTTGGATACGGCCGATGCCTACTCCGGCGGGGTGACGGAGAGCCTGGTGGGGCGCTGGATCGAGAAGCGCGGCGTGCGCGACCAGATCATCCTGGCCACCAAGGTCTATGGCACCATGGGGCCCGGCCCCAACGATGGGGGGCTCTCGCGCTATCACATCCAACACGCCGTGGAGGCCAGCCTGAAGCGGTTACGCACCGACGTCATTGACCTCTACCAGATTCACCGTTGGGACCCAGAGACGCCCATCGAGGAGACGCTGGAGGCGCTGAACGATGTGGTGCGCCAAGGGAAGGTGCGCTATCTGGGCTGCTCCAACTTGGCCGCCTGGCATTTGGCCAAGTATCTCCACAGCGCCGAGAAGCACCTTTGGTCGCGGTTCATCAGCTTGCAGCCCATCTACAATGCCCTCAACCGGAGCATCGAGCTGGAACTATTGCCCCTATGTGCTGCGGAGGGGTTGGGGGTGATCACCTACAACCCCTTGGCCGGCGGGATGCTCACCGGCAAGTACAAGCGGGGCGAGCCGATGCCCAGCGGCGCCCGCCTGGAGGCGTTCGGCTTTTACTATGAGCGATATTATACCGAGGAAGCGCTGACCATCGTGGAGCATTTTCTCCAGGCGGCCCAGGAACGCGGCGTGACGCCGGCGCAACTGGCCCTGGCCTGGGTGTTGGCTGAGCCACGGGTCACCTGTCCCATCGTGGGGGCCCGCAACCTGGAGCAATTCAACGATACCATGGGCGGGCTGGCCATCCGCCTCACGCCGGAGGAGCGGGCCAAGATCCCCGCCGTGTTGCCCGGCCGCTGGGTGGGCCGCGACCCGGTGTACGAGCGTTAGACGTGCCCGCGTGTTGCGCCCACCGCGCCCACAAGGGGCCAAGTACGGTTTGTTAGCTCGCTTCTAGCGCCAACCCTTGGCGGACGATCTGCGCCTCCAGCACCTGCGCGCCGGCGGCGGCCAGGGCGGCCCGCACGGTGGGCACATCCGGCGGTTCGGCCACAGTGATCATGCAACCGCCGCCCCCGGCGCCGCAGATTTTGCTGGCCAGCGCCCCCGCCTCTGCTGCCGCGGCGACGATGGTCTCGATCTTGGCGTTGCTCACCCCCTCGGCCAAGCCCCGGCGCAGGCGCCATTCCGCGTCCAGCAGGCGGGCGAACTCGGCCAGGTCCCTCTGGGC
>DAOTZU010000039.1:0-15262 GCA_034433995.1 Anaerolineae bacterium
CTTCAGGCGGTAGACCATCTCGCTCCAATCCCGCAGGTCGGGTTCCCCCGCCTCCAGGCGCAATCGCCGCACCAAATAATCGCCCAGGCCGTAACGCTCCAACACCAAGGGCACCTCGTAGATCGTCTCGGCGGTCTCCAGGGGGATCACGGCTTCACGATCCACGTCGCCAAAGAGGGCGATTTTATCCAAGAGATCGGGCGCGATGGGGTAATCGGCGCGGCAGATCAGCACGTCGGGATGGATGCCGATGCTGCGCAGTTCGCGCACACTGTGCTGGGTGGGTTTGGTCTTGAGCTCGCCTGTGGGACCGATGTGGGGCAGTAGGGTCAGATGGACATAACAGGTAGAATCGGCGCCCACGTTCTTGCGCATCTGGCGGATCGCCTCTAGGAAGGGGAGGCTCTCGATATCGCCCACCGTCCCGCCGATCTCCACCAAGACCACATCGGCCTTGGTCTCCTCGGCCACCAGGCGGATGCGGCGCTTGATCTCGTCGGTGATGTGGGGGATCACCTGCACGGTGCCGCCCAAAAAATCTCCCCGGCGCTCTCGGGCGATGACCTCGGCATAGATCTGGCCGGTGGTCACGTTGGAATGACGGGTGAGGGAGACATCGGTAAAGCGCTCGTAATGGCCCAGGTCCAGGTCCGTCTCGGTGCCGTCATCCAGCACAAACACTTCGCCATGTTGATAGGGCGACATGGTGCCGGGATCGATGTTCAAATAAGGATCGAGCTTTTGGATGACGACCGAGAGGCCCCGGGCCTTGAGAATGCGGCCGATGGAGGCGACCGTCACGCCTTTGCCGATGGAAGAGACCACACCGCCGGTGCAAAAGATGTATCGGGTCATCTGTGCCCTCCGAGGGATTGTGGAGCACTGCGCCCGGGAGCATAGTATAACCCGGCCGCGCCGCTGGGCCAAATCCGGCGCGCGTGAGGGCGTTGAAAAAAGCGTGTAGAGGCCTTGCCCGCCGTCGGATGGAATCCGACGGCTCTGCTTGCCAAGCCCGCGGCGCGGGCTTACCATCCCCAGACGTCGGTTTCTAACCGACGGGGGCATTTCTCGACACCCTCGCGCGCGTCCAAAAGAAGCGGCGGGCCCTTACCCCAAGGGCCCGCCGCGGCATGGCGCGCTGAAACGCAGGGCTCAGCCGGCGATGATGGCCTCGGCCTCGGCGCGATAGGCTTCCATCACGTAGGGGATGCCGGTGACATCCTCGGCCTCGCGGGTGAGGGCCATGATGTCTTGGCGCGAGATGGTATTCAGGGCAAAGTTGCGGCTGCCGGCCATGATCTGCTGCAGGCCCACCTTGAGCTTGTCCACGTAGGTGTACCAGCCGATGGCGCCCAAGGGCAGCTCATTGATGGCCGAGCCAAAGCGCTCCTTGAGCACCTCATAGTTCACAAAGATCTCTTCCACCGAATTGCCGAATTGAGAGACGGTACGCGGCAGCTCGCCGCTCTTGAGCCATTCGCCGATGTTCTTGCCCACCATGGCAGGGATCATGATGGCCCGGCCCAGGCAGACCGCCTTCACATACGGCGCGCCCAAGGCCAACACCTTGAAGATGTGATCCTCCGTAGATAGGCCGCCGCCGAAGGCGATATCGGGCACAAAGGCGCCCCGAGCGGCCAGTTTCTGGCAGAGGTTGTAGGTCATGGCCTCCAGGTACACCGGCGGCACACCCCATTCCACCATCATGCGCCAGGGGCTCATGCCGGTGCCGCCCGAGGCGGCGTCGATGGTGAGGAGATCGATCTTGACATCGGAGGACCACTTCAGGGCCATGGCCAGCTCGCGCATGGGGTAGGCGCCCGTCTTCAAGGTGACGCGTTTAGCGCCCAATTTGCGCAACCGCTCCACCTCGCGGGCAAAGCTCTCTTGGTCAATGAAGCCCAGGCGTGAATGGCGCTCAAATTGCTTCAAGGCGCCATCGTGATAGGCTTTTTGCACGGCTGGGTTTGAGGGATCGGGGGTGATGAGGTAGCCCCGGCGCTGCAATTCCAGGGCACGCTCCAAAGAATCTACCCTGATCTCGCCGCCGATGCACTTGGCACCCTGGCCCCATTTGAGCTCGATGGTCTCCACCCCCAATTTCTCGATGGCGTATTCGGCCACGCCGAAACGGGTGTCTTCCACGTTCATCTGCACGTGAATATCGCCATAGCCCTGGTACCAGCGCCGATAGGTCTCGACGCGGCGGCGCAGCTCGGGCGATTCGACGATCTTGCCCTTGGCGTTGAGCTGCAAGCCGGGGTCAATGCCGCAGACGTTCTCGCCGCAGGTCAGCACCACGCCCGAGATGGCCGCGCCGGCGGCGAAATGCTCCCAGTTGCGCCGGGCGATCTCTGTGGAACCCAACGCGCCGCTGATGATGGGCATGAGCAGCTTCTCTTTGTGGGTGTAGCCGATCTCCAGGTCCGTCTTGACCATGGTAAAGAGGGTGTTATCGGGCGTGCCCTCCACACCCTCGCCCAGGCCCTCGGCGCCAAAGGCGTATCCCTGGATGTTAAAGTGGGAGTAATCCACCGGATAGTCCTTGTCGCCGCCGGCCGTCACATAGCCGAAAGGCCCAGGATAGAGCACCTCGCGGCCACGGAAGCTGGTCTTAAAGATTTCGCAGTTGCCTGTGCAGCCGTCAATGCAGCGGGTGCAGAGGCCCGAGCTGGGGACCACATTGCGTGAGCGATTGGTGGTCTGGGTGATGTCGTTGGAATTGGGGCGTTCTAGGTTTCCCATGAGCGATCCTCTCCTCTGTAGAATAGACTATGAGGCCCTTTCCGCTTTGGGCCAGAGAACACGATGAAACCCCTGCCGCACATGGGCTGATCCACCGCTCTGGGGAGAGGAAGCGCCACAGACGTTGTGGCCATCACGCATCGTCGTGGAAGGGTATTGCTGGGGTATTTGTACAACCCGCCCAAAGAACGGGCGCCATTTTCTGTTACTATAGCACAGAACTGCGCCAAGACAATCCTCCATTTGGAGGATTGTCTTGGCCGCCGAATGGAGGATTCTAGATCAGGCCACAGCGCACGGCGTACACCGCAGCCTGAGTGCGGTCCGAGACGCCCAATTTTTGCAGGATGTTTTGCACGTGGGTTTTGACCGTGGTGGGGCTGAGGAAGAGGCTGGCAGCGATCTCTTGGTTGGTGCGCCCTTCGGCGATGAGGCGCAAGATTTCGAGCTCACGGGGGGAAAGCTTTTCCTGAGGAGCGGCGCACGTGGGGGCGGGCAAGGTTTGCAGCATATGGCTCATGCGGCGCAGCAGTTCGGGTAACAGGGTGGGCGCCACCATGGCGCCACCTTCCGCGGTGACCCGCAACGCCCGCACCAGCTCTGCCCGGCTGGCATCTTTGAGGATGTAACCGGCGGCGCCCGCCGAGATGGCCTGCAGCAGGTAATCCGGATCGTCGTACAGGGTGAGCATGATCACGCTGGTGCGGGGCGCCAGCTGTTTGATGCGTTGCAGCGCCGTGATCCCGTCCATGCCGGGCATGCGCACATCCAGCAACACCAGGTCAGGCGCCAAGGTGCGTACCTGGCGCACGGCCTCCTCGCCATCCTTGGCCTCGCCCACCACCACCAGATCGGGCTCCAAGCTCAACATGGAGCGGATCCCTTCGCGCACGATGGCTTGGTCATCCACCAACAGAATTCTGATCATCTGTATCGTCCCCTTGTTCTGCCAAGGCCCGCGCCCGCGGGATGGAAACGTGGATCGTCGTGCCCTGGCCCGGTTGGCTGGTCAGGACGCAATGCCCGCCCCATAGCCGCGCCCGTTCGCGGATGCCGATCAGCCCCATGTGCAGGCCTTGGGCGGGCAGGGCCACCACCTCGGCCGGGTCGAATCCTTTGCCCCAATCCTGAATGCTCACCTCAAGCTGCTCTTCACCGGCCATCAGGCGAATCTGGAGCCGTCGGGCGTCGGCGTATTTGCGGGCGTTGGTGGAGGCCTCTTGGATGATGCGAAAGAGCGCCGCCTCCAGCGCGGAGGGCAGCTTGGGCCAGCGGGGATCTATCTCCAGGGAGACGTGCCAATCGGCCTCCGTCTCCAACTGGGCCACATAGAGGCGCAACGCATGTTCCAGGCCGAAATCGTCCAGGCCGGTGGGGCGCAATTGGGCGATCAAGCGGCGCGCCTCGTAAATGGCCCGCCGCAGAAGCTGCACCCCCTGTTCCAACTCCCGTTCCTCGGCGCCCGGGTCGCGCCCGCGCCAGGCCTGGGCGCTTTGGAGATGTTGGTAAGCGGCCACGATGAGCTGCACCAACCCATCGTGCAGATCGAACGCCAGGCGGCGACTTTCCTGTTCCTCGCTATGGATGACGTTCTCCAGGAAGGAGCGCAATTGCTTGCCCTGGATCTCCACCTCGCGGTAAAGATAGGCATTATCCAGCGCAATGCTTGCCTCCGAGGCCAGATAAGTCAACAGGCGGAGAGATTCATCCGTATCCAGGTGGGCATCGGCGGCGTGCACCTCCAAAGTGCCCAGATGTTGGCCCCGCACCCGCAACGCGGCCACGGCCACGCTGCCCTGGGGTTGTCCGCCGGCGCCCCAGACCAGCGAGCGGGCCATGCCGGTTCGGCGCACCTCTTGGCGCAGGGCGGCCACCTCGGGGGCATCTGCCCAGGGGGGTGGCGCGCCTTCGGCCACGTCCGCCGCTTGGATATCATCGAGGTTCTGCAGGATCAAACGGGCGAGGGAGCCTTCCAAAAGACGCAGGGCCGCCGAGACGACCGCCCGCCGCACTTGGTCTACTGCTAGGCTGGAACCGATGGTCTGGCTGGCTTGGAACAACGCCACGAGATGATCCAGGTTGACCTGCAAGGAACGATAAAGCCGGCTCTGTTCGGAGAGCTTTTCGTTCAGCTCGGCCAGCTCTTGGTTGCGCTGTTTCAGCTCTTGGTTGTTGCGGTCCAGGATATCGCGGATCTCGGCCAATTCGCGGTTCTTGGCGGCCAGGGCCTGGGTGTAATCGGCTTGTTGGCGCAGATCCAAGGGCAGGGGCGTCACTTGCAGCGTGCCATCCGCCACCGTAACACGATGGGGCAAGAACATGGTCTCCGAATAGCGCCCCCAAACTTTGAGGGGCGTCACCAGGAGATCCGTATCGGCCCGGTCCACCTTGATAAAGACCTGGGTGCAATCCCGGATGGCGGCGATGGTCGCCGGGCTATACTTCCCCCGCTCCAGATGCCAGTACGCCACCGAATCTAGATGGAAAAGAAAAGGACATACGGTGAGAAAGAAGCGCAGTAATTGTCCTTCGTTCGGGAACCAAGGCGAGAGGGAGGCGAGGGATTCGAAAAGATAGTAAATCTGGGGGCCCAAGCGCGCTAGGGCGGATGTAAACGCCGGCAATCGGTCACCGGGGCCCGGCAGATCGGCGAGATGCAACACCTTCAACCCGGGCAGGCCGGCCACCAGAGAGTCCAGCGACCCCTCGGAACGCACATAGACCAAGCCGGCCGTAGTTTTCTGGACATGACCCAGCAGCGCGGAAACGAAAGGGAGATACGCCTCTCGCTCTTGGCTGTACCAGACGACGTTATCTCCTGCGCGCAGTTCCTCCAAAAGGGCGTCCAGATCTTTAGAGCCGGTCGAAAACACCATCATTTTGCCTCGGGTCCGGCCGTGGAAGGCCAGGATATGGACAAGTATATCCATCCACGGCCGGACCGCCAAAAAAACCTACTCCCCAGTCCCTGCGGCGCCGGAGCGACCTGTAGCATGTGGTATTGGGTTCACGCGGCGAGGCTGCACGTCGAGGAGGGATCAGTGCTGCTTGAGCATGGTGCCCAGCATGCGCACGAACTGCTCGTCGGCATCCTCTTTGGGCACGCGGATTTGATTATTCTCCCAGATGATGCGCAACACCACCTGTTTGCTCTTGCTGCCGCCGAGGCCCAGGAAGCCGCCCTTTTTGACCATCCGGTAGCAGGTGAGCACGTTGCCCTGTAACTCGGCCTGATATCCCTCCGGCTCGATCTTGGCCGAGACCTCGGTGAGGAATTGCTTCGGCGTGCCATGGCCGGCCCAGTTTTTGATCCTTTGCAGAATGTCTTCCATCTTTTCCCTCCCCACAAGGAAACGAGGTTATGGTGAACCTATACTGAATCCCCAAGGGGGATGCGCACGCGTGCCCGGTCGTCATAACGGATTACATTTCCATTATAGCGCGCTTCTTTGCAGGGCGCAACTCAGCGACAGTTGGCAAAACGACCGACCTAGGTATAATCTGGGCAAATCCCCAAGAAAGGCGCACATGAGACGCGTCATCGCCTGTACGGCAGAGGGGCCCATCGGCCCTGAGCACTGGGATCGGTTGGTGGCCGCCGACCCGCGCGGACATCTTTTGCAGACCTGGGCCTGGGGCCAACTCAAGGGCGAGTTCGGTTGGGCGCCCGAGCGCCTGGCGGTGGAGCGTGATGGCGCGCTGGTGGCCGGCGCGCAGGTGCTCTATCGCCGTGTGGGGCCGCTGCGCATCGCGTACATCCCCAAGGGGCCTGTTTGGGTCGAGGATGATGAGGCGACGGGCGCTACTTTGTGGCAAGCCATCCATCGCCGAGCCCGGCGGCGCGGGGCCATCTTGCTCAAGGTGGAGCCTGAATGGCGCGAGGACGAGCCGCTTCCCACGTGGCTGGGGGGGCGGGGTTGGCGCCCCAGCCGGGAGTGCATCCAGCCGCGCCGCACCATCTGGGTGGATCTGCAAGCGACGGAGGAGGAGATCCTGGCGCGGATGAAACCCAAGTGGCGCTACAACATCCGCCTGGCGGAGCGCAAAGGGGTTGAGGTACGCGAGGGGCGCGCCGCCGAGGTGGGTCTCTTTTACGCTTTGCTCCAGATCACCGGCCGGCGCGATGGTTTCGGCATTCACAGCCTGGAGTACTATCGGCGCGCATGGGAGCTCTTTGCGCCGCAGGAGCGGGTCAAGCTGTACCTGGCCTACTATCAGGGAGAGCCGTTGGCGGGCTTGATGGTGTATTGCTTTAACCGGCAAGCGTGGTATATGTACGGCGCCTCCAGCGATGTCCATCGGGAGCTGATGCCCAACCACGGGCTGCAGTGGCGGGCCATGCAATGGGCCAAGGCTCAGGGCTGCATCCGTTACGATTTGTGGGGCATCTCCGATGGGGACCCGCGCTCTCCGGCGGCGGCGCTCGGTGGGGTGCAGCGCTTCAAGGAAGGGTTCGGCGGGGAGGTTGTGCGCTATGTGGGGGCGTACGATTACCCCTATTCCCGCCCCCTCTATGCGCTATTGGAGCGGCTTTGGGCGGCCCGTCAGCGACGGGGCGGCCGGGCGAGGCCAAGCTCGGCATAGAGGGCCTCGATGGCCTCGGCCACCACCTCCCAGCTGTAGCTTTGGGCCACCTGCACGGCACGATAGCCCAGGCGTCGCCGCAAGCATTCGTTGGTCAGCACCAGCTCCAACTTGTCCGCCAGGGCTTTGGGGTCCTTTTCGGGCACCAAGTAGCCCGTCTCGCCATCGCGCACGGTGAAGGTCAGCCCGCCCACCCGCGAGGCGATCACGGGGGTGCCGCAGGCCATGGCCTCCAGGGCCACCATGCCAAAGGATTCGTAAAGGGAGGGCATGACGCAGGCCACCGCGGCGGAATAGTAATAGGGCAGCGTCTCTTGGGAGCGGGCGCCGAAAAAGATGATCAAATCCTCCAGCCCCAGCTCGCGGCTGATCTCCTGGAGGCACTTGACCTCCTCCTGCATCAGCGCCTCCACATGGTTCTCCTGGTCGCCGCCGATGATGGCCAGGCTGAGATCCTGGGCGCGACAGGGCTTGAGTCGCCGGGTGAGGTCGCACATAGCCTCCAAGAGCACCTTCAGGCCTTTCACCGGATCCAGCCGCCCCACAAAGAGGAACATCCGTCGCCCTTCGGGCAGGCCGATGTACCGGCGCGCCTCTTCGGGCGGGATGGGGCGAAAGAGCTGCAAGTTCACCCCGCAGGGGATCACCACCACCTTGCTCTCGTCCACACGGTAAAGGTCCAGCATCTGTTGGCGGTCCAAGGGCGTCGCGGCCACGATGCGTTGGGCAAAATCCATGATCTCTTGTTCCACTTGGGCGCGGTTATCCGCCTCACGCTGGGCGCTATTGGCGGTTACGCTATCCTTCATCCGGCCCAAGGTGTGGAACATGTGCACCACCGGCACGCCCCAGGCCCGTTGCAGCTCCCGCGCCACCCAGCCGGAGAGCCAATAATGGCTGTGGATCAGAGCGTACGTCTGGCCCTCGGCCGCGGAAAAATCCAGCACACCCTGGACGAATTCGGGTAGATGAGGGAATACCGCGCGCCGGTCCATGGCGGCCACAGGTCCGGCGGGCAGGTTGATCACCCGATAGCCGAGGTCGGGATCGGTTTGGATCTTGGCCACCTGGGGATCCTGGGCGCGGGTAAAGACATCTATCTCCCAGCCCCGCCGAGCCAATTGCCGGGAGAGCTCGCGGACATAGACGTTCATCCCCCCCGTCTCTTTGCCCCCCAGGGCCGCCAAAGGCGAGGTGTGAACGCTGAGCATGGCGATGCGTTGCACCACAGGCTACCTCACAGTGCAAAGGGGATGGGCCAACCCTTGGCCCATCCCCTTGGAGATTTGCTCACACGCGCTTACTGGGGGCCGGTGATCTACAAGCCCTTCTTGGCGATATAGTTGATCAGATCGGCCACGCGGTTGGAATAGCCCCACTCGTTGTCGTACCAGCTCACCACTTTGACCATGTTGCCCAGCACCATGCAGCTATCGGCGTCGATGATGCTGGAGCGGGTGTCGCCGCGGAAATCGGAGGAGACCAGGGGCTCGTGGGAGACGCCCAGGATCCCCTTCAAGGGACCAGCGGCGGCGGCGTCAAAGGCGGCGATCAGCTCCTGAAGGGTGCAGGGCTTTTCCACCTCGGCCACAAAATCCACGATAGAGACCGTGGGCACGGGCACGCGCAGGGCCAGACCATCGAACTTGCCCTTGAGGGAGGGGATGGTCAGGGCCACGGCCTTGGCCGCGCCGGTGGTGGTGGGCACGATGTTCAAGCAGGCCGCCCGCGCTCGCCGGGGATCTTTGTGGGGGAAATCCACCAGGCGCTGATCCTGGGTGTAGGCGTGCACCGTGGTCATCAACCCTTTGACGATGGTCCAATGGTCGTTGACCACCTTGGCCGCCGGCGCCAAGCAGTTGGTGGTGCAGGAGGCGTTGGAGATGATGTGATGCTTGGCCGGATCGTAAGCCCCCTCGTTCACGCCGATGACGACGGTGATGTCCTCACCCTTGGCCGGCGCGGTGATGATGACCTTCTTGGCGCCGCTCTTGAGGTGCGCGGCGGCCTTGCTGGCATCGGTGAAGGCGCCGGAGGATTCGACGACGATGTCTGCGCCCACCTCGCCCCAGGGGATCTCGGCGGGATCCTTCTTGGTAAAGAACTTGATGGCCTTGCCGTTGACGATCAAGGTATCCGGCGTGGCCTCCACGGTGCCTTTGAAGGTTCCATAGATGGAATCGTAGCGCAGCAACAAGGCAAAGTTGTCGGCGGTAAACAGGTCATTGATGGCCACCACTTCGATTTGGTCCGCATAATTCTCCACGATGGCCTTGAACGCCTGCCGCCCGATGCGACCGAACCCGTTGATACCAATTTTGACTGTCATGATGCACTCCTTTCGTGATGCAATACCTAGTCTTGCCGGCCACAAAATACCCTAAAAGGCTTGTTGCCTGTGGACCTCATAGATTTGTTGCAGCGCCTTGGCCAGCTTGTCGGGCTCGTGGCGCCAGGGAAGCTGGGGATCCACCAGATCGCCCAGGACCAAGCGGCAACCATCAGCACAAACGAACTCGGGCGGCACCAGGGTGCTGCCGGAGGCGCCGGGCAGGGCGTAGGACATGTTGTGGTTCGCCAACACCACATGGCAAAAGCCCGGCCCCAGATGCGTGCTCAGGGCGTGGTAATGGTCGCCCACAGTGTAGCCATCCGTCTCGCCGGGTTGGGTGGCCACATTGCACACATACACCTTGATGGCCCCCGAAGCCCGGATCGCCTCGCTAATATCCCGCACCAACAAGTTGGGCAGGACGCTGGTGTAAAGGCTGCCCGGCCCCAGGACGATCATCTCGGCCTGCAAGATCGCCTTGATCGCTTCAGGATAGCCCCGCGCGTCGCTGGGCTGCAGATAGACCCGTTCCACGATCCCCCTGGCCGCCGCGATCTGCGCTTGGCCATAGACCAAACGCGGCTCTTGTTCGGGGTGCGCCCGGTCGCGCACCTCGGCGCAAAGGACCACGTTTTCCAAGCAGGAAGGGATGATCTTCCCCTGGACGGCCAAAACGCGGTTCGCCTGGGTGATGGCCCGCTCAAAGCTCCCCGTGACCCCGGCCAGCGCGGCGATGAACAGGTTGCCGAAGGCGTGACCATCCAGGCCGGCCCCGCGCCCGAAGCGATATTGGAGCAGCTGGGCCATCAGCGGCTCGGCCTCGGCTAAGGAGGCGAGGCAATCGCGCAAATCGCCGGGCGGCAAAAGGCCCAGTTCGCGGCGGAGCACGCCGGAGCTTCCGCCATCATCGGCCACCGTAACGATGGCCACCAAGTTCGGGGTATAATGTTTGAGCCCCCTGAGCAGGGTGGAAAGGCCGTGCCCGCCCCCCAAGGCCACGATCCTCGGCCCTTGGGGCGCTTGGGCGGCCGTGGCCGGCAGCGAGCGCGTTTCCTTGGGTTGGGGCAGCAACAAGATGGATTTTAAAGAGCGTACCAAGCGATACAGCGCCAAGAGCGTGACCGCCGCTCCCGCGGCCAGGAAGAGCACAGCCCGGGCCCAGCGGGGGATGAATTGCAACGTCAGATAGTAAAATGCCGCGGGCAAGGGCTGCTGGCGATAGATGGCCACCAAGACAAAGGCCAGGCCGAGGCTTGCGGAGGTCAGCCCCACCAGGAGCAAGAGCAACCACCGCTTCACTCCGATGCCTGGGCAGAGCCACTTGCGCCAAGACCGCAGCACAGGTTCGCTCCTCAGCGGCTGGGGCTAGTATAGCCGATATTGGGCCGCACGTCAAAGCATAACCCGAAAGACCTGTCAGGTCTGCCCGGAAATGCGGGCAGACCCCGCCGGTCGGGCATTAGAACACCATGGCGGCGGCAAATTCCTCTTGAAAATCTGGCCGGCCGGAGAGCTCCAGATATTCCACATGCTTGACCAGCTCGGCGGCCTCTCGGCGGGCCGCTGCCGAAAGGAGGGCCATCTTGGCCCCTGAGCCGGCCGCGTTCCCCAAGGGCACGATCTCGGCATGCGGGAAACGGGGCATGAGGCCGATGGTCAGGGCGCTCTCCGGGCGAATATAGTTGCCGAACGCCCCCGCCAAATAGATCCGGCGCACATCCTCCACGCCGATGCCCAACTCCTTCATCAGGATCTGGATGCCGGCGCGGATGGCCCCTTTGGCCAGTTGCAGCTCGCGCACGTCCCGTTGGGTCATTTGAATGGGCCTGCCGCCGGCGCCTTCATCGGCCGTGACCAGCTCAAAGATGCGGCAACGGCCGCTCTGGCCGATGCAACGGGCCAGGTATTTGCCGTTGCTGCGCAGGGATTTGCCTCCCTGCATCATCCCCGTGGGGTCAATAATCCCCACCCGCAACAGCTCGGCCACCAAATCCACCAGGCCCGAGCCGCAGATGCCTCGTGGGGCAACCTCGCCGATGGTGTGCCAATGAATCTCGCCGTTATCGATGTGCACCCGGTCGATGGCCCCATCGGCGGCGCGCATGCCGCAGCTCAACTGCGCCCCCTCAAAGGCCGGCCCGGCCGCCGTGGAGCAGGTGATCAACCGTTGGCGGGAGCCGAGGGCCATCTCGCCGTTGGTGCCGATGTCGATGGCCAAGGCGATCTCGTCCTGGGTGTGCATGCCGGAGGCCAAGATGACCCCCACCGTATCGGCCCCCACCCAGCCGGCGATGTTGGGCAACACCCACACATGGGCATCCGGATAGATGGCCAGATCCAATGCCTCGGCCCGGACCTGCAGGATGTCGGTGACCACGGGCACATAGGGCGAGCGGGCCAGGGCCGCCGGGCTGATGCCCAAAAAGAGGTGGTGCATGGTGGTGTTGCCCACCACCGTCATCCCCAGGATATCCTCGGTGTGGGTGCCGCTGGTTTTGGTGGTCTCGGCGATGATTTTGTTCATCGCTTGGATGACCTCGCGCTGGAGGGTTTGGAGGCCCGTGGCCTCGCGGGTGGAATATTCGATGCGCGAGACCACGTCATCCCCATAACGCGTTTGCGGGTTGAGCAAGGAGGAGACGGCCAGTTGCTCGCCGGTTTCCAGGTCCAAGAGGTAGCCCACCACCGTGGTGGTGCCGATATCAAAGGCGATCCCCAGAAGGCGCGCCGGCCCTTGGCCGGGCTCCACGCGCACGATCTCACCATCCACCGCCAGGAGCGTGATATGGCCTCCTTGGGCGCGCAGCGCGCCGGGCAGTTGCCGCAGCGCCCGCAGGGTGAGCTTGAGCTCATCCTGGTGCTGTTCCCGCCACACGCGGGCCACGTTCTCTAGGTCAGGGGTTTGCTCGGCCAGGGTCGTCTCGGGCACGTGCAGGGTATAGCGCCGCACCCACGGCTCCCAGGGTACCTCCCGCTGCGTCCCCTCGGCCAGGATGCTCACCCTAGAGATGCGCGATTCCTCCGGGACCACCACCTCCACATCTCCCTCGATAATCGCCTGGCAGGCCAAACGGTACCCTTGGGCCAGAGCCTCGGCGCTCAGCTTGCGCAGCTCTTGGCTATTGGGGGCGCTCAGAGCGCCCGAGGCGATGACCTTGCATTTGCCGCAGGTGCCCTTGCCCCCGCAGACGCTCTCGATCTCTACGCCGGCGGCGATGGCCGCCTCCAACAAAGTCTTGCCCGCCTCTGCCTGGGTGGTGACGCCGAAAGGTTCGAACCGGATCTTCATTGTGTTTTCCCTCGGAATGGCAAGTTTGTTCAGGGCTACCCCTGCTTTTCAAAGACGATGACATGCGATAACCCCAGGCTTTGCAGCGGGGTCTTTTCCAAGGCATAGGTGATACGTTGGAGGAAACGCCCCAGGGCTGGCCGTGTTGCCAGGATGTTATCATAGCCGGCAAAGATGCAGCGGTAGCTCACCAACCGGCCCGGCAACCCCGCCAGCAGCTCCTCCAGCGCGCGCCGCGTGTAGGCTCGCACATGGGGGCAGAGCTTGTTGCGCCAGGGCGTGGGCAAATAGTTCACCAAAGGGATATTGCCGAAATGATATTGCCCGCGCCAATAGCAGCCGTGGGTTTCAAAGGGATACCACCGGTTGGGCACAAAGATCACCATGCGCCCTCCCGGCTTGAGCACCCGATGGGCTTCCCGCGCCGCGGCATGGTCATCGGGGACGTGCTCCAAGATCTCATGGAGCAGGACCAGGTCAAAGAAATTATCTGGGAAGGGCAATATCTCGGCGGAGGCTTGTTGGATGTTGGGCAGAGTTTGGCTCGCCTCGGCCACGCGCTCGGGATCGATATCCACGCCATAGACTTCTGGGGTGAAATCGCGAAAGCGCCGGACGTACAAGCCCAGGCCGCAGCCCACATCCAAAATCCGCTTCCCCTCCAAGGGCATCTGTTGGCGGATCATGCTGAAACGGCGCTCTTGCCCCGCCCGCCAGACATAGCTGGGGTGCCCGAGATAGATCGCTTTCTCGTCCGTGTTCATGCGGCCCTCCGAAACACCATCTTACTATCGAGGGCGCGAAGATGCAAATCTATTATTGACACAGGCTCGCCTTGATGCTATCATTTTGTACGTTGATGGATATGTTCCAGCCCTTGACCAAGGGAGGGGCGGGAAGGATGAGCGCTGTTCTGGTCCTCAATGCAACCTATGAGCCGCTCAGTGTGGTCAGCGTGCGCCGGGCCGTCGTCCTTTTGCTCAAGGACAAGGCCGAGATCTTGGAGGCCACCGATGAGCGCATCCGCGCCGCGGGGCTCTCCCTGCCTGTGCCGCTGGTGATCCGGCTGGTCTATTATGTGCGGGTGCCGCACAAGATGACCATCCCGCTTTCGCGGCGCACGGTGTTGCTGCGGGATAATTACACCTGCCAATATTGCGGCAGCCAGCCGCCCAAGTCGGCCTTGACCATTGACCATGTGGTGCCCAAGGTGCGAGGTGGCGCCACCACGTGGGAGAACGTGGTCTGCGCCTGCAAAGCGTGCAACCTGCGCAAGGGCTCGCGCACTCCGGAGGAGGCCAACATGCGCCTGCGCACCCGGCCGGAGCGTCCGCGCTATCTGGCCTTGGTGCTCTTGGCCCAGGCGAACATCCACGAAGCCTGGCACAAGTACATCCCGGAGGGGATTTCCCCGGTCCTCAATGCCCTCGCACCGTAACCGTGCTGGGCAGCAACACCCGATCGCCCTGCTCCTGCCCGGCGAGAAAGACGGGCAGCCTCTGACCGTTATCCCCGTTGTAGAGCCCCACCTCCAGTTGGTAGATCCCCGGCGGCGCGTTTGGATCCACAAGCAAGACATGCCGATCCACGATGATATCCCCCGGTAACCACTGGCTGGTGGGGTAGCCGGCGTTGGCCGGCTGGGCATCATGTTGTCCCCAGACGGGCCCCTGGGTCTTGGGGTTATAGGCCTGGCCCAGGAGATGGGTAAAGACGGTGTAATCCTCGTCCAGCTTGGCCTCGGCGCGCCAGTAAAGATCCAGGGTGAGCGTCTCTCCGGGGGAAACTTGGGCGCTGGGCAGCCGGTAGCCCACCAAAGTGATCCCTTGGCCCAGGCGGGCCTCCAGCGTCGCTGTCGGCGGGCCGGCCTTGGGCAGGGGCGCGGTGCCGGCGATGCGCAGCGCCCCCAGGGCGATCTCGGCGCCATGTCCATCGGCCAGGACGATGGTGTAGCGGCCGGCGGGGGTATGGGTGTGGAGGGTGAAATCCGCCTGCTGGCGCTGGGGGCCTTCCGCGGTCGCTGCGGGGAGGGCCCGCCGGAGTAGCGCTTGGCCGCGGGCGTTGCGCACCTGGAGGAGCACCGTCTCCCGGGGCGGTTGTTCCCACAGCAAAGAGATGTGGATGCTATCGCCGGCGGTGAAGGTGGTCACGGGCAGTTCCCACCCGCGCAGCAGGCCTGAACCCGCTGGGGTGAGGAGTGGGTGCTGAGGCACATATCCCTCGGCCAGCCCTGGGGGGCGGCCGGTTGGGTCGTACAAGCGCAGGGTGTTGGGACCGTAGGCCAGGGCCAACACTTGGGGGTAGCGTTGCTC
>DAOTZU010000040.1:0-14798 GCA_034433995.1 Anaerolineae bacterium
GCGGCCTGGGGGTCGAGCTGGGAGGTGGGCTCGTCCAGCACCAGCACCTGCGGCTCCAGGGTGAGCACGGCGGCGATGGCCACGCGCTGCTTCTCCCCGCCGGAGAGGGTGTTGATCCGTCGCTCCCGCAGATGGGCGATGCTGAGCTGATCCAGCACCTCCTCCACCCGCTTGCGCATGGTGGCTTGGGGCAGGTTGTGGTTCTCCATGGCAAAGACCAGCTCGGCCTCGACGGTATCCACCACGAACTGAGCCTCGGGGTCTTGGAAGACGAACCCCACCGTGGCGCTCATCTGGCGGGGCTGGGCGGTGAGGGGATCTTGGCCCTGGACGCGGATCTTGCCGCTGATGGTGCCGCCGTAAAAGTGGGGCACCAGGCCGTTCAGGCAGCGCAACAAGGTGGATTTCCCCGCGCCGGAATTACCCACCACCAGGACGAACGCGCCATCCTCGATTTCCAGGTTGAGATCGCGCAGCACAGGCGCTGGCGCATCAGGATAGGTGTAGGTGACGTGCTCAAAGGTGATCATCGCAGTTCCTGCCTCTCCACGGGCACCACGGTCCACTGGGTCTCTTGGGCGAGGGCCACCAATGCGGGCGCCGCCAAGAGGACCAGCGCCAGGCCGATCCAGGGGTTGAACTCTGGAGCCAACGGATAGGGCGGATAGGGATGATAGATGAGGGCCATGGGATTGGCCAGGCGCACGCCCAGCATCACGCCCAAGGTGATGAGGCTGCAGAGGACCATGGCCGTATCTCCCCGGCGCCAGAGGGCGCGCCGGTAATGGCTGCGCTGGATGTGTTGCCCCACCCGCTGTAAGGTGCTGAGCAACCACAGGGCGGCGACTGCCAGGAGGAACAGCCCCCAAAAGGGCGTCTTGTTCCAGTAGGTGTAGACGAACAGCCCCGCCAGCAGGGCGCCCAGGGCGGCCAACATCTGCAGACGCAGGCGGTTCAGCGCTTGGGGCGTCAACCCCGTCACGCGGCCGCCGAACCCGCGAGATTCCATGGATTCGGCCAGCTCGATGGCGTGCTCCAGGGCCGTGGTGATCAAGGGCATAAACAGGGGCAAAAGATCGCGCCAACCGCGAAAGCGATGCCCGCGAATCTGCTGCGCCTCGCGGATCTCTTGGGCGCTGGCCAGCATCTGCGGCATGAAGGTCAGGGCGATGGAGGTGACCACGCCCGCTTGGTAGAGAAACGAGGGGGTGAGGCGCAACAATTGTGAGGCGTCCACGGCCACGTTAAAGGTGGCAAAGACAAGGAGTAGCACCCAGACCACCAGGCCCGAGACGGCGCCATAGATCACCGCCTCCAGGGTGATGTTGCCTCCCACCAGCGGCCAACTCGGCGGCAGGCGCAAAAGCACGATCTTGCCCTGGTGCACCATGAGGGCGTTAAAGGGGATGGTGACCAGCCAGACCCACGCGCCGAGCTTGATTAACCCCCGCCACTGTTGGAATAGGCTGGAGGCCTGCCCGGCCGCCGTGTAGACCAGCCAAGCGGCCAGGGCCACCAGGGTCAGATAGAGGGGGTTCCGGGTGAGCAGCACTGTGGCCGCCGCGCTGAGCGCCCAAATGACCCAGGCGAACGTTGCGTGCATCAGAATTCGACCCCTCTGCGGGCCGGAATGCCGCGCTCATAAGGATGTTTGACCGCCACCATCTCGGTCACCAGGTCCGCCCGCTCCACGAGTTCCTGGGGCGCCCGCCGCCCGGTGAGCACCAACTCCACCTGGGCCGGACGCCCGGCCATGAGGTCCAACACTTCTGCCACCGTCACCAGGCGAAAGTGCAGGGCGACACAGATCTCGTCCATGATCACAATCTGGTATGCCCCGCTCGCCATCACCTCGCCGATGCGCTGCAGGCCTTTGTGGGCCAGGGCCCTATCCTCCGGAGCCGGCTCGTGGACGAAACTGGGCCGGCCGAATTGCTCGATGGTCACATAAGGGGCCAGGAGCTGCACGCTGCGCAGCTCGCCATAATCCACCCCTTTCATGAACTGGCCGATGAAGGTGCGATACCCCCAACCGGCGGCGCGCAGGGCCAGACCCAAGGCTGCCGTGGTTTTGCCCTTGCCATCGCCCGTGTAAATCTGCACCAATCCCTGGCCCCAAACCGGCGGTGATGCTATCATCGGTGGATTCTCCCTCTCACGCAGACAACAAAAAATCCCTTGCCAGGAGCAAGGGAACAAGATTCCTCAAGCTCCTGAGCCTTTCTCGCGAAGGCCAACGGAGCGGCAAAGGCGGGCGACCTGACTCTCTCGCCGAGGCGAGACTACAGTTGCGGGACAGTGCCGGACTGGCCGGGCTTCCCCCTTTAACGTCGCGGCATCCGGGCCGGCGACGACCTTTGCCTAACGCCAATTTCCTTTTGTTTTATACTATAAGCACGATGGACGGCCCTGTCAAAATGGGTGGGGTCGGGGCAGGCTCAATCGTCCTCGCCTGGCGGGGCCACGTCCAACCCGTAGGCCGCCAAATCGCGCAGGAGCGCCTCTTGCCCCGTAAACTGGAGGGCCTTCATCCCCGCTGCCTTGGCCCCCTGGACGTTGGCCGGCGCGTCATCGATGAACAGCGCCTCGGCCGGGGGCACCTGGAGCGCGGCCAGGATGGCGGCGTACATGCGCGGATCGGGCTTGAGCGCCCCCACCTGGTAGGACAGGACCTGGGCGTCAAAGAGATCCTCCCGGCCCCAGCGCGCCATGGGGCCGCGCCTGCCCGCCAGCGGCGGGATGGCGTTGGAGAGCAGGCCCATGCGCAGGCCCTGGGCGCGGAGATGACGGATCAGGCGCACCAGACGCTGATCAATCTGGTCGCCGGCAAAGAAACGCTCCACAAAACTATCCACCTGGGAAGGCGGCAGGCCGAGGGAGGTGACGATGGATGCCCAGGCCTCCTCGCTACCGATGTGCCCCAGGCTCGCCTGCTGCCAGATGGCGCTCTTGAAGACGGCACGTTCCAGCTCCTCCCAGGTCAGCCCCAGCTCGGCAGCCAGTTGGTGGCGTGGCGCCGGGTCCTCGGTGCGCTGGAGCACGCCGCCCCAATCCCAGATGATGGCGCGGATCATCTTGCCGCGCCTTTGCGCCCGCAACATTGCTTGTATTTCTTGCCCGAGCCGCAAGGGCAGGGATCGTTGCGGCCCACCGGCTTGGTGGGCGGCGGGGGCGCCTGGGCGGGCGCCAGGCCCTGGCGGCGCAGGATGCGTTGGCGCAGGTCTAGGAATTTTTCGTGGCTATGGGCAAAGAAACGCTGGTAGGCGCGGCAAAGATAGTGGGTGCGCTGTCCCTCCACTCCCAGAAAGCGCGGGCAGCCTTGGTGGCAATACGGCAGCCAGGCGCAGACCTGGCATTCGGGGCGTGGCACGGCCTTGGCCGCGGCAAAACGCCGCACGGGCTCGCTGGCAAAGAGCTTTTCCAAGGGCGTCTCCATCATGTTGCCCACATAATGTTCCTTGGCGACCATAAAATCGCAAGGGTAGACATCGCCGTTGTATTCCACCACCAAATAGTTGCCACATTGCGCCTGGTAGCAGCAGAGGGGGGCCTCCTGACCCAAGTAAACGGCCAGGATGGTCTCGAAATCGCGCACCGAGGCCTCCGGCTCGCCGCCGTTGTACCAGCGGTCAAAGACGGCGCAGAGGAAATCGGCGAATTGCTCCGGCCGCACAGAGAAATCTGTCAGCCCTCCCGTGGCGGGGTCTATCTCCACGCAGGGGATGAACTGAAGGAAATAGAATCCCTGGCCGAGGAAATAGTCATAGATCTCGACCCCATGGTCCGCCGTGAGGCGGTTCACCACGGCCAAGATGTTGAACTCGACCTGGTACTGGCGCAGAAGGCGCAAGGTCTGCAGCACTTTTTCGTGGGTGGGGGCGCCGCCCAGATAGGTGCGATAGGCATCGTGGTAGGGGGCGGGGCCATCCAGGCTCACGCCCACGAGAAAGTTGTAGGCGCGGAGAAAGCGGGCCCACTCTGCATCGAGGAGCAAGCCGTTGGTCTGCAAGCCGTTACTCACCGCCTGGCCCGCCGTGCCATATTGCTTTTGCCAGGCCACCACCTGGCGGAAAAAATCCAGACCGGCCAAGGTCGGCTCGCCCCCCTGCCAACCGAAGGTGGCGTGTTGCCGCTCCAGGGCCATCCCTTGCTTGATCAGCTCCTCCAACACCTCGGCGCTCATCCGGTGGCGGTGTTGCGCTTTGTAGGGGTCGCCGGGGCGGTCGTGGTAAAAGCAATAGGTGCAATGGAGGTTGCAATCCCCCGAGACGGGCTTGATGAGCAGACTGCGCGGTGCGCGTTGGCCGGGCATCCTGACCTTCCGGTGAAGCTTGAGAAGATAATAAAGTGGTCGGGAAAGGTTGTCAAAATCCTGGGCGAATCTTTGACAGCGTCCCCGTGAACCATTATACTCTTCATGGCCTCGCCTCACGAATGTCTTGGGGCCTACCCAACCGGGGATGTGCACTGTGCGGCTTAGAGGGCGATACCTGTTGTTGTTGGATCTGGTCTTGATCTTGGGCGCAGCGGTGGGCGCTTTCGTCATCCGCTATGAGGCCCTGGTGCGGATTGGCCCCTATATCGTGCAAAATGCCTTCTTTTTCCTCAGCGTGCTCCTGGTACGGCCGCCGCTCTATTACTTTTTCGGGCTCTATCGTCGTTGGTGGCGCTATGCCAGCATCGCCGAGCTGGCGGCCATCGCCCAGGCGGTGGCGGTGGGGTCGCTCATCGTTGCCGCGTTGGCGTTCGGGTTTTTGGCGCCTGTGGTGGATGGCGTGCGGGTGTTCTCCCGCTCGGTGCTGCTCCTGGAGGGAATGCTGAACCTGCTGGCCATCGGCGGTTCGCGGATCCTGTTGCGGCTGGTGCAAACGCGAGATGGTACCCGCGAGCGCGCCAACGGTCGCCAAGGGGATACGCATCCTCGACGGGTGCTCATCATGGGCGCGGGCGACGCGGGCGCGCTGATCGTCCGCGAGATGCACCAAAACCCCGGCTTGGGGTATCTGCCGGTGGGGTTTGTGGATGATGATCCCGCCAAGCAGGGGGCGCAGATTTATGATGTGCCGGTTTTGGGGCGACGCCAGGACATTCCCCGGCTGATCCGGGCGCAGGGGATTGATGAGGTCATCATTGCCATGCCCACCGCGCCCGGGGCGGTCATCCGCGAGGTGCGTGCCTTGTGCGCGCAGGCCCGCACGCCTGTGAAAACGATCCCCGGCCTGTACGAATTGCTCGATGGCTCGGTGCGCATCAGCCAGATCCGAGAGGTCAAGATCGAAGACCTGTTGCGTCGCGAGCCCATCCGCACCGATTTGGCAGCGGTGGAGGGTTACCTTGCCGGCGCCGTAGTGTTGGTGACGGGCGCCGGCGGCTCCATCGGTTCGGAGCTCTGCCGCCAGATCGCGGCGCGCAAACCGCAACAGTTGCTCCTTCTAGGACATGGAGAGAACAGCATTTACACTATCTTGAACGAGCTGCATGATCTGGCGCCTCAGCTCTCGGCCCTGCCCCTGATTGCCGATGTGCGCGATGAGGGGCGCATCATGCGGTTGTTCCTCAAACACCGTCCTCAGGTGGTCTTTCATGCGGCGGCCCACAAGCATGTGCCCCTGATGGAGAGCAACGCCGAGGAGGCCTTTACCACCAATGTCCTGGGGACGCAGAACCTCTTGCGCGCCGCCGAGGAGGCCGGCGCCGCCCGTTTCGTGCTCATCTCCAGCGACAAAGCCGTGAATCCGGTGAACGTGATGGGGGCGAGCAAGTACCTGGCCGAGGTCTTGGTGCAGCACGTGGCGCAGCGCCTGGGGCGCCCCTTTGTGGTGGTGCGCTTTGGCAATGTGTTGGGGAGCAGGGGCAGCGTGGTACCCCTGTTCCAGCACCAGATCGCCGCCGGCGGCCCGGTCACCATCACCCACCCGGAGATGCGGCGCTATTTCATGACCATCCCCGAAGCCGTGCAATTGGTGCTCCAGGCCGGCGCTTTGGGCCGTGGCGGGGAGGTCTTTGTGTTGGATATGGGCGCACAGATCCGCATATTGGACCTGGCCCAGGATCTGATCTCCCTTTCGGGCCTCAGGCCCAAAGAAGATATCGAGATCGTCTTCACCGGCGTCCGTCCTGGCGAAAAGCTTTACGAGGAACTCTTTGCGCCCGGAGAATCACCCGCGCCCACCGCCCATGCAAAGATCTTGGTGGCGCGCCCCCAGGGCTTGCCCTCGGAGGCGCGCTTGGCCGCGGGGATCGAGGCGGTGTTGCGGGCTGCCAGGGAGGAGGATTACACCACCCTCGTCCGGACATTGCAGGAGATCATCCCTTCCTTTGCCCCCGCCCCGCAAGTTCCGCTTTGGCCTGGCAAGATGCCGGTGGCGGTGGATGGTTGGTGGGCCGCCACGAAAGGATAACGGATGCTCCAGCGATCGAGTGCGCGCTATGTGCTGGCGCTCTATGTGGCCGATATCGTTTTGACCCTGGCGGCGCTCCTGTTGGCGCGCTGGGTGAGGCTGGTGGTGCCTCTAGGCAAACCGCTGCGCCTGGATGGGGCCGACCTTTATTGGCCGGTGTTCCTCCTGACCGCAGTGATCTGGTCCATCACCCTCAGCGCGGGCAAGGTGTACGATCCCCAAAGGATCGCCCGGCTGGAGGAGGAACTGCCGCTGGTGATCCGGGCCATCGCCATCGCCACGGTGATCTTGGCGGGGGCGCTTTATTTCAGCTATCGTGGCCTCTCCCGGTTGCTTTATGTGTACTTTTTTGTCTTTGATATTGTTCTGTGTGTGCTGGCCAGGCTTGTATTGCGGCGCTTGATGGATCGCCGAGCTCAGACGCGACGGCGACGGGTGCTCATCGTCGGCGCGGGGAGCGCCGGGCAGCAGGTCGCCCGCGCCCTCAAGCCCTGCGGCTGGATGGGCGTGGAGGTGGTCGGCTATTTGACCGAAGAGCCCCAGCTATTGGGCCGCGAGGTGGAGGGCTATCGGGTGTTGGGAACCTTGGCCCAAGCGCCGGAGATCATCGCCCAAGAGCAGGTGCAAGAGGTGGTGTTGGCTCTGCCCTTGGCCGCCCAGCGGGAGCTGGCGAACGTGGTGGCCGGCTTGCAGGAGCTGCCGGTGAACATCAAGGTGCTGCCCGATTATTCCGATATGGTCTTTGTGCGGGCCACCATGGAACGGTTGGGCGACCTGTGGCTTGTGGGCCTGAAGGAGCCGGTCATCGGCCCCATCGATCGCCTGATCAAACGGGCCCTGGATGTGGTCCTTTCTGCCCTCATCTTGGTGCTTTTGGCGCCTTTGATGGGGGTCATCGCCCTGTTGGTCAAGTGGAGCTCGCCGGGGCCGGTGTTCTATCGCAGCCTGCGGGTGGGCGAGGGAGGGCGCACCTTCCCCATGCTCAAATTCCGTACCATGTACCAAGGCGCGGATAGGCGCGAGGCTGAGCTTATCTCCGAGACAGAGGATGGCAAGTTGCTCTTCAACAAGCGCCCCGATGACCCTCGGGTGACGCCCATCGGCCGCTTTTTGCGTCGGTATAGCCTGGATGAGCTGCCGCAGCTGTACAACGTCCTCAAGGGTGAGATGAGCTTGGTGGGGCCGCGGCCGGAGCTTCCGGCCCTGGTGGAGCGTTACGAGCCCTGGCAACGCAAGCGCTTTACCGTGCCCCAAGGGATCACCGGCTGGTGGCAGATCTCGGGGCGGGGCAACAAAGCGAAATACTTGCACACCGAGGACGATCTCTACTATATTCAACATTATTCCCTCTGGTTGGACCTGCGCATCCTCGCCCGCACCTTGAGCGCGGTGATCCGGGGCGAGGGGGCCTTCTGATGCCCGCGCCGGCAAGACCGTAACTTATCGCCGGGCCGGCCGTCTTGATTAGAAGGCAGGGCTTTCCCCTGGGGCGGCCTTGTGCCTTGGCTTAGTTCGGGAGGTTCGAGAGAAGGATGTCTGCGATGACCCCTTTTATTCCTCATAGGCCCCGAAAGAGCATCTTCAGCTTCTTGTGGCCGGTGTTCGTTTTGGCCTTGGTGCTTTCGCTCGGTCGGGGCAACGCTACTTGGGCGCAACCCCACCAGAACGGTCTGCGCGATACCATCAACACGCCGGTGCCCACGCCCACCGCCGGTCCCACCTCCACCGGTACGCCCACGGCCGGACCCTGTGTACAACGTGTGTTGCTGCAGCAAGGGCTAAACGGCTATGCCGGCACGGAGGATACGTGGATCAACGCCTATACGCCGGATTTCCCCCAATCCAACGCCGGCGGCTTGAAGGTCAAGGGGGGCGAGATTCAATCGGTGTTGGTGCGCTTTGACCTGGCCGGGGCGCTGCCGCCGGGGGCCAACGTGGTGGCAGCGGAGCTGGTCTTTTACGTGGAGGCCTACCAAGAGACCCGCTCGCTGGAGATCGGCGCTTTTCGCGTCTTGCGTCCCTGGGACAAGGCCACGGCCACCTGGCGTTCTGCTGCCCAAGGGGTGCGCTGGGGCGCGGATGGATGCAATGCCATCGGCCAGGATCGGGTGGCCGAGCCGGATGATCGGATCACCCTGACCCATCGGGCCGTCTTTCGCGGCTTGGATGTCACCTCAAGTGTGCGGTATTGGGTGCAACATCCGGAGGAGAACTATGGCTGGCTGATCAAGGGGATCTCGGCCTCCACGGCGGCCTATTCCTTCGATTCCTCCACCAGCCAATTCCCCCAGCGGCGGCCCATCCTGCGCATTGATTACGACATCTGCGGCCAAACGCCCGAGGCCACCACCACGGCCACACCCACTTGGACGCCAGAGCTGACCACCACTCCCACCATCACGCCCAGCCTGACGCCTGCGACCCCCTCCCCCACGCCGCAGCCCACCCAGCAAACTTTTGTGGCGATCCAGGACACCTACATCAACCAGTGGGAGCCGACCACGAACTATGGCGGCACGGCGGAACTGCGTTGCTACACCAACGGGATCCAAAAGCCTTTGGTCAGGTTCGACCTGACGGGCCTGCCCCTCTACGCCCGGGTGATCTCGGCCACCCTGCACCTGCACACCAGCACCACCGCGCCGGCCACCGGCGCCAACATCACGGCGCACCTTGTGCGCCGCCCGTGGCAGGAATCCTCGGCCACCTGGCGCTTGGCCACCAGCGACGATCCCTGGGCCATGCCGGGGGCCAGCAGCCCCACGGCAGATTATGACCCCACCGTGCTGGATACGCAGTGGGTCAACGCGGCCAGCCGCGAGTATGTCTGGGATGTCTCCGCGGCGGCGCGCCGGTGGGTGGAACAGGGCGTGCTCAATGCGGGCTTGATCCTCATCGGGCAGCCGGGCGCCAACGTGGGCTACTCCTTCCTCTCCTCCGAGGCCAAGGAGACGGACTATCATCCGCGCTTGCTGGTGACCTATTATATCGCCCCGCCCACGGCGACGCCCACCATCACCCCGACGCCCACGTCCACCTTCACCCCCACGCCTTCGCCCACGGTCACGGCGGCCAGGGGGAACATCATCGGTCTCGTCTATCACGACGTGAACCGGGATGGCGTCCATCAGCCCGGCGAACCGGGGATCCCCGGCGTGACGGTGGAGCTTCTTTCTTTGGCCCGCCAAGTGTTGCAACGCGTGTTCACCTTGGCCGATGGTTCCTTCAGCTTCACCGATCTAGCGCCCGATACCTACCTTGTCCGCCAGCATAACCTTTGGGGCTATCGCTCTAGCACGGCCGATGATGTGGTGACCACCGTCGCGGGGGGCGATACGGTGATCACCTTTGGCGATTATCGGGCCGGCGCCGTGGCCTTGCCCTTGATCTTGAAGCCATGAGTTGATCTTTATGGGGAGAGCGTGCAGATGCCCGTTGAGGTTCGTCGTCGGCCCCGTGGGGGGCTTGTCCATCATCTTGGCCGCTGGCGCAGCCGCCTGGTCCTCACCTTGCTCTTGGCGGTAGTATGCATTTGGGCTGCCGGTTGGCTGGTCACGGCCGGACCTTCCGCGCCGGCACAGCCTGCTACGAGTCTTGGCTTGCAGCGAGCCGAGGGGCCGTTTCCGCCCTACTCGGACCGCTGGCGCATCGGCGTGGGCGTGGCCCGCGAATACGGTTATATCACCGATTACGACGTGAGCCAGCTTTGCCTGGGCTGGTATCAGGATTGGGGCACGCTCCTCCATCCCCCGCGGCCGGAGGGGATCGAGTATATGCAGACCCTGCGCCTCAGTCCCGAGAACTTTGACCTGAACAACCCCGCCAGCTACAACTGGACCGATCTGGAGGCCAAGATCAGGGCCAACCCCGGCTCGGTGTGGATGATCGGCACCGAGCCCGATGGCCGCGTCCGGGGCGCCTGCGACCGCCGCTACCCCGACGAATATGCCCGCATCTACAAGATCTTTTACGATTTTATCAAGGGGATTGACCCCACCGCCAAGATCGCCAACGGTGCCATCATCCAACCCACCCCTTTGCGCATGGATTGGCTCACCAAAGTGTGGGATGCCTACCGCGCTTTCTATGGCACGGACATGCCGGTGGATGTTTGGAATATCCATAACCAAATGGTCCGGGAGGTGCCCAACGCCGGCGCGGATATTCCCTTGGGCTGTGATCCTGCCCTGGGCCGCAACTATAGCATTCAGGATAATGATAGCCTGGCCCTGTTCATCGAACACATCGTGCGCATGCGCCAGTGGATGAAGGACCACGGGCAGCAGAACAAGCCGCTGATCATCTCTGAATATGGCGTGTTGATGCCCGAATATGAGGGGTTCACCTCCGACCGCATCAACGAATACATGACGGCCACCTTCACCTATCTTCTCTACGCCCGTGATCCTAACCTGGGCCTGCCGGAGGATGACTATCACTTGGTGCAACGGTGGGCCTGGTTCGCTTTGAACACGCCCCAGGGCAGCTTGGGGCAGGGCGGGTGGAACGGCGAGCTGTTTAACCCGGCCACCCACCAGATCACCGAGATGGGGCGCAATTTTAGCCGCTTTGCCTGCCGCGCCACGCGCCCCACCCCCACGCCCAACACCACCCCCTTGCCCAGCGTGGTGCACCGGGAGGCCGAACATGGCTCCGCCCACGGCGCCATGGGCCGCTACGAGCTGGCCAGCGCCTCCGATTGCCGCTATGTCCAGGTGGTGCCCAGCGCCACCGCCACCGAGGAGACGGTGCTGGCCTTCAATGTCTTTATCCCTTCCACAGGAGATTACGTCATCTGGGGCCGCGTGTGGGGCGTGGATTACCTGAACAAGTCCTTCAACGTTTCGGTGGATGGTGGCCCCTGGGTGGCCTGGTATTTTGGCACCGGCGGCTGGCATTGGAGCCAGGTCTCCAGCGCGAACCCGCCGGTCTATCCCATGGTGTACCGCCTCGATGGCCCCCGGTGGCATTCCATCCGCATCGGTCCCCGGGGCGAGGGCAAGGCGCGCCTGGATATTATCCAGGTGACCAGCAACCGGAGCTATACCCCCAACGACGCCGTGGTGACGGTGTGCAACCCCACCCCCACGGCGACCTCAACGCCCAGCGCCACCCCCACGGCCACGGCGACGCCCACCATCACCCCCACCCCCACCGTCACCCGCACGCCCATGCCTGCTGGGCCGGGGCGGATCGTGGGACGGGTGCAGTTCCAAGGGCGCGGCACGCCGCCGGGAGCTTCGTGGGCGGGGCCGCTGGTGGTGGCGGCACATCTGCCGGGAGATCCCATCCCCGCCTATGCCTTTACGGTGGCGACGGATGAACAGGGGAACTTTCAAGTGCCCACGGGGTTGCTGCCGGGCACCTACGATGTGGCCGTGCGCGATCTGCATTCCTTACGCAATATGCGCCCAGGCGTGGCCATCAGCCAGGATACGCCCCCCCTGGATTGGGGCACCCTCCTGGCCGGCGACGCCAATGGCGATAACCGCGTCAGCCTCCAAGACCTCTCCATCTTGGCCAACACCTATGGCCAAGAGGAAGGGTCGCCGGGCTATGATGCGCGCGCCGATTTCAACAACGACCGCCGGGTGAGCCTCGCCGACCTATCGCTCCTGGCCACGAACTATGGAACCCAAGGGGATATTCTCCTGAGCGCGTTGGGCCGGGCAGATGGCCCCAAGAGGCGCTTGGCGCTTGCGGAGCAGCCGTTGATCTATCTCATGCCCGCAGCCACCGCGGTGGCGGTGAACCAGGATTTCATCCTGGATGTTTACTGCGCCACGAGGGGGCAGAAGGTTGATGCCGTCGAGGTGGAGCTTACCTTCGATACCGAGCGCCTGGCGGGGCTGGCCATCGAGGATGGACCGATCTTTACCCCCTTTATCTCCTCGCTGGCCGGCGGCGTGGCGCGGTATGTGGCCTATACGTCGCCGGAAGGGGTGGAGGGAACGCTGCACCTTTGCCGTCTGCGCCTGCGAACCACACAGGTGGAGGGCCAGGCGCCGGTGACCATCGCGCAGGCCCAGCTGGCCCTGGCGGGGGAGCTTTTGCAGCCCCAGAGCCAATCGGCGCTGGTCACCGTCCTCTCTGGCACGCCGAGCCCCACCCCCACCCGAACGCCCCCCTTCTTGGGCGCCATCGGCGGGGCGGCCTTTGTGGACCTGAACGACAACCGGGAGCGCGACCCAGGAGAGCCAGGGGTGGGCGGCGTGGTGATCGAGCTGAGCGATGCCACCAACGCTCTTTTGGGGACCGTCACCACTGCCGCCGACGGCGGCTACGCCTTCGATTCCCTCGCGCCGGGCAGTTATCGGTTGCGGGTGATCGCGCTGCCCGCCGGCTATGAGGAGTGCGATCCGTTGCCCTGGGTGGTGGCCGTGGAGCCGGAAGAGACCGTGATGCTCTCCTTTGCCCTGCGGCGGGTTGGCGCCCGGCCGGCCTTTGTGCCTTTGGTGTGGCGCGCTGGCCGCTGAGGCGGGGCGCAGGTCTGGGCCGAGGGCCCTCGGCGTATGGGGTTGAATACACTGCGGTTGTGCCTCCCTCACCCTGGCCCTCTCCCAGAGGGAGAGGGAGATTGCTCTCCTCTCCCAGAGGAAGGGGGCACTTGACTCCCTCTCCCCCCTGGGGAGAGGGATGGGGTGAGGGGCAGCGTGGGCGGTATGCATGTGGAGAAAAGGAGAGGTCGTAATGACTGACGCGAATGAGGGATGGGGTGAGGGGCAGCGTGGGCGGTATGCATGTCACCTCTGGAGGTTAAAGTGATGACACGAGCAAACGAACAGGGGTTATTCCGTCGCGGTTTACGGTTGCTCGCCGGGCGCCATAAGGCAGTGCCATGGGGGGTGTTTTTGGCCCTGCTGTTGCTTGTGGGGCTGGGTCGAGGGCTCTCTGCGCGGCGGGCCGATGCGGCAGCCCAGCCTTTGCACCAAGGGCTGGCGCTGAACGGGGTGCGAGTAGAGATCTCGCCCGCCCTGCGCCAGGTGGATACTGTGGGCGAGATCACCACCGTGGATATCCGCATCACCGGGGCGGTGAACCTCTATGGCGCGGAGGTGTACATTGCCTTCGATCCCACCATCCTGCGGGTCTTGGATACCGATCTGGCCAAGGCCGGCGTGCAGATCGCCCCAGGGACCTTCCCCTATCCCGATTTTGTGGCCATTAACCAGGCCGATAATACCACCGGCGTCATCCATTACGCCATGACCCAACAACAGCCCCGGCTACCGGCGAACGGCGATGGCCTCTTGGCCACCATCACCTTCCTGACCCTGGCCGAGGGCACCTCGCCGGTGAACATCACCGAGGCCCTTTTCGCCGACGTGAACGGCCTGGATATCTACCCCGCCACCGCCAACGGCCAGGTGCAGGTGGGCCAGCGGGCCACCCTTATTGGCCAGGTGACCTTCCAGGGCCGGGGTACTCCGCCGGCTCCCTCTTGGAGCTGCCCTCTCTCGGTGACCCTCTCCGCGCCCGGCGCCGGGGCGCCCACCTATGCCCTGCTCAGCACCTCGGACCAGCGCGGCATCTTTACCGCCACCAACATCCTTGCCGGCACCTACGATATCCGCGTGCGCAGCATGAACTCTCTGCGCAACCTGCGCGCCAACCAGCCCATCCTGGTGGGCAATAACCAGGTGAACCTTGGCCTTTTGATCGCCGGCGATGCCAATAGCGATAACCGGGTGAGTTTGCAAGATCTCTCGATCCTGGCCAACACCTACGGCAAGATCTTGGGCGATGCCGGCTACGATGAGCGGGCGGATTTCAACAACGACACGCGGGTCAACCTGGCCGATCTCTCGCTGTTGGCGACGAACTATGGCCTGCAGGGCGACCGCGTCTTGAGCGCGTTGGCGGCAGCCGGCCCAGGGGCACGGTCGCTGAACCTGGCCAACCCCCTCGTCTATATCTCTCCCGCCTCGCTTTCGGTGAACAAGGGCCAGGAGTTTGAGGTCAATGTTTACTGTAATACTGGCGGGCAGAACATTGATGCTGTGGAAGTGCGGATCACCTTCGATACCTCTCGCCTGGAGGGGCTGGGCCTGGAGCCGGGTTCCGCCTTTAATCCGATGGATTATTGGGTAAGCGGGGGGACGGCCCGGTATGTGGCCTGGACCGACTCGGCGAAGAGCGGCGTATTCCATCTGTTCCGTCTGCGCATGCGGGCCAAACAGGTTTCGGGCACGACGCCCCTTACCTTCCTCCGTGGTGAGAATAACACCAACACCGCCTTGGCCGGAAACCTTCTGTCGACGGATGTACAATCGGGCTCGGTGACGGTCCTGGAGCCCACCGCCACCCCCACGGCCACCCAGACGCCCACCACCAAGTATGTGGCCGGCCGGGTGGTGAATCGGGCCGGCGGCGCCGGCCTGGCCGGGGCGGTGGTGC
>DAOTZU010000041.1:0-2943 GCA_034433995.1 Anaerolineae bacterium
TGGCCACCGTCATCGCCCGCCTGCGCAATGGCGGCAGCGCCCTCTTTAACCTCGATTACCTCCGTCCCGCCGCCGCTCCCACCCACGGCGATGACCGCCTGCGCATCGCCGGCTCGCAGGGGGTGCTGGAGATCTGCGACCGGGGCACCCGACTGCACGTCCTCACCGCCCAAGAGGACGTGCCCGCCTGGCCCCTGGTTGCGCCGGAGCGCACCCTCCTGGGCGACTTTCTGGCCGCCCTGGAGAATCGGGGCGCGCCCCTCATCCCGGTGGAGGAGGCCCTCAGCATCAGCGCCTTCGCCATCCTTGCCGCCCAGGCCGCCGATACGGGACAGGTGTTGCGCGTTCCGGAGCCATAAAAGGCCTGGAGGAGGATGCCCATGCAAGAAATCTTTAGCCGCTGGTTCAAACGCCAAAAGAGACCGCCCGCCGACGCCCACCAGCTCAACTTGCGGGCCTTGCAAGGGGAGGCGCTGGAGGCGTTGTACCTTGCCACCAGCGCGGCGGGGTTCGCCCTGCTCCTGCTCGCCTTCCAATTCAGTCATCTCCGCACGGAGGGGCTCATGGGCATCGCATTGTTTCTCCTGCCCTTGCTCCTCCATCGGTGCTTGGCCCGCCGCTACCTCGCCGATGCCTGGGCCCTGGTGCTGGTGTGGCTGGCCGCCGGCCTGGCACTGACCTGGCGCCTGCCTGGGACAGCCGCCCACTGTCTGCTGGCCTTGCCCGCCGGCTTGGCGACCCTCCTGATCAGCCCCTGGGCGGGGATCGCGGCAAACGCGGGTAGCTACCTAGCCCTCGCCCTGCTGGGCGTCCTCGGCGCCCAAGTGGAAGGTTGGCTGGCCACCTGCGCCCTCTTTGGGGGGATCCTGTTCCTGGCCTGGATGGCCTCGCGCCCTTTGCACCAGGCCCTTCGCTGGTCTTGGGAGCACTATGCCCTGGCCCAGAGCCGTCTCGACCGGGCGCGGGATACCCAAGCCGAACTGAAGCAGGCGATCAAAGACTTGGACGAGGCGCGGCTCCAGGCGGCGCTCTTGAATCAACTCCTGAGCTCCGCCCGGCGCGCCGCCGAGGAGGCCGAACGGGCCAAGGCGAATTTCGTGGCCAACGTCAGCCACGAGCTGCGCACACCCTTGAACATGATCCTGGGCTTTGCCGATATGATCGTTAACGCGCCGCGCACCTACGGCAAGCGCCTGCCGCCGGCCCTGCTGGCCGATGTGGCCGCCATCCAACGCAATAGCCAGCACCTGGCCAGCCTGATCAACGACGTCCTGGACCTCAGCCAGGTGGAGGCCCACCGCATGACCTTGAACCGGGAATGGATCTCCCTGGCCGAAATCGTGGAGGCAGCGGTGACGGCGGTGCAGCCCCTCTTTGCCTCCCGGGGCCTCTACCTGCGCGCCGACCTTCCGGCCGACCTGCCCTTGATCTATTGCGACCGCACGCGGATCCGCCAGGTGTTGCTCAATTTGCTGAACAACGCCGCCCGCTTCACCGAACAGGGCGGTGTCCAGATCGGCGCCCGGCGGGAGGAGGAGCAGATTGTGGTAACGGTCACCGACACGGGACCGGGCATCGCCGAGGAGGACCTGCCCAAGTTATTCCAGCCCTTCCAGCAGCTCGATAGCTCCCTGCGCCGTCGCCAAGGGGGCAGTGGCCTGGGGCTCAACATCAGCCGGCGCTTTGTGGAGTTACACGGTGGCCGTATGGGGGTGCACAGCAAGCTCGGCAGGGGCTCAACCTTCTGGTTCAACCTGCCCTTGGAGCCGCCCAGCCTGGATACAGCCACCTTTGCCCGCTGGGTGCGCACCGAATGGGAGCCCCAACGGCGCTCCACCCTCACCCCCAAAACGCCGCCCGTCCCACGGGTGATCATCGTGGAACCCCAGGAGATGCTCGGCGCCAACGCCAAACGCTACCTGGATACCGTGGAGCTCGTCGCCGCCACCACACCCGCCGAGGCCCTGGTGCTCCTGGCCAAGGCGCCGGCCCAGGTCATCTTGGTGCGGGGCGAGACGGCGGAACAGACCACCTCCTGGGTAGATGCCCTACGCGATGCGCCCTATGCCACGCCGGTGGTGGCCTTTACGCTGCCCACCCAAGACCTGCGCAGCGACCTGGGGATTCGGGGCTATCTCTTCAAGCCCATCACCCGAGAGCAGCTCTTCCAGGCCATCGCGGAGCTGGCCCTGCCGGTGCGCAACATCTTGCTGGCCGATGACGACCCGGAGGCCCTCCAGCTCTTTACCCGCATCCTCTCCTCAGGAGAACGCCCCTACCAGGTGCTGCAAGCCACCAACGGCCAAGAGGCCCTGGAGCTCTTGCGCGCCCGCCGCCCCGATTTGCTCTTGCTGGACCTGGTCATGCCGGGGATGGATGGGTTCGCCGTCTTGGAGGCCAAAAACCGCGATGAGGCGATCCGAGACATCCCCACCCTCATCCTCTCAGCCTTGGATCCCGCCGGCCAACCCATCATCGTCCCCTCTTTCAATGCCATGAGGAGCGGCGGCGGCCTCTCCTTGGTGGATTTCCTGCGTTGTGCCCTGGCCCTCAGCGAGGTTCTGGCGGCATCTCCCCCAGGGCCCGGCCCAACGCCGTCAGAAGGGCCTGGCGGCTGACGGGCTTGGGCAGGAAATCCGTCGCCCCCAAGGACAAGGCCAGATCCCGCTCGGGCAGGATGGTGCAGACGATGATGGGCAGGGCGCCGGTCGAGGGATGTTGGCGCAGCCGCCCCAGAAGCTCCCAGCCATCCACGCCCGGCATCATTACGTCCAAGAGGATCACCTGGGGGCGCTGCTCGGCCACCAGCTCCCAGAGGCGCTTCACCGCGCCGCTGCGCAGCCGGTAGCGGGTCTCGGCAAGGTAGCGGGAGAAGAGTTGGTGGATATCGGCGTTATCGTCCAACAGCAACACGTCCACCACATCCACCGCCGGCGCGCTGAG
>DAOTZU010000042.1:0-5376 GCA_034433995.1 Anaerolineae bacterium
GCGCCAGGCCAGCCTGGGGTGAAGGTCAAGAAAAGTCAACGCTAGAACGCATGTTCTGATTGACTTTACCCTTGGCCTGTGCTATGATATGGCCGTAAATGGCGGCTCTTTCGCGACAGGTTTAGGCACAACGCCGTGGTATAATAGAAGCGAGCCAGCGACGCTCTGAACGTCCTGGCTCATGGCCCAGGTGACATGACCACCCAGGCAAGCGGGATTGTAGCATAGGCCCGTCCTAGGTGTCAAAAGCACCGGGACGGGCCTTTCGTTTTGGCCTTCTCTTTTTAGAGCAAGCGCTCTCGTGGGTTAGAAAACTGTAAAAGGGTTGTGGTATATTTGGCCTAAACCGCAAAAGAAAGGCCACCCTAGCTCAATCGGCAGAGCAGACGCTTCGTAAGCGCCCGGTTTCCAGTTCAAGTCTGGAGGGTGGCTTGACCAACCGATGAATAGACAGTGAGCACACCCAAGAGGAAAAGCAATCCGTCCTAGATGCAAAGCATCTAGGACGGATTTGTCTTGGTCTTGCCAGCACTCCTGCGTGCCCCTGCCGCTCGTGGACCATCATCAAGACGGCAGACAACGCAATCTATCAAGACCACTATCAAGAGCGGGCGACGCGATTTGAACGCGCGACAGCCTGCTTGGAAGGCAGGTGCTCTGCCCCTGAGCTACGCCCGCATGGATCCCAGGTCGCCCTGGTCGGGGTGAGAGGACTCGAACCTCCGACTTCAGCGTCCCAAACGCTGCGCGCTACCAACTGCGCCACACCCCGGCGCAAATAGTATAGGGGAAAAGCCCCCGCCCGTCAAAAGTTCCGTCCTGATCAGTAATCGCCCGGATCGGCGGGAAGCGGCGTGAGGGGATTCAGCTTCAGGAACTTGGGCGAGGTATCCATGTAGGTCCACACGCTCTCCTCCAGCGTGATGGTGGGCCCGCCCGGAAAGGGGTACAAGAAACCGAACTGCACCTCGGCGATGGCCCGCACCTGCAAGATCTCGCCGATATCCGGCACCCGTCCCGTGTAATGGGGATCGCTCCAATCGTTGGGGTTGGGCACCAGTTGCAGGCTGTAAATGCCCCGGGCAAACGGGTTCTTGCGCAGCTCGGCCTCGATGCGGGGCAGCGGATCGCACATGGGGCGCGAGGCCACGTCGTGCCAATGGCTTAGGCAGGGCATGGCCTGCTTTAACCCCGTCCGCAGCGATTGCTTGATGGAGAACAGGCGCACGATCTCCAGGCTCCCCAAAAAGAGCAACAGCAACAGGGGCACGATGAGGACATACTCGATGACGGCCACGCCTTTTTCGCTGCGCATGGTGCGCCTCATGCTCTGCATCCTCTCAGGGACAGCCCACCGCCACCGTGGCCGACGATTTCCGCCGGCCGCCGTAGGCATCCACCCTGATCTGCACCGTGCGGCCCGATGGCACGCTCTCCGAGAGCCGCACACAAGGTTGCCCCACCGGATTGTTGGTCTGGTGCACCCGGACGCCATCCAGCCACACCTCCACCCGATCCGGCTCGTAACTGCAATCGAACGACCAACAGACCTCGATGCGGCATCCGCCCGGCCCTGAGGAGAGGATCCGCGCCGTGGCCTTGACCTCGCAATAGGGGAAACAGGGGATCCCGCCGACGGCGGTATCCTCCAGCTCCAGCATGGAGACAGAGCGCGAGCTGCCACCCAAGCCCAAGATGACCGTGCTCCACGGCACGCGCACCCGCAGGCGTAAACCGAATTGGTCGTTGCACACCAGGCCGGCCAACGGGTCCAGCGCATCGAGGAGCACAACGTTCCCCTCCCAACGCGGATCCGTCGGGTCAACCACCTGATACCAGGTGAGCTCCCAGGTGAGGGCATCGCCGAGATTGCCCCGCTGTCGGCTCAGGGATTCGCTCACCAAGCGCTCCACGTTCTGCCGGATCTCCACCGTGGAGGGGCGATCCATGATGGCATCGGGCAACTCGGCAAAGGAGGTCACGTAACGCGCCGCCTGGGCCACCGTCGTGCGCACCGCGGCCTTCAGGCTCATGATCTGCCAGATCTCGAAGCTGCTCCACAGAATGCCCAGGACGATGGGCACCGCCAAGATGATCTGAATCACCTGGGAGCCGCGTTGGTCGTGGCCCAACGCAGCGCGCGGACGCCCCCGAAGCCACCGCCACCTAGGCCGATTACTGTTGTCCATCCGATTCCCGCTCACAGATAACCCACCCGTAAGCCTCGGCCTTGAGCCGCCCCGTGCGCCCCAAGAAGGGGAACCAGCTTCCCCCCGGCCGCCCCAATCCCTGGCCCACCGTCCATTGCAGCCGCAGCTTGACGCGCACTTCGTGGCCACAGCGCGGATCTACATCCAGCTCCACCGCCAAAAGCCCCGGATCGTACGCATTGGCCCCCACATAATGGTTGCCGGCCACCGTCCGCCGGATCAGCGCCTCGGTCTGAAACAAAATGTTATCGTGCACCGGCTGAAAGGCCAGCAGGCGCACCCCTTGATAGGCGGCCTCAGTAAGGGTCTGGCGGACATAGACGATCTTCCAGACCTCGAACCCGCCCACGGCGATGATCAAGAGGACCGGCAACAACATCAGGATTTGGACGAGGACGGTGCCCCGTTGGTCTTTTAGAAAAACCACCATACGTACACCACCCCTGTCAGGGCCAAAGTCCAGCCGTAGGGCCGACCGCGTCGGCGCAAATCTTGCTCGCTGGGCACGAGGCGCCGTTGGCGAATCTGTGGCTCCCACTCCTCTTTGATCTTGGGCAACCCCTGGCGGGCGTAGCGATACACCAAAAGGGGAATGCCCACCGCCAAGATCACCACCGGAAAGACGCGCAGGAACTCCATGGTGGGGAAAAGGGCGAAAAGCGCCATGAGCAGCTTGGCATCCCCCCCGCCAAAGACGTGGGCCCGCCACAAGATATAAATCAGGGCCCAAGCCACCAAAGCCCCCATGAGCCCCTGAGAGCGCGCGGCGATGGCCTCATAAAGCTGCAAGAGCAGCGCCGCCCCCATCACCGGCAGCACCAAAAGGTTGGGGATGCGCCGCTGGGCAAGATCCCAAGCGGAGACGATGACCAACCAGAGGGTAATGGCCAATTTGAGCGCCAAAACAGACCATGGCTGCATCGCGGGGCTCTTTCCACCGTGAGGATCGATGAGACGCACGCAACCCAACAAGGCGACCGACCGGGCCGTTTAGCGGAAAAACTGGGTGATCAGGCGGTTAAACATGGCCGCCACCTCTTTGCCCAGCGTGATGAGGAGCACATAGGTGGTCAGCACCACCGTCGCCGTCAGGACCAGGAACTCGACGATCTCGGTGCCCCGCTCATCCCGCCACAAGGCCTGGAGCCGCGCCCGCGCCGCGTGGAGCCTGCTCATGGTACGCATCATATCAACGCCCCCGGAGCAGCGAGCGGACAAAATCGCCGGCGGCGCGGACGGACTTGATCAACTCTGGGCCCACAGCCTGGAGGATGGCATAGACGGCCAGGGTCAGAATCACCGTGACGATGACCCACTCGATGATCTCCACCCCTGCTTCATCGCGCAGGAAATGCCGCACTCTTGTCATGCGGTCAAACCCACCTCATTGAGCCGTCTGGCGGAGCAAAGAGATGATCTTTTGCATCAAGCGGTTGATGCTCCCCGAAAGCGCCAAGAGCAAAGGCACCGCAAGGAGCACCACTGCCGCCAACACCAGGATGTATTCCACCACCACGTTGCCGGAATCATCCGCCAGAAAAGCTGGCCACCATGCCGTCTGTGGCCAAGGCACCCGCCTAGAAACCCGCCCGGTCATCTTTGCGCTCCAGTATCTTGGTGACGCTTTGCTCCGCAGCCACGCACAGAAAACGAGTAGCGCGCGTTTGCTAACCCCAACACACCCCACGCGCTCTGGGCTGATGCGCCAACCTGTCCTTGGTCGACCCCGACCATACAAGAGCCAGGTGCTCGCGCGCTACAACCGGCCTTGCGCCCACACCCACAGATGGGGCCACAAACTTGCCGCTTCTGTGGGCCCGGGCTATCGGAGCTCGCCGGCACTCCCTCGGTCACAGAGGTTCTACTGGCCAACGATCTGATCAATCACCCCCATGATCCGGTTTACCACATCATCCAGCCGGCCAAAGATGGCCAACACCAGCGGGACCCCGATCAACACGCCGACACCCAGAACTAGGATCTGCAACACCAGGTCGCTGATGCCGGACTCGTCGCTGACGAACGTCTTCCATTGCCGATTCATGCGTGTCACCTCCACTAGATAGGCGTCCTCACAAGACGCCGCAACTCTATGGCAAGCCGCCCTTGCGGCCAAGCCTCCGGTTAGAGACCTTTCATCAAGGTCACGAACAGAGGAATCAGGCCCAGCAGCAGCGCCGGCAAAAAGACACCCCCGATCATCAGCGGCGTCAAACGCATGGGGGCTTTTTCGATGCGCTGCTCCACCTGGGTGCTGATATCCTCCTCAATATCATTTACGCTCACGGCCAGCACGCGGTTGTACGAGATGCCGCCCTCCGCGGCCATGCGGATGCGATGCAACAGCTCGGCAAGCTGGGGGCAATCGAAATCCTCCACCAGCCCCTCCAAGACGGCCTCAGGCGAGATGCTCAAGCGCGCCTGGACATGGCGCTGCAGGCGCTCCCCCAAGATGCCGCGTCTGGCGAACTGTTCGGCCGCCCGGGCCAGGGAGCCCGTCAGGGTAGATTCCATGGAGGTGCCCAGTTGCAAGCTGATGATCAGATCGCGCACATCGGTCAAGGGCACCTGGCGTTTCTCTTGGCTGAACAGAGAAACCGTCGCCGGCGCGCTCTGGCCCTTGAGCCGCCGCCGCTGAAATTTCCAGATGCGCCTCAGCTCATAATCCAGCCCCGTGAGCGGGATCGCCACCACAATGCCGATCAACACCAAAAGCACCACCAAGCCCGGCGAGATCATCGGATCTCCTTCTTGAGATCTTCTATCTGCTTCTCGATTTGGTAGGAAACCCCCAAGATGACCAGCACGATGGCCATAAAGCCAACGCGCCCCAAGACCCCGCTGGCATAGACATCGCGGAAGTAGGGCACCGCCACCACCATGAAGGCCACCACCACGATCACGATCTGCAGGAAGCGGGTCTGCTGGGTGATGCCCACCAAGCCCGTCTCCACCTGGTTGCGCAAATTCGCGTGGCGGTGGAGCCGGGCCACAAAAGCATCCAAGGCCTCGGCCATAGCCTTGTCGCTGGCCGATTCGCTCATCTCAAGGATGTAGATGAACTGGTGGAGCAAGATATTGTCCGTGCGCTTGCGGAACTCGTTAAAGGCGCGCTCCGGCGAGGAGGTGAGGAAAAAGGTCTCCACGCAGATATTGACCAGGTCGC
>DAOTZU010000043.1:0-8897 GCA_034433995.1 Anaerolineae bacterium
GGCGGCCGCTTGGAAAAGTATCGCGGCAACTATAGCCAGTAACTGCTTCAGCGCCAACAACGCCGGGAGCGTTTACGCCGAGAGTACGAAGAGCAACAAGAGCTGATCGCCAGAACCGAGGAATTTGTGCGGCGCTACAAGGCGGGGCAGCGTAGCAAAGAGGCGCGGGGACGGGAGACCCGCCTCAAGCGGCTGGAGCGCATCGCGGCACCCCAGGAGCAACGCCAGCTCCACGTGCAGATGTCCCCAACCCTTCGTTCGGGCGATCATGTGCTCCTCAGCGATGGCGTCACCATCGGCTATCCCGTTGGACCAGGCGAGCACGCCGAAAAAACCGGGCCCCATGTGTTGTTGCGCACGGGGCCGTTGCTCATTCAGCGCGGGCAGCGGGTGGCCTTGCTGGGGCCCAACGGTTCGGGCAAGACCACGTTTCTGCGCACCGTCTTGGGCCAGATCCCTCCCCTTGAGGGGCACCTCCGTCTGGGCGCCAGCGTGCGCGTGGGGTATCTCAGCCAGACCCAAGAGAGCTTGGACCCGGCCAAGACGGTGCTGGAGCAAGTCCTTGGGGAGAGCGCCATCACCCCGGAGGAGGCGCGGCATCTCTTGGCCCGCTTTCTCTTCTGTGGCGATGAGGTGTTCAAGCCCATCGGCGCCCTCTCTGGCGGTGAGCGGTCGCGGGTGGCCCTGGCCCTGCTCACCTTGCGCGGAGCCAATTTTCTGCTGCTGGATGAGCCCACAACCCACCTGGACCTGGCCGCGCAAGAGGTTTTGCAAAACGTCTTGGCGGATTTTAGGGGCACCATCCTCTTTGTCTCCCACGACCGTTACCTGGTGGATGCCCTGGCGACCCATGTGTGGGCCATCCATGAGGGGCAGTTGCGGCAGTTCGAGGGGAATTATTCGGCCTATGTGCAAGCCCTGGAGGCCGAGGCCAACCCACGGGTGAAAACGGACCCCGGCCCCTCAGCGCAGGAATGGGAAGCGCGAAGGCGCCAAGAGCGCCAGCGCAAAAGGCTCGCCCGCCGCTGGGCCGAACGCATCGCGTTTTTGGAGCAAGAGATCGCCCGGCTGGAGCAACAGTTGCGCATCCTCGGCCAGGATATCGAGCGGGCCAGCGCCGCCCAAGACGTGGCCCGCCTGCAGCGCCTGAGCCAGAGCTTCCAAGAGGCCGAGAGCGCCCTGGCTGAGCGCATGGCCGAATGGGAGGAGCAGATGAGCCTGGCCCAAGGAGAGGCCTTGGCCGAGGCACTGACCCCAGACGAGTGCCCACAGGACGCGCAGTAACATGTATGTCATCGGCCTGACCGGCAATATCGCCACCGGCAAGAGTACCGTCGCCGCCATGCTGGCCCGTTTGGGGGCTTGGGTCATCGATGCCGATAAGCTGGCCCACCGCGCCATGGGCGCCGGCGGCGAGGTGCACCGCCGCATCGTGGCCCGTTTTGGGCCGACGATCCTGGCTGCCGATGGCGAGATAGATCGCGCCAAGCTGGGGGGCATCGTCTTTGCGGATCCGGAGGCCTTGAGGGATCTGGAGCGGATCGTCCATCCGGCCGTAGTGCAAGAGACGCTGCGCCTCCTGGCCCAAAATGACCGGCCGGTGGCCGTCATCGAGGCCATCAAGCTTTTGGAGGCCGAGATGCACCGGTATTGCCAGGCGGTGTGGGTGGTCACCTGCCGGCGCGAACAGCAGCTGGAGCGTCTGATGCATACGCGCCACTTGAGCCTCGCCGAGGCCGAGCTGCGGGTGGCAGCCCAGCCTCCGGCCGAGGAGAAGGTGGCCCGGGCCGACGTGGTCATTGACAACTCCAACGGCCTGGAAGAGACCTGGCAACAGGTGTTGCGGGCCTGGAACGCCATCCCTGGCGTGGCGCCCGTGCCCCTGGAGCGGCCCTGGCGCGAGGCCCAAGAGGGAGAAGCATGTTGAGGAGATTTTATCCCCGCTGGAGCGCCTGGCTCATCCTGGCGGCCGGCATGGGAGGATTGATGCTCTGGGCTGCCCACGATAAGGGCCTGAGCGGCGGACAGTTGGCGGCCATGCTGGCGGCTTGCGTGCTGGTGGCCGGCGTCTGCGCCTGGCTCATCGGCGGCCAAGAGATCGACTAAGGTGGAGCAAGCAATGAGCGCAACCCATAATTCGCCCTTGCGCATCCTGATGATGGCGGCCGAGGTGGCGCCCTTGGCCAAGACGGGGCAGGTGGCCGAGGTGACCCATGCGTTGGCCGCGGCGCTGCGTGGCTTGGGCCACGATGTGCGCTTGGCCATCCCCCGCTATCACCATATCACCAAGGAGCAGTTCGGCCTGCAGCCTCTGGCCGAGCCCTTTCTCGTGCCTTTGGATGACCACGGCGAGCTGGCCACGGCCTATGGCGCCCGCGTGGGCGCAAACCTGCCCATTTATCTCGTGGATCACCCCAAATTCTTTGGCAACGGTGCCTCATCCCTCTACGCCGATGACGCGGAGCGCTTTATCTTTTACGCCCGGGCTACCCTGGAGCTGCTCAAACAGCCCCAGGTCAATTGGCAACCCGATGTGATCCATTGCCATGATTGGCAAACCGCCATCGTGCCCAACTGGCTGGAGACGATCTACAAGGACGATCCCTTTTTCCGCTCCACGGGCACCGTCTTGACCATCCATCGCCTCTCCCACCAAGGGATCTTTGGCTACCGGGTGTTGGAGGTGGCCGGCCTGGAAAAGTACGGTTTTCTCTACCATGCCGAGATCGCCGACCTGGCGGATCTGGTGGACCTCTTGGGCCGAGGCGTCTATTACGCCGACGCCATCACCACGGTGAGCCGCCACTATGCCCAACAGATCCAGACGCCCGAGTTCGGCGAGCGGCTGGACCCTCTCTTCCGCGAGCGCAGCGACCGCCTCTTTGGGGTGACCAACGGGATCGACACTGACGCCTTTGATCCCGCCCGCGATCCCCACCTTGTCCTGCCCTTTGACCTTGCCACCTTGGAGCGTCGCGCGGCCAACAAGGCCGCCTTGCAGCGCGCCTTTGGTCTGGCCCAATCTCCTCGCACACCTCTGGTGGGCATGGTCTCCCGGCTCAGCGACGATAAGGGACTGGATCTGTTTACCGGCATTCTGGATGCGCTGCTGGCCCATCTCGATCTACAATTCGCCATCGTGGGCGTGGGGGAACAAAAGTATCACGAGCTGCTCAGCGGCTATGCCCGCCGCTATCCCCAGCGGTTCGGCCTGCGCCTCACGTTCAACGACGGATTGGAGCGCCAGGTCTATGCCGGCAGCGACATGTTCCTGATGCCCTCGCATGTGGAACCCTGCGGCCTGGGGCAGATGATCGCCATGCGCTACGGCAGCGTGCCCATCGTCCACGCCACCGGGGGCTTGGCCGACACGGTGCAAAACTATGACCCCGAAAGCCGCAGCGGCAACGGTTTTTCCTTCGAGGCGTACGAAACTCTGGCCCTCTACACGGCCATCGTGCGGGCCAGCGAGATCTATCGCCATCCGGAGCTCTGGTTGCCCCTGCAAAAACGGGGCATGGCGACCGATTTCTCCTGGGCCAAGCCGGCGGCCGAATATGTGGAGATCTATCGCCGGGCACAAGCCGCCCATCTGGCCTCGCGCGCCTGAAGGAGCTGGGGTTCAAGGCGCAACCCGCGCCGCAAGAAACCCTCCACGGGCGCCATCCCTCACGCGCCCTTGAGGTTACCCCGGCGCGAGATATCCGTATCCAGGATCAGGGTCACCGGGCCATCGTTGTGGATCTCCACCAGCATCATCGCCTGAAAGCGCCCCATCTCCACATGGGCCACACCTTGGTGGCGCAGCGCCGCGGCGAAATGCTCCACCAAGGGCGCAGCCACCTGCGGCGGGGCTGCCTCGGTGAAGCTTGGACGGCGGCCACGGCGGGCATCCCCATACAGGGTGAACTGCGAGACCACCAGCGCAGCGCCGCCCACCTCCAGCAAGGAACGGTTGAGCTTGCCCGCGTCGTCCTCAAAGATGCGCAGGTGGGCGATCTTTTCCGCAAGCCACTCGGCCTCACGTTGGGTGTCTCCCGTTTTGATCCCCACCAGGATCACCACGCCCGGGCCGTTCTTGCCCACCACTTCCTCTCCCACCGAGACCGATCCCTGGGTCACCCGTTGCACCACGGCTCTCATTCTGCCCCGTCCTCCCGCTTCATCGGCAGCCGCGGGTCCGCTACACTTGCGCGGCCGGCGATATTCTGGTATAGTTTAATGGCCTCTGAGGTGGCATGACCATGATCAAGCTGATTATGACCTGGAATATTCGCGAAGGCAAAGAGACCGAATATTTGGAATTCCTCACGCGAGATTTTGCCAAATCCATCATGAGCATGGGGATCCAGCCGACCGATGCCTGGTATGCCGTCTGGGGCCAGGGCCCGCAGGTGCTGGCCGGTGGCACCACCGAGGATCTCGAATCCATGAACAAGGCCCTCCAAAGCGAGGAATGGAACCGTTTCCGCGCCAAGATCCAGGAGTTTGTCACCGATTTCACCTATAAAGTGGTCGAATACGCCGGCGGGTTCCAGCTCTAGGCGGTATCACCGCGGGTGGCACATTAAAACGAACAGCGCTGCCCAAGATCGGCAGCGCTGTTGTGCTGGTAAGGCGTGCTATGCTTCCTTTTCTTTTGCCTTGGCCGGGCTGGGCTCATCCTTGGGCTGCCCCTTACCGTTGTGCTCCTCACCGTTGCTCTTGGCCTTGCTGCCCATGGTGGTAGCGTTGTTGCCGCGGTGGTCCGTCACATAGAAACCGCTGCCCTTGAAGATGATCCCCACAGGGTGAAAGAGACGCTGCACCGGGCCGTTGCACTCTGGGCAGGTCTTGATGGGTTCCTCGGAAAAGTGCTGAAAACGCTCAAAGACAATACCACACTCGGTACATCGGTATTCATAAGTCGGCATGGTCACACCTCCCTATGTTGCGTTGTCCGGTGAATCTCTCAAGCGTTGCAGCGACGGCCGAGGTCACGCCTGGGCTGCCTCATTCACCAAGTGGTGATTATAGGCCAAACGGCCTCCACGGGCAAAACGGAGGGTGTCGAGAAATGCCCCCGTCGGTTAGAAACCGACGTCTGGAGATGCCAAGCCCGTGGCGCGGGCTTGGCAAGCAGAGCCGTCGGATTCAATCCGACGGCTGGCAAGGCCCACACGCCTCTTTTCAGCACCCTCGCAAAACGCGGCTTTTGGCGTGCGGGGGCCGGGCTCGGCACCTTAGAAGAGGAACGCAAGGATGAGAGGTCTTGGGCGCAAAGCCTGGCGTGACCTACGCCAGCGGCCCTTGCGCACCCTGTTGACGATATGCGGCATCGCCATCGGCGTGGCCGGGTTGGTGGCCATCACCTCCACCGCCCGCAACCTGGAGCGCGCCCAGAGGGAACTCGTCCTCAGCACCTCCCAAGCGGACCTCACCTATTGGGTCTGGGACGCGCCGGCCGGCCTCGTCCCCCTGGTGGAGGCGGATCCGCGCGTCGCTGCTGCAGAGTTGCGCTTGACCTACACCGCCCGCTGGCGCGTGGGCGGCGCCTGGCAGGATATCGAGTTCGTGGGGCTGGACGATTTTCGGGTGCGTGTCAACCAATTCACCCTGGTGGCGGGAGATTGGCCGGGGCTGGGCCAGGTGGTGTTGGATATCTCCACCGGGGCCTTGGCCCCCATCGCGCCGGGGATGGAGATCGCCTACCGCGCCCCCGACGGCCGCGAGCGTTACCTGCAGGTGAGCGGCCTTTCCCGCAGCCCCAGTTACCTCTCCAGCGCCATCACCAAGGTGGCCGTGGGCTATGTCCCCGCCACTTTTCTGCGCCAGGTGATGGGAATCCCCGGCCACAATCAACTTTTGGTGCAACTGCGCGATCCCCGCGATGCCCCACGGGTGATGGAGCGCATCGAGCGGTTGCTCCGTCGGCAGCAGATCCAACACGCCCCCGGCCAGGTGCGCCCCAGGGACCAATTCCCCGGCAAGCGAGAGTTGGACGCCCTGGTGATGGTGCTGTTCCTTTTTTCCGCCCTGGGTTTGGCCGTGAGCGGCCTCTTGGTGGTGAACACCCTCTCGGCCGTCATTGCCGAACAGGTGCAGGAGATCGGCATCCTCAAATCTTTGGGCGCCACCCGGCGGCAAGTGGCGGGCCTTTATCTGTTCGAGGCATTGCTCTATGGCTTGGCGGGCACGGGGCTGGGCATCGTCCTGGGGGCTTGGGGCGGTTGGCGCCTTTTGGCTTGGATCGCCACCTTGGGCAACGCCGAGGTGACCTTCCGCTTGGCTCCGGAGGGCTTGATCTTGGGGGGCGTGGTCGGCCTCGGCGTCACCGCCGGCAGCGCCCTCTGGCCCACCTGGCGCGGCGCCAAGATCACCGTCAAGGAGGCCTTGGAGACCTACGGCATCCAGGCCGATTTCGGCACGAGCTGGCCGGCGCGCCTGCTCCGCCGGCTGCCGTTGCCGCCTTTGGCGGCCATGGCCGTGCGCAACCTGGGCCGACGTCCGGGCCGGAGCGGCCTCACTTTGGCGGTGATCGCCCTGGCTACGGCGGCGTTCCTCAGCGCAACCACTACCCGCGCTTCCGTGGTGACGGCCATCAACGCCATCTACCGCACCTACGGTGCCGACGCGTGGGTTTCCTTGGGCCGAGCGGTGGAGCCTGAATTCGAGCGCCTGGCGCGGACGGTGGAAGGGGTGATGGCGGCGGAGGGTTGGGTGCTGGCCGATGGCACGGTGGGCCTGGCGGAGGCCCGGCTGTGGGGTCTCCCCGCCGAGAGCACCCTGTACCGGCATGTTTTGCGCCAAGGGCGCTGGTTTCGCGCGGACGAGCCTGACGCTGTGGTCCTTTCGGCCGAGCTGGCCGATGGGCGCAAGCTCGCCGTGGGCGATCGGGTGGAGGTGCAGACCAACGGCCATAGCCGCACCATGACGGTGGTGGGCATCGCCGTGGATAACACCATCTTCTTGGGCGGCTCTTTGGCCGGTAAGGCCTTTCTCCCCCGCAAGACCCTCAGCCGCCTTTTGGGCAGCGAAGAGCGGTGGAACCTCTTTGCCCTTGGTCTGACCACCCGCGAGCCGCCGGCCGCCGACGCCATCTTGGCCGAAGTGGAGCGCAAATTCGCCGCCTTGCGCCCCTTGGTGCAGCCCAACTATGTGGAGATCGCCGCCGCCCGCGAGGCCTCGCGCCTCCTCACCTTGGCCTTGGTGTCCATGGTGGTGCTCGTGGCGGCTTTGGGGGCCTTGGGGGTGCTAAACACTCTGACCCTCAATGTGTTGGAGCGTCGCCGCGAGATCGCCGTGTTGCGCGCCGTGGGAGCGCGTGATGCGGCGGTGCTCCTCATCTTTCTGACCGAAGGGCTGGTCTTGGGCGCGGCGGGATGGGTTTTGGGCCTGGCGGCGGGGTATCCGGCGGGGCTGCTTTTTACGGCGCAGATGAGCCGCGTCCTCTTTAGCCTGAAGCCCATTTGGGCTCCCTTGAACGTGCTGGGCAGCGCCCTTTTTGCCCTCCTGCTCGCCATCTTGGCCAGCATCGGGCCGGCGCTGGCGGCCGCGCGCACCCCGGTCAGCGCCGGGTTGCGTTACGAATAGGCCTTGCGGCGCCCGACGCTACTTGGCCGGGGCCATGCGATAGCCAATGCCGCGCTCCGTCAGGATATAGCGGGGATGGGCGGGATCGTCCTCGATCTTTTGCCGCAAACGCCAGATGAACAGCTTGGTATAATCCGGATTATCCGTGTATTCGGGCCCCCAAACCTTCTCGAGAATCTGGCGGTGGGAGAGCACCCGTCCCGCGTTCTCGGCCAGGTAGAAAAGTAAACGCAGCTCGGTGGAGGTCAGATCTACCCGTTGGCCCTTGCGCCAAACCTCCCACCGCTCCGAATCGATCACCAGATCATCGGTGACATAATAGACCCGCGAGGTTCCCGGGTGCTCTTTGGGTTTTTGGGTGCGGCGCAGGATGGCCTCGATGCGCGCCTCCAGCTCCTTCAGGCTGAAGGGTTTGGCCACATAATCATCGGCCCCCAGTTTCAGCCCCATCACCCGGTCGGCCTCCTGGCCGCGGGCGGTGAGCATGATGATGGGCACGGTGGACATCTCGCGGATGCGCCGACAAGTCTCCCAGCCGTCCATCTGGGGCATCATCACGTCCAACACGATGAGGTCGGGGCGCAAATCGTACAGTTGTCGCAACGCCTCGGTGCCGTTCCCGGCCGTGTGGACGGCATAGCCCGCCCGGGTGAGGTACAGCTCCAGGGCTTTGAGCAAGGTGACATCATCATCCACGAGCAGAAGCGTGGCTTTGGATTCCACAGCAACTCCTCAAAACGGGCCGGAGGGAACTGGAGATGCATTGTCCATCTCCGATTTTCTCCTGCCGAGATGAACACAAAATGAACAAGAGCGCTCCATTGATGGCAATTTGTTCATCTTGAAGGGCATTGGCTCGGAAGATAACTCGGTCTAGTCTCTTCCAATAAGCCTCATCACTTATTATTATAGCACAACTGGGCAAGGATGCGGAAAGGGCATGTAAAGACTCCATAAAAGCGACGTAAGGATCTCTTGGATTTGGCAAGGGAGGCGGCTCGCCTTATAATCTCTGCGTCAACTGTGATTATCCTGGGAGAGCCTGATGTCAGCACCCGTGTCCATCGTCTTGGCTTCCTCATCTCCCCGGCGCCGGCAATTACTGGCGCTGCTGGGTCTGGCCTTCACTGTGTGTGCCGCCGAGGTGGATGAATCGCCCCAGGATGGCGAGGATCCCGCCGGCCTGGCCCGGCGCCTGAGTCTGGCCAAGGCCGAGGCGTTGGCGCCCCGCGTCCGAGGCCTGCTCATCGTCGCTGATACCCTCGTGGTTGTGGAGGGCCAAGTCCTCGGCAAGCCCGCCGACGCCGCAGAGGCCCGGACGATGC
>DAOTZU010000044.1:0-11311 GCA_034433995.1 Anaerolineae bacterium
GGCGGAGAGGATCAGGTTGGTGGTAAAGCCCCAATGGGTGTACGAATAGCTGGCCAGGAGCGGGCCGAGGATGGCGGCCAGGCCGTTGGTGGTGTTGTAGATGGCAATGTAGCGCGAGCGTTGTTGGGGCGGCGTGAGCATCAAGATCAGCGGCGTGGCCGAGACATGAAAACTCGCCCAAGCGATCTGCCCGTAACACTGCACCAGGCCCACATGCAGCGGTGTGCGGGCGGGAATCCACAACAAGGGCAAAAAAGGCACCAGGAACATGGCGACGGAGGTCATGCGGGGCGCGCCGTAGCGATCCACCAGCTCGCCGGCGGCGCGCAGGGCCAAGATGTTCACCAAGGTGGTGACGGTGGCCAAGAGGGCGATGGTATCCACCTTGAAGCCCAGATGTTCCACCATGTGCACCTGGAAAAAGGTGCCGGCGGTGGCCACGCCCAAGTTCCAGATAAAGTTGATGCCGCAGAAAAAGACAAAGCGCCGATCTTGGGCCAAGACGCGCCAGCCCTCGATAAAGCCCCGATGGGCGCCCGGCAAGGCCTGCCCCTCGATGGTGGGCGGCTCGGGGATGCGGGCAAAGTACCAGTTGGCCCAAAAACCCGTCAGGGCGCCCAGCACCCAGGCCGCCTGGTAGCCTTGGATGCCGCCGATCCCACGGATCAGCCAGCCGGCCAGGGGCACGATGGCCACCCGGACGACGTTGCTGATCATCATCTGCGCGCCAAGGTAGCGGCCGCGCACGGCCAAGGGGAGAATATCGCCCAGGAGCGAGTTACCGGCCGGGCCGCCCACCGAGCCGGCGAAGGATTGAAGGGCCAGGAGGGCCACAAACACCGCCACGGCCGCGTTCCCCTGGAAAAAGAGGGGCACCAGAGCCAAGAGCAGCAAGGTAACCCGCACCACGATGCCGCCCAGGAGCACCCAGCGCTTGCGTTGGCGGGTGCGCTCCACCAGCCAGGCGCCGATGAGAGGCGCCATGAGGGCGGCCGCGCTGTTGATGGAGGTGCGCACGCCGATGGAGGCCGCCGAGGCCCCCAGGGCCAGCAAGAAAAGATTGACGAAATCCCCGTAAAAGGAGCCGCTCACCGCGGAAAGGATGGTGTTCCACCAGAGCATGGCCATGCCATGGCGTTGGCTGGGGGTGGCAGTATCGGTGGGATATAGGCAGGGCAAGCGTGGTACGGAACGGGAAGCGGAACGTGGGGCTTGCTCGGTGGCAGAGGCATCCTGCGCAGAGCTGGGGCTTGCGCCCATGGGCTCGTCCTCCGTGGATCAAGTTGGCCAACGACACGAGGCGCGTGGCGCCGCGGCGCAGGAAAGTATAGCACGTCCTGGGCGCGCTGACAACGTTTACCCGGTCAAGACACACGCGCCACCTGTGAAGGTGGCGCGTGTCAGGTTTATTCTCAGAAGCTAGCCCAGGCGTGTGCGCAAGTTATCCAACTGGCGATGCAAACGCGCCGGCAGACGATCGCCGAATTGGGCAAAGTACTTGTCAATATCGGTCAGTTCGGCGCGCCAAGCGTCCATATCCACCCGCAAAAGTTCCGGCAAATTCGCCTGCCATTTGGGGTCCAGGCCGCTCACGTCGAGATCGCCCTCGTTGGGCAAAAGGCCGATGGCCGTCTGGCGGGCGCCCACCTTGCCCTCCAGGCGCTCGCACATCCATTTGAGCACGCGGCTGTTCTCGCCAAAGCCGGGCCACAGCCATTTGCCCTCGGCGGACTTGCGGAACCAGTTCACGTAAAAGATGCGCGGCGCCTTGGCGCCCAGGCGATCGCCCATGGTGAACCAATGCTGGAAATAGTCGGCCATGTTGTAGCCGCAGAAGGGGGTCATGGCAAAGGGGTCGCGGCGCAGATTGCCCACCGCGCCGATGTTGGCCGCCGTCGTCTCTGAGCCGGCGGTGGCGCCCAGAAATACGCCATGGTCCCAATCGTAGGCCTCTATCACCAACGGCACCACGCCGGCCCGGCGCCCACCAAAGATGAAAATATCGATGGGCACCCCCTCCGGCTTTTCCCAATCGCTGGAGATGACGGGGCATTGGGCCGCCGGCGCGGTGAAGCGGGCGTTGGGATGGGCGGCGGGCTCTTGGCTCGCCGGCGTCCAATCTCGGCCCTTCCAATCAATGGCGTGGGCTGGCGGGGGGGCGTCAATCCCCTCCCACCAGATATCGCCATCGTCGGTGAGGGCGCAGTTGGTAAAGATGGTGTTCTCGCGGATGGTATCCATGGCCATGGGGTTGGATTGGTACGAAGTCCCCGGCGCCACGCCGAAAAAGCCCGATTCCGGGTTGATGGCGTAGAGGCGGCCATCGGGGCCGATCTTCATCCAGGCGATGTCATCGCCGATGCACTCGGCCTTCCAGCCGGGGATGGTGGGCTGGATCATGGCCAGGTTGGTCTTGCCGCAGGCCGAAGGGAAGGCGGCGGCGATGTGATAGTGCTTGCCCGTCGGGCTGATGAGGCGCAGGATGAGCATATGCTCCGCCATCCAGCCCTCGCGCCGGGCCATGGCCGAGGCGATGCGCAGGGCAAAGCATTTCTTGCCCAGGAGGGCGTTGCCGCCATAGCCGGAGCCAAAGGACCAGATGAGGTTCTCATCGGGGAAGTGGCTGATGTACTTTTTCTCCATGGGCGCGCAAGGCCAGGGCACATCCTTTTGGCCCGGAGCCAAGGGGGCGCCCACCGAATGGAGGCAGGGGACGAACTCCCCATCCACGCCCAGGGCCTCGATGACCCGGGTGCCCACGCGGGTCATGATGTGCATGTTGCACACCACGTAGGGGCTATCGGTAATCTCGATGCCGATCTTGGCCATGGGCGAGCCAAGGGGCCCCATGGAGAAGGGGATGACATACAGCGTCCGCCCGCGCATACACCCCCGGTAGAGGTCGGTCATGGTCCGCTTGAGCTCATCCACGGCGATCCAGTTGTTGGTGGGGCCGGCATCGTCCTTGTTGGGATAGCTGATAAAGGTGCGGGCCTCCACCCGGGCCACGTCGCTGGGGTCCGAACGAAAGAGGAAACTGTGGGGGCGCTTTTTCAGCGGCGTGGCCGAACCGCTGGCCACCATCTGGGCCATGAGCCGGTCGTATTCGGCCTTGCTGCCATCGCACCAATAGATGGCCTCCGGCTGGCACAGTTCCGCCACCTCGCGCACCCAGGAGATCAGTTTTTTGTGCTTCACTTCATAAGGCATGACGCATCCCTCCCAAAAATAACCTTCTTTAGACATAATGACGCCGCCGTCCATCCCTGGCGATGGGAAAGGAACGTCGGCGTTCTTGGCGGCCAGAGGCCACGTATCTTACCTTCGTTGACCTTTGTCCCGCTTGCAACTCCCACAAAGCATGATATGGATTTTGCCCCCTCTGTCAAGCAGGGTGGGCAAAAGACAAGCCCTCAGCGCAGATGGCCCTTTTGCTGGTATTCGGCAAACAGCCGTCCCCAAGGCTTCTCCTGGCGCCAGCGCTCATAGATGTGACGTTCCTTCAAGGGCCAACGGTAATAGTCGTGGTACGCCTCGGAGACGAAGGAAAAGACGTGCACCAACGGTGTGCGAAAGAGCAGTTTCTGCAGCACCTTGGTGGGCCCATACCAGGAGAGCCAGCCCATGGCGCGGTGAAAATTGATGCCGATGCGAAAATGCCAGTTCTCTCCCGAAATGTCGTCGCCCACCACCTCGATCTCCCGTGGATCGCCCACCCCCAGCCCCTCCTCATGGGCCAGGCGGATATAGCCGATGGAGAGGGGATCAAAGCCCATCAGCTTGGCGGCGATGGCGTCGATGGCCACCTGGTCGCCGGAGGCCAAGATGACGTTCTTTTCCTCCGGCTTCATCACCCGCGGACCGGTGCCGTTGCCGGCCGTGGTGCCGTCCATCACCGCAAAGATGCCCGTGTGGATCTCTTGCTGGATCTTGAGCAGGTCCACCAAGGTCTCGTGGATCCAGGTGTGGGTATAGTGCCGATGGGTGCTGAGCAGGCCGCCGAAGGCATTCTTCATCGCCCCGGTGGTGGTGGTATAGATGTGGCATTTGACCGTGGGCAGGTGCACGATGCTCTTGCCGAAAAAGTAATCGGGCAGATGGATCCCTTGAGTATAGATCCGCGGCAGCACGGCCAACTTGGCCTTGGGCTCGTAGGGCACCCAACGCATGTCGCTCTCTTTGAAATTGTACAACACGGGGATATTGTAGCGCCGAAAGATGGGCACATAGTTGTTCAGGTCCTCGCCCTTGAAGGCGCTGGTGACCACGGTTTTGTTCTGCACGCAGACCAGCTTCTCATAGCCACGGCGCTGCAGGGCCAGGATGGTGCCCTCCAACTGCCACGGCGTAGTATTGGCGCTGGGAAAAGGATAGTGCCAGGAGATGTTGTCCTTCAGGATCACCGTCTTGTCGGCGGGCAGGAACCGTTCCACCTGGGCCAAGCTCAGCAGGCGGTCGTAATCCTCCAGCACGGTCTCTGGTTTGGTGCGCAAGACGGCCACTTGAGCACGTGCAGGCATGGTTGACTCCTTTCCAGTTCAAACAAGGCGCTCACCAGGGCAGCTTCTGCTCCTCACCCGTGCCCGTGATGGGCTCGCCGCGATATTCCAGGATGACGCCCTTGGGGAGGGTGACCATAATCTCCGTATCCCGCAGTTTGACCGCCACCTGGCCGGCGGGGGTTGACAAGGTGTAGCTCAGATCGGGCAGGCCACCCGTCACCGGCCGCAGCAGGATGCGCTTCCAGCCCGGCTCCAGGGGCCGCAGGCCGATGATGCGCTCGGCGATGAGGGTGTTCACCGCCGCGCCCCAGCCGTGGGCGGTGTTGAAGCGCGAGCCATCGAAAACTTCGCCCCAGGTGGGCGCGCCGGCATCGATGAAATCTCCATAGACGCGGGAGATGAAAGAGATGGCGCTCTCCTCGAACCCGTAATCAAAGAGGGGCGAGAGGATCAAGTCCGTCCAGCCAGGGCCGAACCTGTTCTCCGGGCCGTAGGGCTGATCACACGTTGTGGCGATGAAACGGGCCACGGAGCGTCGGCGCTCCTCGCTGCCCAAACCGGCCCAGAGGAGGAGGGCGTTACCATGCAGATTATGGGTCACCGCCTCGCCAGGCGCCCCGCCGGGCCAACCCAAAGGTTGGCTGATGAGGAGCGGCTTCCGCGGGGGCAAGTGTGCCCGGTAACAACCACGCTCCTCATCGTAAAAGAGGGGCAGGGCCTGCTCCAACCGGGCGATGATCTCGGCGGCGCAGCTCCGCAGGCCTTCGCTGGCCAAACTGTCGCCGATCTTTTGGGCCGCTTGCGCCGCCACCAGGAGCATGGCGTTCACCGCCAGGGCATAGGGCCGTTTGTCGATGGGCGCCCAATCTACCCAATGCCAGGAATACTCTGGGGGGACGAACAAGCCCTCCGGCGTCATCTGCCGGGCGCACAGGCGCAGGAAGCGTTCCATTGGCGCGGCCACCTCCTGCAGCAAGGAAAGGTCGCCGGAGGCCAGGTAATAATCCCAGCAGCTCATCACCCAGGCCATGGTCTGATCGAACAGGCTCATAAAGGAGGGACGGGCAGGCACGATGGCGCTGGGGATGCCGTCCTCATCCACGCCCTGGGCGATCAACGCCAAGCACCGCCGCCACATGGCCGTCTCGCCAAAGGTGTAGAAGGCGGCCTTGGCCGAGACACAGGCGTCGAAGGTCCACAGCACCCGTTCCCGCGAGCAGGTATCCACGATGACATCGTTGGTGGCCGAGCGCAACGTCTCTGCCGAGGTCTGCCAGATCTGCTCAAAAAGGGTGCTGCCGCAGGTGAACTCGGCCACGGGGGGATAGCGATAATCCACCGTGCGCGAGCCAAGGCGAAAGACGCATTGCCCCTCCCCCGCCACCTTGACCGTGAGGAAGCGGAACCCCCGCACCGAGGCGCACTCCCAGTAGATGGAGGCATCCTCACCGGTGACTTGCGGCGGCGTGTAGGAATCCACAAAGCCCTCCTGGGGGGTGTGGAAACCGCGCATGGCCGTGGGCCGCTCCCCCAGGGCGAGATCATAGTAGAGCTCCAAGCGCACAGGCCCCTTCACCTGGCGCAGCTGCAGGGCCGGACGGATCAGCCGGGTCTTGCCATAGTCAAAGACAAAGACGTTCTCCTCGCCCGAGGTGATCCAGGGTTGGTCATACCCCTGCACGGGCCGGCCCTCCACGGGGGCCTCGTTGAACAGGCGGGCCAAGTTGGCCCGCACGTCGGCCAGCTCCCGCGAGGCCCGTCCCCGCCAAACCAAGGGGACATCGGCCACCCGCACCTCCTCCAGCAAGGGGATGGGGCGCTGGCGCAGGGTCTTCCAGGGAGGCGTGCCCACCGGGCCCAAATACCACGCCGGCCGCCAGCCCTCGCTCTCCAAGGGCAAGGCCGTCTTCCATTTGGGCGGCTCCAGCTCGCCCCGCACATGCTCCTGAAAACCTGTGGGCAACGAGCAGAGATTGCCGCTGGGCTCGAACCAATCGGCCGGGCGCACGTACCAGCGGGTGTTGGTGGCGACGCGCACCGTGTCTTCGGGGCAGACGATCTCGCCATCCACAATCAAGCCCATGCGCTCCACCAGGGAATACCCCGTGACCCCCGTGGGGGGCATAACCAAGACGGCGATGTGGTTATCGCCGGGGCGCAAGGCGGCACGGATGTGATACTCGTCGTAGAGCTGCTCCCGCGGATACGAGCGCGCCGGGCCATAGCCCACAATGTAGCCATTGATCCACAGCGCATAGCCGGCAAAGGCCGAGATGCGCAACACCGCCGAAAGGGCCAGATTGGGCAGGGCAAAATCGTAGCGGAAAGCCAGGCGCTGCTCTCCCACAGGCCAGGCGTCGCGCTGCCAGTTGTACCCGATCCAGACACCTTCCCAAGGAAGATCCGTCATCTGTGCCTCCAAGTTAATGACGTTGGGCCATATTATACACGATAGCGGCGCAGGTTCAAGCGACGTCCGAGGATAAGGGGGATAATGTCGCCGTCGGTTGGAAACCGACGGCTGCGGATGAAAAGCCCGCAGCGCGGGCTTGGCAGGCCGAACCGTCGGATTCTATCCGACGGCGGGAACGGCCATCGGCGGCCCACGCATCAACACCCGCCCATCACCCTTCAGGGCCCCGTCGGTTGGAAACCGACGCCTGCGGATGAAAAGCCCGCAGCGCGGGCTTGACAGGCAGAGCCGTCGGATTCTATCCGACGGCGGGAACGGCACATTCCACCGGTGGGAAACGCCCGTAACTTTTCAGCGAATACCCGTGCCCACCGCCAGTTTGACAAGATAGTCCCCTTGCCTATATTCCTGGCTACCTGGGTCTGAGGGGCCAGAACGCCCGGAGCGGCAAGCATCTTGGGCGGCGACGGGCGCGGCCTGAACCCACACCGTGAACCGGAGGTGAGCACAGGCGATGATTCAGGTGGAGCAACTGACCAAGTACTATGGCGCCAACCTGGCGCTGGATCGGGTCTCCTTTCAGGTGGCCGAAGGCGAGATTCTGGGGTTCCTGGGCCCCAACGGCGCCGGCAAAACCACCACCATGCGCATCCTCACCGGCTTCCTGCCCCCCAGCGACGGCAAGGTCACCGTGGCCGGCTATGACGTCTTCCAAGATTCGCTGGAGGCGCGCCGGCGCATCGGCTACCTTCCCGAGACGGTGCCCCTCTACCGCGAGATGACGGTGCACGATTACCTGGATTTCTGCGCCGCCATCCGTGGCGTGAACCAGCGCGAGCGGGCCATCGGCCGGGTATTGGAGGCCTGTTCCCTGGGCGACGTGGAGCACACCCTCATCGCCAAGCTCTCCAAGGGTTACCGCCAACGGGTGGGCCTGGCCCAAGCGCTGATCCACGATCCCCCTGTGCTGATCCTGGACGAACCCACCATCGGCCTGGACCCGCGCCAGATCCTCAGCGTGCGCCAATTGATCAAGAGCTTGGGCAGCAAGCACACCATCATCCTCAGCACCCACATCCTACCGGAGGTGAGCCAGGTCTGCCAGCGGGTGCTCATCATCAACCGGGGGCGCATCGTGGCCGAGGACACGCCCGAACGCTTGACGGCGGGCCTACAAGGGGGCCTGCGGGTGCGGCTGCAATGCGCCCAACCCTCAGCCGATGCCGTGAACCTGCTCCGTGCCATCCCCGGCGTGACCCAAGCAGTGCAGACAGAGCCCCACACCTTTGAGGTGACCCTCGACGCCGGCACAGACCGGCGCAGCGATCTGGCCGCCCTGGCCGTACACCGGGGTTGGGGCTTGCTGGAGCTGCGCGCCCTCACCCTCAGCCTGGAAGATATCTTTATGCAGCTCACCACCGAGGAAGGCGAGGCCCAGCCGGAGGCCGTGGAGGCGCAACGATGAAGAACCTGTGGTACATTGCGCGGCGCGAATTGGCCGCCTATTTCACCTCTCCCATCGCCTATGTGATCATCGCCGTCTATCTGGCCGTGATCGGCGGCCTGTTCGGCTTTATCCTCTACTACTCCCGCGAGGCGACGCTGCGCTACGTTTTCCTGCACGGCGTCTCGCTGCTCTTTCTGGTTTTGGTGACCCAAGCCCTGACCATGCGCCTCCTGGCCGATGAACAACGCCAGGGCACCCTGGAGTTGCTCCTCACCTCGCCGGTGCGCGATTGGGAGGTGGTGTTGGGCAAATACCTGGCCAGCCTGATGGTGTTTGCGACCATGGTGCTCCTCACCGGCTATCTGGGGCTCCTCCTCCTGCGCATCGGCAAACCCGATATCGGCCCCATGTTGGCGGGGTATCTGGGCTATCTCCTCCTGGGGGCAGCGCTGCTCGCCATCGGCGTGTTCAGTTCGTCCCTCACCCAGAACCAGATCATCGCCGCCATCGTAGGCATGGGGATCACCCTCCTCCTCTGGCTCAGCGGCGCATTGGTGGATCTGGTGGGCGGCGCCGTGGGCCAAGTTTTCGCGTATCTGCCCATCTTTGACCATTACATTGACCTGGTGCGCGGTGTGATCGACACCAAAGATATCGTCTATTACCTGAGCGTGACGGCTGTGTTCCTCTTTTTCAGCGTTCGGGTGGTAGAATCCAGGAGGTGGAAGTAGGATGCAGAGGGAACGGGCGCGCTATGCGCGTTATTTGGCCCTCGCCGGCCTGGCGGCGGTGGCCATCGCCCTGGCCGCGTGGTTGATCTTGAGCAAACTGGCCCTGTGGAGCGAGATCCTGGGCGCGGTGGGCTTGGTGCTTCTGGCCGGCGCCATCTTGCTCAACCCCGCCGGCGTCAAGGCCGCGCTGGGCAGGCGCCAGGCCCGCTATGGGGGCAACGCTTTTCTCATGAGCCTGGCCTTTGTGGGCATCGTGGGCGTGCTGAATTACCTCGGCGCGCGCCACTATGTGCGCTGGGATGTGACCGCCGAAAAACAGTTCTCCCTCTCGGAGCAAACCTTGCAGCTCCTGCGCTCCCTGCAGGAGCCGGTGCAGGTGAAGCTGTTCTTCACCCCCAGCCATTACAACCGGCAGCAGGCCGAGGATTTGATCAAGGAATATGCCGCCCGCAGCGCCAAGCTGACCTACGAGTTCATTGACCCCGATACCCAGCGCCGGCTGGCCCTGGATTACGGCATCGGCCGGGATGGCACCATCGTCTTTGAGCGCAACGGCCGGCGCGAGTTCTGCTTCGGCGTGCAGGAGCAAGACCTGACCAGCGCGCTCCTCAAAGTGACGCAGGATCGGACGCGCACCGTCTATTTCCTCACCGGCCACCAAGAGCGCGACCCGGAGAATACCGATGCCCAGGGCTACAGCCAGATCAAACAGGCCCTCACCGCCGAGAATTACCAGGTCAAGACCCTCAACCTGGCCATGACCACCACCCTCCCCAGCGACATAGATGTGCTGGTCATCGCCGGGCCAAAGGGGACGCTCGCGGAAGAAGAGTTGAACCGCTTGGCGAATTATGTCGAGCAAGGCGGCAAGGTATTGGCGCTGGTGGAGCCGGGCATGCCCGATCCTTTCGCCGGCCTCCTGCGCCGCTACGGCCTGGAGTTGCCCGATGACCTGGTCCTGGACCCGGTGCGCTCCTTCTTTGGCGATATCGCCACCCCTTTGGTGGATCGCTACACCTTTCACCAGATCACCAAGGATTTGACGGGCCTGACGACCCTGTTCCCCATGGCCCGCTCCATCTCCATCACCCACCCCCTGCCCGAAGGCTGGAATGTGCAATTCCTGGCCCAAAGCAGCAGCGATAGTTGGGCCGAGACCGGCTACCGCGAGAAACAGGTGCGCCCCGACGCCCACGAGGCGCGCGGTCCTCTGGGCCTGGCGGCCGTGGCAGAGCCGAGCCAGACGGGCACGGGAAAAGGGCGGCTGGTGGTCATCGGCAGCGCCAACTTTTGCAGCAACGACCTGCTCACCCAGGTGCGGGGCAGCGTGGGCAATCTGGATCTCTTTATGAACGCCATCAACTGGCTGGCCGAGGAGGAGGCCCTCATCTCCATCCGCCCGAAGGAGATGACCACGCGCCAGGTGACTTTGACCGCCGCCCAAGCGCGCACCATCATCTATACCAATATACTTTTTGTGCCTTTGGTGGTGTTGGCGGTGGGGGTTTGGGTCTGGTGGAGGCGACGCTAAGATGAAGTTCCGGCACACCTTGATCCTCTTGGGGATCCTGGCGGCGCTGGTGCTCTTTATCCTGCTGGTGGAACGCAAGAGCACGCCCACGGCAGAAAAGGGCACCACACCTACCGCCACGCCGCTGGCGCAGCTCTTTTCCTTTGAACCCGGCAGCGCCCGCGCCCTGCGCGTCTGGCGGACCGGCCAGGAACAACGCACCGAGCTGATTTACGGCGAAGATGGCCTATGGCGCCTGGCCGCCCCCGTGGCCGAGGAGGCGGACCAGGAGGAGGTGTACTATCTCCTGGATGCTCTGGCCAGGCTGCGCCCGCAACGGGCCCTGGCAGAGACGGCGGACGCGCCGGCCGCATACGAGCTGGATCCGCCCCGTATCCAGGTGGAGATCACCCTGCAAGATGGCAGCGTGCAGGCCCTCCTGGTGGGGGCCGCCACGCCCACCCAGGCGGCCTACTATGCCCAAGTGCGGGGCGATGGGCGTGTCTACCTCATTCCTTACTATGTGGGCACGCAGCTTGAGGGAATACTCACCAAGCCGCCCATCAAGCCGACGCCTACCCCCGCAGAGGCGCCCTCGCCCCTGGCCTCCGCCACCCCGGCCGGCACGGGTGAATAACAGGGGCCGCTCATCTCAGGAGCCGTAAAGCCGGCGGTAGAGCTCGCGATACCGGGCATAGACCTCGCGGT
>DAOTZU010000045.1:0-3475 GCA_034433995.1 Anaerolineae bacterium
GGCCGCCTCCACATGGCGCAAAAAGCCATCGTCGGGGATGGCATAGTGGGCCACGCCCCCGATGTACACCACCTGGGCCGGCTCCCCGCGCTCGTTGAACACCAGGCCGGGGAAAAGGACCTGTTGTGCCAAATCTTGATCCGCTGCCGCAAACATGATCCATCCTCGCTCCAAGGCGATCTAGCCTCCATTATAGACAACTTGGCGGACCTGTCAACGCGCCAGCCCGAGAACCCGAGAGGGTGTCGAGAAATGCCTCCGTCGGTTAGAAACCGACTTCTGGGGATGCCAAGCCCGCGCCGCGGGCTTGGCAAGCAGAGCCGTCGGATTCCATCCGAAGGCGGGCAAGGCCTCTACACACCTTTTTTCAACACCCTCCGACCCGACAGACTCGAACAGACCCGACAGGTCTTTTAAGACCTGTCGGGTCTATGGGTCTCTCCCTCTCTTGACAAATCCACCTCATCTGGGCTATGGTCAAGCAGCCTTGGCTTGTGGCCGGCGGGGCATAAATCTTGACGCCGGTGGCCGAGAGCTCATGGCTGAAAGCCATTTCCAGGAGGTTCGTTCATGAAGTACGTGCGTTTGGGGGGCACCAACTTAAAGGTCTCGGTTTTTTGTCTGGGCACCATGATGTTCGGCGGCAAGACGCCGCCGGAGGAGGGGGTGCGCATCATCCGCGCGGCGGCGGAGCGCGGGGTGAATTTCCTCGATACCGCCGACGCCTACAACGGTGGCCGCACCGAGGAGATCGTGGGCGAGGCGCTCCAGGGAATCCGTGACCAGATAGTCTTGGCCACCAAGGTGGCGGCGCGGACGGGCGAGGGCCCCAACGATAATGGCATCTCCCGCTATCACATCGTGCGCGGCGTGGAGGCCAGCCTCCGGCGCCTGCGCACTGACCGCATTGACCTGCTCTACATCCATTGGCCCAACGCGGGGATGAATCTGGAGGAGATGCTCCGCGCTCTGGATGATCTGGTGCGCCAGGGCAAGATCCTCTACCCCGCCTGTTCCAATTTTCCTGCCTGGTTGCTGTGTCGTTGTCTCTGGCTGGATGAGCTCAAGGGTTGGGCGCCCCTGGTGGCCGGCCAATATCCGTACAACCTGATCGAGCGGGGATTGGAAGTGGAGGTGTTGCCCTTGGCGGCGGCCTTGAAGGTGGGGATTGTGGTCTATCGCCCTCTGAGCGCCGGCGCCCTCACCGGCAAGTATTTGGAAGGCACCCCCGCCGATGCCCGCGGCGTGGAGGATAACCGTCTGCAACCCTGGTCCATGAAGTACGCGGAGAGCATCCGCAAGTTGGCCGCCTTTGCCGCGGAGCGGGGCTACACCGCCGCCGACGCCGCCATCGCCTGGGTGCGCAGCCATCCCGCCGTCACCGCGCCCATCGTGGGGATCAGCCGGCTGGAGCAATTGGAAGAGAACCTGCGGGGATTCGAGTGGGAGATGACCCCAGAGGAGCGGCAAGAGGTGTCCAGCTACTTCCCCACCGAGGTGTGGGAGGAACAGGGGGGCATGTTCCCCTACTGGCGGCGTTCCTTCGAGATCCTCGGCTAACGCCTGCGGCCGATCCTGGGCATTTTATGGCGCCGTGTCGCGGCTGGGGTTGTCGCCCGGTGCAAGGACCGGGGATGCCTGGGCGCCCCCCATGTTTCAGCAAGGAGACGGCGGCCTATTGGCTCGCCGTCTCGTCGCTTTCCGGCGCGGGGGCAGCCTCGCCAAAGGCCACCTCCAGCGCCCGCTGGGATACGGCGCGATAGATTTCACCCAACCGGTCGAGGAGGGTCTCGTCTTCGGCAAAGGCGGGTTCGCCCAAGACCTTGAGCACCGCCAGCTCCACCTCCGGCGGCGCCACCCGCAGGCTCAGCTCGCGCAGCGCGTCGCCCATCTTCCAGAAATCGTCCAGGCGTTTGCGCAGGTCCTGGTCGGGCGGGGATGCTTGGGGCAAAGGGGTCTGCGCCGCGGAGCGCGGCATCTCCAGCCCCTCGGCCCTGCGCGCGCGCAGGGCCTCCATCACCTGTTCTTTGGTGCGGCCGCGCAACAAAAAGAGGAGAAAGGGATCCTCATCCAAGCGTTCGCCCACCAGGAGGCACACCGCCGCCACGTGCTTGCAGGGGCGCACCCAATCGGGGCACGTGCAAGAGGTCTGCAGATCGCCCGGCCCCAAGGGAAAGAGGGAGACCCCCGCGGCGCGAAAGGCCGTCTCCACGTCGTGGGGCATCTCGCCGTTGAGCAATTGGGCGGCATACAGCGCCTGGCCCGCCAGCGCCTGGATCACCCGGTCCCAAGCGGCTTCCTCCAAGGGCTTGATCTCCAGCCGCACACGATAGGGCTTGGGGCGGGTGCCTTGCACCAAGGCGGAGATCAACCCCACGCTGAGATCCAACTTGACTACCTGGCCGCCGCGGGCATAGGCCCGGCCCCTGGCCAGGCGGGAGGGGTCCATCACTTGGGTCAGCGCCTTGACCCACCGGCTGGCCCACCAGCTGCGGGTGAAACTGCCGGTTTGGCTGCGCGCCGTGAGGCCATCCTCCGCCGGGATGGGCGTAGTCTCGAAATCCCAATATCTGTTCTTTGCCGTGCGTGCTGCCGGGGTTTTGCGTCGCATCTTATTCGGTCTCCACTGCCTCGGTGCGCAAGGTGATGATCTCGCGCAGATCCTCCGTGCTCAGCTCGGTGAGCCAATCCTCGCCGGCGCCCACCACGTTTTCGGCCAAGGCCCGTTTGCTCTCGATGAGCAGGTCAATGCGCTCCTCCAGCGTGCCCAGGCAAAGGTATTTGTGCACCTGGACATCCCGCGTCTGGCCGATGCGGTAGGCGCGGTCGGTGGCCTGGTTCTCCACGGCGGGGTTCCACCAGCGATCGTAGTGAAAGACATGGTTGGCGCGCATCAGGTTGAGGCCGGTGCCTCCCGCCTTGAGGGAGAGGACAAAGATCGCCGGGGCATGTTCATCCTCCTGGAAGCGCAGGAGCATCCGTTCCCGCTGCTTTTGCGGCGTGCCGCCGTGCAAAAAGAGCACCTCTTGCCGGAAGGTGTTCTGCAGATGCCGCTGCAAGAGGAACCCCATCTCGGCGAACTGGGTAAAGACCAGGGCGCGATCGCCCACGGCCAAGACCTCCTCCAACATCTCCACCAGGCGGTTCAACTTGCCCGAGCGTTGGCCGATCTCTGAGCCATCGCTCAGGTAAAGGGCGGGATGATCGCACACCTGCTTCAAGCGGGTGAGCATAGCCAAGACCAACCCGCGCCGCTGCACCCTGGACTGACCATCCAGGTCCTGCAATTTGGCTAGGGCCTCTTGGACGATGGCCTCGTACAGGGTGGCCTGCTCGCGGGTGAGGTTGCAAAAGACCCGGTACTCGAATTTCTCCGGCAGGTCTTGGATCACCTGGGGATCGGTTTTGAGCCGGCGCAGGATGAAGGGGCGCACCAGCTTGCGCAACTGCTCCGAGGCGGCACGATCCTGGTAGC
>DAOTZU010000046.1:0-16502 GCA_034433995.1 Anaerolineae bacterium
GGAACATCAAGCTGGGCAAGGCCGGGCGCAGCCGCTGGTTGGGGCGCCGGCCGGCCACCCGTGGTTCGGCGATGACCCCGCGGGATCACCCGCACGGCGGTGGTGAAGGCAAGGCCCCAATAGGCATGCCCTCGCCCAAATCGCCTTGGGGTAAGCCCACGTTGGGCAAAAAGACCCGCCGCAACAAGGCCACCGACAAATACATTGTGCGGCGGCGCGGCGCCGGCCGTTAGGGTGATGCATCTGTGGAGCGGTAGAGCACCGTTGTTGGAGGAGGCACGTTCATGTCGAGATCGTTAAAGAAGGGGCCGTTCGTTTCCGCCAAGCTCCTGCAAAAAGTGGAGGAGATGAACCGTCGCGGCGAAAAGCGGGTCATCAAGACTTGGTCGCGAGCGTCCACGGTGTTCCCTCAAATGGTTGGACACACGATCGCTGTGCATGATGGCCGTCGGCATATTCCCATTTATATCACCGAGCAGATGGTGGGCCATCGTTTGGGCGAGTTTGCCCCCACGCGCTATTTCCGCGGCCACGGTGGCGGCAAAAAGACCGCCGTGCGCTAGGATCCCTGCGAGGCAGGGGTTGGTGCGCCGGTGGCAAAGGGTGCTTTGAGGAGATAAAGCATGGCAGAAGTGCGCTCAGTGGTGAAATACATTCGGATGTCGCCCCACAAGATGCGGCTGGTGACCGATTTGGTGCGGGGGCGCGATGTGGATGAGGCGTTGAACGTCTTGCGCTTTACCCCCAAGGCGGCCGCCAAGGTGGTGGCTCAGGCCATCGCCGCCGCCGCTGCCAACGCCGACGAGAACCTCGGCCTGGCTGCGCAGGAGCTGTATGTGGCCGAGATCCGTGCCGATGAGGCCCCCAGGCTGCGCAGGGGACGCCCCGGCGCCCGCGGTCGGTACAAGCCCATCATCAAACGGGGCGCGCATTTGACGGTTGTTCTGGCCGAGAAGGCCTAAGCCCGAAGGTAGGCTTTTAGGATAAGGAGGGAATCTTGGGCCGCAAGGTAAATCCGATTGGCTTCAGGCTGGGGATCATCAAGGATTGGGAATCCAAGTGGTTCGCCGAGGGCAAGGAATATGCCCAGCTCCTCACCGAGGATATGCGCATCCGCCAGTTCATCCATCAGTATTTGGGGCGGGCAGGGATCTCGCGCATCGAGATCCAGCGCTTTCCCAAGCAGATTGCGGTGACGATTGTGACGGCCAAGCCGGGGATCGTCATCGGCCGCAAAGGCGCCAACATCAACGAATTGAAGGAACGCCTGGAGGCGCTGACCGGGGTGGAAAGCAAGAATCTGCGCCTGGACGTGGTGGAAGTGGAGCGGCCTGAGATGGATGCCCACTTGATCGCGGAGAGCATCGCGGAACAGTTGGAGAAGCGCGTCTCGCAGAAGCGGGCCATGCGCCAGGCCATGGTGCGGGCCATGCGCGCCGGCGCCAAGGGGGTCAAGATCGCCTGCGCGGGGCGCCTGTCGGGCGCCGAGATGGCGCGCCGCGAGTGGGTGCGCGATGGACGGGTGCCTCTCCATACCTTGCGAGCCGATATTGATTATGCCACAGCCGAGGCGTTGACCACTTTTGGGCGCATTGGGGTCAAGGTGTGGGTTTATCGGGGAGAGGTTTTGCCCGAGGCCACCCCGGCTCAGGCGAGCGCCTAAGGAGTTATGGACTATGTTGATGCCAAAGAGGCTAAAGCACCGTAAACAGCATCGCGGCCGCATGAAGGGCAAGGCCTTGCGGGGCTCTGAGATCCAATTCGGCGATTTTGCCCTGAAGGCCCTGGAGCCGGCCTGGATCACCAGCCGGCAGATCGAGGCGGCCCGCCGTGCAGTGGTGCGCGAGATGAAGCGCACGGGCCAGCTCTGGATCCGTATCTTTCCCGATAAGCCGGTGACGATGAAGGCAGCCGAGACCCGCATGGGATCGGGCAAGGGCGCGGTGGATCATTATGTTGCCGTCGTCAAACCGGGGCGCATCCTCTTGGAGGTGGGCGGGGTGGATGAGCCCACCGCTCGGGAGGCCCTGCGCTTGGCCGCGCAAAAGTTGCCCATCGAGACCCTGTTTGTGCGTCGTGAAGTGTTGGGTGGAGGTGAGACCGCATGACAGGGGAGGAATTGCGGGCCATGACCCGCGAGGAATTGCAGCACAAGCTCGATGAGCTGTACGAGGAACTGTTCAATCTGCGTTTCCAGGCGGCGACGCGGCAGTTATCCAATACCAGCCGTGTGCGGCAGGTGCGGCGGGATATTGCGCGGGCGAAAACAATCCTGCGCGAGATGGAGCTCAAGGCGGAGGTGCAATAAGGATGCCGCGCAAAGTGTTAACCGGTCGCGTCGTAAGTGACAAGATGCAAAAGACGGTGGTGGTAGAGGTAGAGACCACCAAGCGCCATAGACTATACAACAAGATCCTGCGGATCCACAAGAAATATATGGCGCACGATGAAGAAGATACTTGCCGGGAAGGCGATTGGGTGCGGATCGAGGAATCTCGCCCCTTGAGCCACTGCAAGCGTTGGCGGGTGATCGAGGTGGTCAAGCGCGCCAGCGCCCAGCAGTGACGCCCCGGCGATTGGGCAAGTAGCCTAGCCCCTTGTGGGCGTAGAATAACGGGCACAAGGCCTAGCCAAGCAAAGTAGCCTAGCCCCTCGTGGGCGTGGCACTGTGAGACAAGGTACATCATGGGAATGATGGGGTGACGCAAGATGATCCAGCCATTTACCAGGCTCACTGTGGCCGATAATACCGGGGCGCGGGAGATCATGTGCATCAAGGTCCTGGGCGGCACCGGGCGCCGCTACGCGGGCGTGGGCGATATCATTATCGCCTCGGTCAAAGAGGCCAACCCCGGCGGGGCCGTGAAAAAGAAGGAAGTGGTGCGCGCCGTGGTGGTGCGCACGGCCAAAGAGTACAGCCGCCCCGATGGCTCGTATATCCGCTTTGACGATAACGCGGCGGTGATTCTGGATGCCGAGCAGAACCCCAAGGGCACGCGTATCTTTGGCCCGGTGGGGCGAGAGTTGCGCGACCGTGGCTTTATGAAGATCGTCTCGCTCTCGCCCGAAGTGCTCTGAGCGCGGCGAGGCAGTTGAGGAGTTGGCCATGAAGATCAAAAAGGGTGATACCGTCGAGGTTATCAGTGGCGATGACAAGGGAGTGCGGGGTACCGTCCACACCGTCTTGCCCAAGAAGGGGCGCGTGGTGGTCTCGGGGGTCAACATGATCAAGAAGCATCAGCGCCGCACCGGCGATGTGCGCACCCAGTTCGGCATCATCGAGCGAGAGGCCCCTGTGCACATCTCCAATGTGGCCCTGGTGTGTCCCCATTGTGATAAACCGACCCGCGTGGGCTATCGCGTGGCCCCGGATGGCAGCAAGACGCGTATCTGCCGCCGGTGCGAGGAAGCCATTGACTAAGCGTGATCGCCGGGCCCCGGCCGTGGGCGCTTGCGGGCGCAACCCCGCCGGAGAGGCGCGGCGCAGATGACCGAGGAGCAAAAAGTATGCCGAGGTTGAAGGATCTGTATCAGAACCAAGTCGTTCCCGCCATGATGGAACGCTTCGCCTACCGCAATGTGATGCAGGTGCCGCGGCTGGACAAGGTCGTGGTCAACATCGGCCTGGGCGAGGCGCTGACCAATGCCAAGGCGTTGGATGCCGCCGTGAGCGACCTGGCCAAGATCACCGGCCAGAAACCGGTGATCACCCGGGCCCGCAAGTCCATCGCCGCCTTTAGGCTGCGCACCGGTAACCCCATCGGCGCCAAGGTGACCTTGCGGGGCAACCGCATGTACGACTTTATGGACCGGCTGATGAATATCGCCCTGCCGCGGCGGCGGGATTTCAACGGCGTCCCCCGCACTTCCTTCGATGGACACGGCAACTATACCTTGGGCCTGAAAGAGCAGTTGGTCTTTTTGGAGATTGATTACGATACCATTGACAAGATCCGTGGCTTGGAGATCACCATCAATACCACGGCCAAGACCGACGAAGAGGCGCGCCATCTGCTGGAGCTGTTGGGCATGCCCTTCGCCAAGGCCTAGCTGAGTTTCGGGCCGGACTTGCCGGAGTGAGCCTCTGAGACCGTTCAAGTGAGTATGCGGAGGGAAGGGTAGTGGCCAAGAAATCCATCATTGTGCGAGAGACGCGCCGCAAGTACCCCACTCGGGTGCGCAATCGTTGTGTCCGCTGTGGCAGGCCGCGCGGATACATGCGTCGCTTCAACTTGTGTCGCATCTGTTTCCGTGAGCTGGCCATGTCGGGCAAGATCCCGGGAATCATCAAATCGAGCTGGTGAGCTCGCGGTGTAGGGTGTGCCGCGAGGGGCATCACCCCATGGGCAATCCCTTGGGGTTGAGGGATATGGTGAGGCCATCATCTGGCCTAGGGACTCTGGAAGAGGAGAGTTTTCGCGCATGAGCACGACTGACCCGATCGCAGATATGCTGACCCGGATGCGCAACGCACTGGCCGTACGGCAGAGTTATGTCTTGGTCCCTGCCTCCAGGCTCAAGCGCGCCATCGCTCAGGTGTTGAAGGATGAGGGGTACATTACGCGCATCGAAATGGTGCGGGATGCGCGCTTCCCCATGTTAAAGATCTATTTGAAATACGCCGAGAACAAAGCGCCCGTTCTCACCGGCATTCGGAGGGTCAGCAAGCCGGGTTGTCGCGTCTATACGCCCAAGGACGAGATCCCTTGGGTGCGCTCTGGCTTGGGGACGGTGATCCTCTCCACCTCCAAAGGGGTGCTTTCGGGCCGTGAGGCGCGGCGTCTCGGTGTGGGTGGCGAGGTTTTGTGCGAAGTTTGGTAGCCACAGGTCTGGCTATAGTGGGAGGTGTTGGCCGTGTCTAGAATTGGACGCAAACCCATTCCTGTGCCCAAGGGCGTCCAGGTTGCCCAAGAGGGCCAGAGGATTACGATTACGGGGCCACGGGGTTCCCTTACGCGCGAGTTTCATCCGCGGATCACGATCCAGGTTCAAGATGGGGCGGTGAGTGTGGCCAGGCCCGATGATACCAAGGAGAGCAAGGCCCTCCACGGGCTGACCCGGGCCCTCTTGGCCAACATGGTTACCGGGGTGACTCAGGGATTTCAAAAGCGCCTGGAGATCAACGGCGTGGGCTATCGCGCCGAGCAGCAGGGGACGGATCTTCTCTTGCGGGTCGGCTTCAGCCATCCGGTCAAGATCACCCCGCCGGCGGGGATCAAGCTCTCGACGGACCCGGCGGGGCACATTGTGACCGTTGAAGGGAACGACAAGGAGCTTGTGGGCGAGGTGGCGGCCAAGATCCGCGATGTGCGCAAGCCCGAGCCGTATCAAGGCAAGGGGATCGCTTATGTGGGCGAGGTTATCCGACGCAAGGCCGGTAAGGCCGGCAAGGCGGGAGGCCGGAAATGACACATGCGGCTGAAGTAAGAGAGGCAAGAATCCGGCGTCATCGCCGGGTGCGCAAGACGGTGTTCGGCACCAGCGAACGTCCGCGTCTGAGCGTGTTTCGCAGCTTGGAACATATTTATGCCCAAATCATTGATGACACTGTGGGGAATACTTTGATCTCTGCTTCCACCCTCGATAAAGAGATACGTGGTCGCTGCGAAGGGATGAAAAAGAGCGAAAAGGCCAAGGTGGTGGGCAAACTGCTGGCCGAGCGCGCCTTGGCTCGGGGCGTCACCCGGGTGGTCTTTGACCGGGGCGGGTACAAGTATCACGGGCGCGTCAAGGCCTTGGCCGAAGCTGCCCGCGAGGCCGGGCTGGATTTCTAAGCGCCGGGCGCGGGCGAGCCGGTGCCAGCAAGCGTGGGCGATAAACGAGGAGAGGTTGCATGGCCAGAAGGGACGATTACGAAGAGGTTACCGAAGGCGAAGAGCTCCAAGAGCGCGTTGTGCATATCAGCCGTGTGGCCAAGGTGGTCAAAGGTGGACGGCGTTTCGCCTTCCGCGCCCTGGTGGTGGTGGGCGATGGCCAAGGCCGGGTGGGCGTGGGCGTGGGCAAGGCCCGCGAGGTGCCCCAGGCCATCCGCAAAGGTTCCGACCGCGCCAAGCGCAATATGGTGAGCATCCCCCTGTATGGGCGCACCTTGCCCCATGAGGTTTGGGTCAAGTTTGGCGCGGCCAAGGTGTTGCTCAAGCCCGCCTCCCCCGGCACGGGGGTGATCGCCGGCGGCGGCGTGCGCGCCGTGGTGGAGGCCGCGGGCATCCGCGACATTCTGACCAAATCCTTGGGCAGCGACAACGTCTTTAACGTCGTCTGGGCCACGTTCAAGGGCCTGCAGAGCATGAGAAGCCCGGAGGAACAAGCGCAACTTCGTGGCCAGAACCTGACCGATCTGCTGCCGCCCTGGAGGTTGAGAGCCAATGCCGAATAAACTTCGCATCACCTATGTGAGGAGCGCCATCGGCTATAACGTGCGCCAGAAGCGGACGATCCGCTCTTTGGGGTTGCGTCGCCTGGGCGATCAGGTGGAGCATGAGGATAACGAGGCGATTCGTGGCATGATCCGCCGCGTGCGCCATCTGGTGCAGGTGGAAGAGGTGAACTATGAAAGTGCATGAGTTGCGTCCCCCTGAGGGCGCCACCCATCGCCGCAAGCGTCGGGGCCGAGGCATCGCTGCCGGTCAGGGCAAGACCGGTGGTTACGGCACCAAGGGCCAAGGCGTCCGTTCCAAGCACGGGCCCCAGCCCTATTTCGAGGGCGGTCAATTGCCCCTGGTGAGGCGGTTGCCCCACAAGCGCGGCTTTCAGAATGTGAATCGGGTCGAGTACGCCGTGGTCAACGTCGGCGCGCTGAACCGCTTTGCCCCCGGCAGCGTGGTGGATCCGGCCGCTTTGGTGGCCAGCGGGCTGCTCAAGGACGAGTGTGTGCCCGTCAAAATTTTGGGCCAGGGCGAGGTGGATCGTCCCTTGACCATCAAGGCCGACGGCTTTTCCGCCTCGGCCAAGGAAAAGATCATCGCCGCCGGCGGGACGGTGGTGGAGCTCTAGAGGCGATGCCACGAGATGGGCCGGGGCCTGTCTCGTCAGTTCAGTAGGAGAGGCCGATGCTGCAAGCCGTAGCGAATGCCTTCAAGCTGCCAGACCTGCGCAAAAAGATCATTTTCACCTTGCTTATTTTGGTGGTCTACCGCCTGGCGGCCCATGTGCCCATCCCTGGTGTGGATAGCGAGGCCTTGCGTCTGGTCTTTCAACAGAACCAGCTTTTGGGGCTGCTGAACCTGTTCTCCGGTGGGGCGATGGCCAACTTTTCCGTCATGGCCTTGGGGGTTTATCCCTTTATCACCGCGCAGATCGTCTTGCAGCTGCTCCAGCCCATCATCCCGTCCTTGGAGGCGCTCTCCAAGGAGGGCGAGGCGGGTCGGCAAAAGCTCAACACCCTCACCCATATTCTCACGGTGCCCTTGGCCTTGCTCCAGGGGTTCGGGCAGGCGTCGCTTTTGGCCCAACCCTCGGCTTCGGTGGGGGCGGTGCTGAGCAATTTCGGCTTCCGCGCGGGGACCTGGTTGCCCACGTTGGCCACCCTGTTCACCTTGGCCGCCGGCACCATGTTCGCCATCTGGCTGGGTGAACTGATTGATGAGGAAGGGATCGGCAACGGTATCTCGATCCTGATCTTTGGGGGCATTGTGGCCGATATCCCCCAGCGGCTGGCGCAATTGTGGGTCTCGAACCCGTGGAGCATCCTGGTCTTTGTCATCATCACGGCCATCACCGTGGTGGGGATCGTGGTCATCCAAGAGGGGCAGCGGCGCATCCCGGTGCAATACGCCAAGAGGGTGCGGGGCACCAAGGTCTATGGCGGTCAGAGCACCCACATTCCTTTACAGGTGAACTCGGCGGGGATGATCCCGCTGATCTTTGCCGTCTCGTTGATCATGTTTCCGGGCGTGGTGGCCAGCTATTTCGTCAATGCCCAAGTGACGTGGGTGCGCAACATCGCCCAGTGGGTTTCTCGGGCCTTTGATGCGAACTATTTCTTCTATTGGCTGCTCTATTTCGTCTTGGTGGTGGTCTTTACCTACTTTTATACGGACATGATCTTTCGTCAGCAGGACCTGCCCGAGATGCTGCGCCGGCAGGGAGGGTTCATCCCTGGCCTGCGGCCTGGGGCGCACACCGCCGAATATTTGAGCAACGTTCTCCGGCGCATCACCCTGGTGGGGGCGCTGTTCTTGGGGCTGGTGGCTATTCTGCCCTTCTTGGTTCGGCCGCTGGTGGGCACGAACCAGATGCTGATCACCAGCACGGGCTTGTTGATCGTCGTGGGTGTGGTGCTGGATACGATGAAGCAGCTGGAGGCCCAGTTGCTGATGCGCCACTACGAAGGTTTCATTCGCAAGATAAGGTAGCGCTGTGGATCTCATTCTTTTGGGCGCGCCGGGCGCAGGCAAAGGGACCCAGGCTGAACTCTTGGGCGCGTGGCTGCACCTCCCTCGGGTGGCCAGTGGCGATCTTTTTCGCGCAGCCCTGAACGCGGGGACGGAGCTGGGCCTGCAAGCCAAAGCCTACATGGAGCGCGGTGAGTTGGTCCCCGATCAGGTGACCATCGCCATGGTGGCGGAACGCCTGGCCCAGCCGGATTGCGCCCAAGGGGTGATCTTGGACGGTTTCCCCCGCACCGTCACCCAGGCGGAGGCCCTGGAGCAGCTCTTGAACAAGATGGGGCGTCGGGTGGATCTCGTGCTGTATATCGAGGTGCCCACCGAGGTGCTCCTGGAGAGGCTGACGGGACGTTGGACCTGCTCACAGTGCGGCGCGGTCTATCATCGACTCTACGCCCCGGAACGGGTGCGCGGCGTTTGCGATGTCTGTGGCGGCTCCCTTTACCAGCGGGAGGATGACAACCCCGCCACCCAAGAGCGGCGCATCGAGGTCTATTTGGCCCAGACGGCGCCCTTGAAGGAGTACTATCGGCGGCGGGGGGTCTTGGTGGAGATTGACGGCAACCGAGACGTTGCTACGGTCCAACGTGCCTTGCGCGAGGCGGTGGAGGGCGTCGCCCGGCGGGCGGCCTCCTGAAAGAGGGGATGAGATCGCGCGTGAGCCCACGTCTCGGCTGAGGTTTTGCAGATGATCAAGCGCAAGACGGCCCGCGAGCTGGAACGGATGCGCCGGGCGGGATGGATCGTTGCCCAGACGTTGGAACTGTTGCGCAACATGGTGAGGCCGGGCATCACCACCCGCGAGCTGGATAGGGCCGCGGAGGAGCTCATCCGCCGGCTGGGGGGCACTCCCTCCTTCAAGGGTTATCGGGGGTATCCGGCCACGATCTGCACCTCGGTGAACGAGGAGATCGTCCACGGCATCCCTGGCGAGCGGCGCCTGGTCGAAGGCGACATTATCAGTTTGGATGTGGGGGCCATCTGGGAGGGCTACCAGGGCGATGCGGCCATCACCGTGGGGGTGGGGCGGATCAGCCCGCAGGCGCGGCACCTTTTGGAGGCCACTCAGAGGGCCTTGGAGGCGGGGATCGCCGCCGCCCGGGCCAAGGCTCGGCTGGGAGATATCTCCCACGCCGTGGAGCTGGCGGCGCGCCAGGCGGGGTGCGAAGTGGTGCGCGAGTACGGCGGCCACGGCATCGGCCGCGAGATGCACGAGGAACCGCGGGTGCCCAATTGGGGCCCGGCGGGGCGCGGTCTGGTGTTGGAACCGGGGATGACTTTGGCCCTGGAGCCGATGTTGACTTTGGGCGGCTTTGCCACCCGGGTGTTGGCCGATCAGTGGACGGTGGTGACGGCCGATAAGAGCCTTGCGGCCCATTTCGAGCACACCATCGTGATTACAGAGGATGGCGCTGAGATTCTTACCCGCAGCGCCTAGAGGGGAGAGGACAAGATGAAAGTTCGTCCGTCGGTTAAAAAACGGTGCGCCAAATGCAAGATCGTGCGGCGGCGCGGTGTGGTGCGGGTGATCTGTGAGAACCCACGCCATAAGCAGCGGCAGGGGTAAACATTGATCACGCTTGAGGCCTGTCCTGGCCGGTAGTCTGGGCAAGGTGCAAGCTGCGAGGAGGGAAAGAGGATGGCTCGTATTGCGGGAGTGGATATCCCCAATGAGAAACGGGTGGAGGTGGGCCTGACCTACATCTATGGCATCGGCCTGCCCACCAGCAGAAAGATCTTGGCCAAGACGGGCATCAACCCCGATACCCGTTGTCGGGACCTGACCGAGGCGGAGGTGGCTCGTCTGCGCGAGGTCATTGATTCCGAATATGTGGTGGAGGGTGACCTGCGCCGCGAGGTGGCGATGAACATCAAGCGCCTGCAAGATATTGGCTGCTATCGCGGGCTGCGGCATCGTCGCGGCTTGCCCGTGCGTGGGCAGCGCACCCGCACCAATGCCCGCACGCGGCGCGGTCCACGGAAGACGGTGGCGGGCAAGAAGCGTTCTACGGCCAAGAAGTAAGATCTGGAGGTTAGGATGGGGCGGAAAAAGACCGGTGCACGGACCACGCGGCGCGAAAAGCGTAACGTTCCTTATGGCCGTGCTTATGTGCAATCAACCTTCAATAATACCATCATCACCTTCACCGATCCGGCGGGGAATGTGATCTGCTGGCGCAGCGCGGGCCAAGAGTTCAAGGGGTCGCGCAAGAGCACGCCCTATGCGGCCCAGGTGGCCACCGAGGCGGCCAGCAAGATGGCCATGGATATGGGGATGCGCGAGGTGGATATTTACGTCAAGGGGCCTGGTCCCGGCCGCGAGGCGGCCTTGCGCACGATCCAGGCCGCCGGTTTGCGGGTGCGCTCCATCACCGATGTGACGCCCATCCCGCATAACGGCTGTCGGCCGCCGAAAAAGCGGCGCATCTGATCTGGTGAGCGGGCTTGCCTCTCCTGGGGCAAGCTGCGGGGAAGAAGGATGAATGTTCCGCCATTCGCCATAAACGTAAACCCGCAACCGGCTCAGGGAAGGCCGAGGGCCACCTGAGCCGCCAAAATCTAGGAGGCTAGATGGCAAGATATACGGAACCGGTTTGCAAATTGTGCCGACGGGAAGGGATGAAGCTCTTCCTCAAAGGCGAGCGCTGCATGTCGCCCAAGTGCGCCATGGAGCGCCGCGCGTATGCTCCGGGCATGCACGGGCGCCAAGGCCAATTCCGCCAGCGCCCCTCCGACTATGGGATGCAGTTGCGCGAAAAGCAGCGCGCCCGGCGCATCTATGGCGTGTTGGAACGCCAATTTCGCCGCTATTTCGAGATGGCTCTGCGGATGCGCGGCCAGACGGGCTCTAACCTGCTATCCATCTTGGAGCGGCGGCTGGATAACGTGATCTATCGCTTGGGCTTTGCCGATTCGCGGCCCCAGGCACGGCAATTGGTCACCCACGGGCATTTCTTTGTCAATGGTCACCGCCTCAGCATCCCTTCGGCGCTGGTCAAGGCGGGCGATGTGATCCAGGTGCGCGAGGCCAGCCAACAGAACGGCTACTTCCGCAACCTGCGCGAGATTTTGCAGCATCGCACGGTCCCCGCGTGGCTTTCTTTGAACCCCGACACGATGAGCGCCCAGGTGCTCGCTGTGCCCACGCGGGACCAGATCGAGGTGCCTTTGGCCGAGCAGCTCATCGTGGAATACTATTCGCGGTAAGCAACCGCGCAAGCGAGAGAGGCTCTGGGTGTTACCTACAGCTTTAAGGAGGGTAACCCTTGCTGCATCAAGTTTTGCCCAAAATCGAATGTGAGGCGCAAACGCTCAGCTATGGGCGTTACGCCATCGGGCCTATGGCGCGGGGCTATGGCATCACCATCGGCATCGCTCTGCGGCGTGTGCTGCTTTCGTCGTTGCCCGGCGCGGCCATCACCTCGGTGCGGGTGATGGGCGTGCCCCATGAATTCACCACCATCCCCGGCGCCAAGGAGGATATGATCCTGCTCCTCCTCAACCTGAAAAAGGTGCGCCTGGTCTGCCATGCCGATGGCCCGATGCGCATGCGTGTCGCCGCCAAAGGCAAGAGCGTCATCACGGCCGGCGATATCGAATGCCCGGCTGAGGTGGAGATCGTCAACCCTGAATTGCAGCTTCTCACCTTGGATACTTTGGATTCCGAGCTGGAGATGGAGCTCACCGCCGAAAGGGGCGTGGGCTATTCGCCGGCCGAGGAGCGCAAGGCGCTGCCCATCGGGCAGATCCCGGTGGACGCGATCTTTAGCCCCATCGTCAAGGTGAATACCACCGTCGAGCCGGCCCGGATCGAGCAGATCACCGATTATGACCTGCTCAAGATCGAGATCTGGACCGACGGCACCATCCGGCCCGGCGAGGCCTTGATGCAGGCGGCCCGGATCCTGACGGAGCACCTCGCCCCGCTGACGAGTTTCACGGTGGTGGAGCCCAAGCCGGAAAAGGTGGAAGAGAGGCCGCGGCCGACGGGGCGCTTTTACGATGTGCCCATCGAGGAGTTGGACTTGGCCATGCGGGCCTATAACTGCCTCAAGCGGGCCAATATCTCCACCGTGGGCGAGGTCTTGGACCGTTTGGACCGCGGCGTGGGCGAGATGATGGCCATCCGCAACTTTGGCAAAAAGTCTTTGGACGAGCTGATCGACAAGCTACGGGAGAGAGGTTACCTCGCCCCGGATTACGTGCTCAAAGAAGATTGAGTCTCTGGCGGTGGGGCCGCTCGGTATCGCGGCAGCGCGCTGCCGAGGTGGTGCCCCGCGGGGATGACGGAAGAGAGAGGATGCAACGATGAGACATCGTGTGGCTGGACGGCATCTGGGCCGTGATATGGGACACAGGATCGCCCTGTGTCGCAATCTGATGACCGAGCTTTTCCGCCATGAGCGGATCACCACTACCCGGGCCAAGGCCTTGGCCATTCGTTCGCAGGCAGAACATCTATTGACCATTGCCAAGCACGGCAAGGCCAAGCGCGATGCCCAGCAGCACGACGTGCACGAGCGGCGCCAGGTGGCGGCGGTCTTGCGCGATCCGGATGTGGTGAAAAAGCTGTTCGACGAGATCGCCCCACGCTACACCGAGCGGCCCGGCGGATACACGCGCATCGTCAAGATCGGGCCGCGCCAGGGCGATGGCGCCGAGATGGTCGTGTTAGAGTTGGTGAAATAGTTCGTTCTTTGACAGGTGCGCTGTAAAGGCACAAGCTGAGGTGGTAGCGCGCAATTACCGAGCCCTCGTCGCATACGACGGCACGGATTACGGCGGGTTTCAGATCCAAGCCGATCGGCCGACGATCCAGGGGGAGCTGGAGCGCGCCCTGCAGCGCCTGACGCAAGAGTTTGTGCGGGTGCATGGGGCCGGGCGTACCGACGCCGGTGTGCACGCCCGGGGCCAGGTGATCAGCTTTCGCACCTCTTGGAGGCACGGCCCCCAGGAGTTGCAGCGGGCCATGAACGCGGTTTTGCCGCCCGCCATCGCCGTGCGCGCTCTTGCCCCGGCGCCGGAGGATTTCCATGCGCGGTTCAGCGCTTGTGGCCGCGCGTATCTTTACCAGATCTATACCGGTCCTGTGCGTTCACCGCTGTTGGCGCGCTTTGCCCATCACGTGGCCCGGCCGCTGGACCTCGCGGCCATGAACGCCGCCGCCGAGATCTTGGTGGGGGAGTATGACTTGGCCGCCTTTGGGCAGCCGCCGGAGGGCGAAAACACCGTGCGGGTGGTGCGGCGCGCCATCTGGCAGGCGCGGGCTGTGGAACGGTGGCATCCGGCTTGGCCTGCCTCGCTGGTGCAATTCGAGATCGAGGCCAACGGTTTCCTGCGGGGCATGGTGCGACGCATCGTGGGCACGCTCTTGGCCTTGGGCCAGGGCTGGCTGAGCGAGGCAGAATGGCGCGAGATTGTGGCCTCCTGCGATATACGCCGGGCCGCGGCTCCCGCGCCGGCCTGCGGTTTGTGCCTCTGGCGGGTGGATTATGGCGCCGAGGACCGGTGGCCAGAGAAGGACCTGGCCGAAGGGCGAACGTGGGGGTGGCCGCCTGGCCAACCGGTAGCGTTGGAAAGCTGAGGAGGGGATTCCCGTGAAAACATATGTGGTGAAAGGTTCCGAGATCAAACGCGAATGGTATGTCGTGGATGCGGCCGGCCAGACCTTGGGGCGCCTGGCCACCACCGTGGCCAACGTGTTGCGGGGCAAGCACAAGCCCACGTATACCCCTGGCCTGGATGTGGGCGATTTTGTCATCGTCGTCAATGCAGATAAAATCGTGGTCACCGGCGACAAGCTGGAACAAAAGAAATATTACCGCTATTCGGGCTATCCCGGCGGCTTGCGCGAGACCAGCTTGGCCGTCATGTTGCGCAACCATCCCACGCGGGTGATCGAGTTGGCCGTCAAGGGGATGTTGCCCAAGAACCGCCTGGGGCGAGCGATGATCAAAAAGCTCAAGGTCTATGCGGGCGAGACGCACCCCCACGCCGCCCAACAGCCCAAGCCTTTGGCCCTGTAAAGGCCGGACCGGGGTAGATTGCATCGTCTAGGGGAGATCTAAGGAGGAACGATAGGTGGCGACACAGTATTATTATGGCACCGGCCGACGCAAGACCTCCGTGGCCAGGGTGCGCTTGTATCCGGGCGATGGTGCTTTTGTGGTCAACGGCAAACCTGCCAACGAGTATTTTTCCCGCGATGTGGATCTGGCGCGGGCCCTGGAGCCGCTGCGCGTGACGGGCTATGAGGGTAAATTCATGGTCTCGGTGTTGGTGCGCGGCGGCGGTGTGACGGGCCAGGCCGAGGCCATCACCCACGGCGTCGCCCGGGCGCTATTGGAGGCGAACCCCGATCTGCGCCTGCCCTTGCGCAACGCCGGCTTTTTGACCCGCGACCCCCGCGCCAAGGAGCGCAAAAAGCCAGGCCTCAAACGGGCCCGCAAGGCGCCGCAGTACACCAAGCGCTAAACCCTTTGGAGAGCAACAAGGGCGAGATCCGCAAGGCTCGCCCTTGTTGTGCTTCTGTGCAAACCCTTAGCGGGCAAAGAGCAGCGGACCATAGATGACCAGCCCGGCCGTCAACCCCCACAAAAGACAGGCCAGGAGGAGCGGGCGATCGTGGATAAAGATCTCCTCCGGCGCGCCCCCCAGGTTCTTGGTGTAGATCAGATAGAGGTAGCGAAAGAGGCCATAGATCACAAAGGGGATGGTGAGCATCATGGTGTGGTTGGCGGGCAGGTTGGGGGCCGAGAAGGTGTAGAAGGAGTAGGCCGCCAAGGTGGTGGAGGTGACCAGGGAGGTCATGTTATCCAAAAAGGCCACGGTGTACTCCTGCAGGCTGCTGCGGTGGCCGTTGGCGTTCTCGGCCAGCAGGAGCAGTTCATGGCGGCGCTTGTTGATGGCGATAAAGAGGGCTAGCAAGGTCGTGCAGACGTAGAGCCAGGGGGAGAAGCGGCTCACCGGCACCACCGTGGTCCCGGCAAACACCCGCAGCACGAACCCCGCCGCCACAGTCATCACGTCAATGATTACCACATTTTTGAGCACAAAGCTGTAGAGCACCATCACCAAGGCATACAGGACGGCCACCACGCCGAACGAGGGCCGCAAAAGGAAACTGGCAGGCAGACACACCGCAAAAAGCACCGCTGCCGCCACTTGGGCCACGATGGGCGGCAAGGCTCCCGAGGCCAGAGGCCGATGCCGCTTGATGGGGTGCAAGCGATCCTTCTCCATATCCACCAGGTCGTTGATCAAATAGACGGCGCTGGTGATGCCACAGAAAAGCGCCAAGCCCGCGATGCTGCGCAGCAGATATTGGGGCACCAACACTTTGCCATCGAAAAAGACGCCGGCAAAGATAAAGACATTCTTGGTCCACTGTTTGGGGCGCATGGCCCGCAGCAATTGGTAGAACACACAGACCTCCCAAGGCGTGATGGGATTCCGGCGGCGGTTTCCCGCGCCGGAGGATTCAGCGTGTGCCTGGCACCCAGATCACGGGGTGGCCAGCCGATAGGCGATGTAAAGCACCAGGGCGATCAAGGCCACGCGCAAGATGAAGGGCACCCCTTTGGTCAAAGAAGGCACCAGGAATTTGACCCCGGCATAGAGCAGGACCACCCAGATCAAGGTGCTCAGCACTCGGGCGATATCGGCGGGCAAGGTGGGTACCACACGGGTATTGAGCAGGAAGAGGCCCGCCATCAACGCCGCGAACAGAATCAACCCCTTGATGGCTTCCCACAGCACCTGCAAGGGGGTTTGCTTGGTCTCCACCACGGCCTTTTGTTTCTGCCCCGCAGCGTGCGCCTTGCCCATGTGAAACAAAAGGCGCTGGAACACGAATCCCAGCGCCGCAGCGCTGAGCAGACCCCAGATAAAGCCCTGTAAGGTTGCCTTATCCACGCTCGTGTGCCTCGCCGGAGAGTGTCGAGAAATGTCCCCCGTCGGTTAGAAACCGACGTCTGGGGATGGTAAGCCCGCTCCGCGGGCTTGGCAAGCAGAGCCGTCGGATTCCATCCGACGGCGGCCAAGGCCTCTACGCCCTTTTTTCGACACCCTCTCTGCGCGGAGGGTGTCAAGAAATGCCCCCCGTCGGTTAGAAAC
>DAOTZU010000047.1:0-10312 GCA_034433995.1 Anaerolineae bacterium
GGAGAGGGAGAGGGAATCGAACACCGTCACCCGATCGCCAAAGGGCTGGGCAGCGCTCCAGGCGGTGCTGAAGGTGCCGCTGTGGCGCCCCGTGATGGTGAGGCAAAGCACCCGGTGCCCCAGATCCACCAGCCGCTGAAAAACCTCTTGGAAACTCCCCAAGGGCGGCTGCGAGGTGGTGCAGGGCACCGGCCCTTTGGCCAAGCGCCAAAACTCCTCGCGGGATAACGCCATATCCAGGTAGGAACGATCGCCACAGCTAACCACCAACGGGACGATGGTGATCCCCCATTCTTGCACCAGCTCCGGAGGCAGATCCGCCGAACTATCCACAACAATGCGAATCTCGCCCAAAGGTCTCCTTATTCCGCCGGCCGGGAAAGGGCGTTCGACGACGGGGCAATGGCCAGGTCATACAGACGGTAGGTGCGATAGATCTTGCCCCCCACATTCTCGATGCCGCGCCGGACTTTAAAGTTATCCTCCAAAATCCACGATAACTCGGCCCATTTATAGCCCTTGCGCACCGCCACGCGAAAGCCTTCTTGATAAAAGAGGGATTCCACCCCTTTCAGCCGGTGCTCCTCCAACACCCCCATGATGAGCACCCTGAGGCCGGTGATCTTGCGCCTGTACCAGAGGAACTTGGCCCAGCCGGTGGGGAACAGTCTGCCGTTCAGATGGATGGCCACTTGGTTGAAATCGGGCAGGGCGACGAACACGCCGATGGGCTTGTCATCAATAAAGGCCAGATAGGTCAGATCCTCATCCACCACCTGTTTCAAATTGGCGGCCAGATGGCTGTATTCAGCGTCGGTCATGGGCAAGGCGCCCCAGTTCTTGTTCCAGGCCTCGCGGTGGATGGGTTTGATGAACTCCAGTTCGTCATCCAGGCGCGAGACGTCAATATGGCGCATCTTGACCCCGTACCGCTCCTGGGCAATGCGCGCCACCCGGGTGATCTGGGTTGGCAGGTTCTCCAGGTTGGGGCCAAAGGGCTCAAGGTCCAGCTTGTAGGCGTACAGGTCTTTGGCCTTGACAAAACCGTACCGCTCGATGAAGGTCTGATAATAGCGCGGATTGTAGGTCATCATAATCACCGGGCTACCGTTGTAGCCATCCACCAAGAGGCCGCATTCGTCGTTGATGTTGAGGTTCATCGGCCCGCGCATCACCTGGCGGCCGCGGGCGGCCAGCCAATCACGGGCGGCATCGAAAAGGGCCGCGGCGACGGCGTAATCTTCGATGACCTCGAACTCGCCGAAAAACCCCACCGGCTCGTGCCATACCTGGGGGTGCACCTCGTCGGCGATGGCCGCGATGGTGCCCACTGTCTTCCCATCCCTCACCGCGCGGAAAAGCTGCACCTCCGCGTGCTCGTAAAAGGGGTTGTGATGCGGGTCGAAATGTTTGAACCGTTCACCGATGAGCGGAGGCACCCAAAACGGATCGTGGCGATAGACCTCGAATTGGAACATGATGAAATCTTGCAGTTCGCGGCGAGTCGTCACTGGCTCGATCTGCACTCCCCCTGTGGTCATGGTTCCTTCCCCCCTGTCCTTTGGCACTTGTGGAAACACCTTTGTGGCGGCCGAGATGCGTAGCGCACGCTTTGTGTTATAGCCCCGCCAAGCGGGCTTGTCAAAAGGGCTGCGCGGAGGGTGCTGAAAAAAGGCGTGTAGACGCCTTGCCCGCCGTCGGATGGAATCCGACGGCTCTGCTTGCCAAGCCCGCAGCGCGGGCTTGCCATCCCCAGACGTCGGTTTCTAACCGACGGGCGCATTTCTCGACACCCTCCTTGCGCGGAGGGTTTTAAAAGCCCTGTCCAAAGTTGTGGGCCACTCTGAGCCTCCGGTGAGGCATTAGCCGCCGATGGCTGGTGACCCCGCCCACCGTCGGCTCGAATCCGACCGCGAGCTGCAGAAATACTTGACAGTGGCATCCGCCGGAGCATAATCAGCCCAGCATCTCAGGGAGGTGAGCACTTGGAGATCCGTTTTCTGGGCGCCGTGCGCAACGTCACCGGCTCCATGCATCTTCTCACGGTGAACGGCAGCCGGATTTTGTTAGAGTGTGGCCTCTTTCAGGGCCGTCGGCAGGAGGCCTTTGAGCGCAACCGCGAGCTGCCTTTTAGAGCCGACCAGGTGGACGCCATGGTTCTTTCCCACGCCCACATTGACCACAGCGGCAACTTGCCCAACCTGGTCAAGCGCGGCTTCCGGGGCAACATCTATTGCACCTTTGCCACCCGGGATCTCTGTAGCATCATGTTGCGCGACGCGGCCCACATCATGGAGGCCGATGTGGCTTATGTCAACAAACACCGCGCCCGCCAAGGCTTGTCCCCGGTGGAACCCATCTACACTCTGGCCGACGCGGTGCGCAGCCTGAAAAACTTTGTCAGTGTGGACTATGGGCGGCCGCTGCCTATCGCGCCGGGGGTCACCCTCACCTTCTACGACGCCGGACACATCCTGGGTTCGGCCTTCTGCGCCCTGGATATCACCGAAGGCAACCAAAGCTACCGCCTGCTCTTCACCGGCGATGTGGGCCGCTTCAATCTCCCCATCCTGCGCGACCCGGAGGTAGTGCCGGGGGTGGATTATCTCATCACCGAAAGCACCTACGGCAACCGCGTGCACGGCACGCCCCAGGAAGCTGAAACGGAGCTGGCCCGGGTGGTCAACGAAACGTTCCAGCGCGGCGGCAAGGTGATCATCCCCGCCTTCTCGGTGGGGCGCACCCAAGAGATCGTCTATTCCTTGCATCGACTGCACAACGCCGGTTTGATCCCGCAGCTTCCCATCTTTGTGGATTCGCCCCTGGCCATCAATGCCACCGAGATCTTTCGCCTGCACCCGGAATGCTACGACGAGGAGACGGCCCAATTCCTCTTTCAAAATGGCGATCCCTTTGGCTTTGGCGCGCTGCGCTACATCCGCCAGGTGGAGGAAAGCAAGGCCCTCAACACCCAGGACGAGCCCATGATCATCATCAGCGCCTCCGGCATGTGCGAACACGGGCGCATCCTGCACCATCTGAAAAACAACATCGAGAACAGCCGCAACACCATCCTCTTGGTCAGCTTTCAGGCGGAACACACTTTGGGCCGGCGCATCGCGGAGCGCCAGGAACAGGTGCCCATCTTTGGCGAGCTATACTCCCTGAAGGCCCACGTGGAAAGCATCGAGGGGTATAGCGCCCACGCCGATCGCGATGAGCTGCTGCGCTACATCCAGGAGCTTCAGCCGAGCCGGCTGCGGCAGGTCTGGATCGTTCACGGGGAGGAGGAGGCGTCTCTGGAGTTCGAACGCACGCTGCACCAGGCGGGCATCGGGCCGACCTTGGTGCCCACACCGGGGCAGACGGTCACGATCTAGCCCCGCTCTCGGCGAGGGGGCAGAAAGGCCCTTGTCCCTCCTTGGCCCAGCGGCACAGGGTCTCTAACCCGGCCTCGGCGGCGAGGCGCTCCGCCGCGGGCAAGGCCAAGGCGCGGAACTCGTCTTCATCCAGGATGATCTGTGTCCCATCGGGCAACACCAGCAGGTCCAACGCTAGGTCGCGCCAGCGGATGAAGCCATCGCCCAGCTCAGGGGGCGCGGTGATGTTGGCATACCAACCCTTCAGCGCGCCAAGATGGTCATAGATGACAAATACGTTGAACCACCGATGCTGATAGTAATACTCGATAAAGATATCCCCAGCCTCCAAGGCAAATGGCCCCAGATCAAAGGGCTGAGAAGTCCAGAGACAGCGGACGATGCAAACCTCCTCATCGCCGAACACCCGCTGGCCGGGATAGGTGAGCTTGGGCTGCCCCTGGGAATCCAACTTGGTGATGCGCACCTCGTTCGCGTTCATCCTTCCACCCCAAGGCAGCGCAAGATCTCTTCCCGATAGGCGGCGAAGCGGGGTTCGGCGAGGAGATGTTCCTCCCGCGGGCGTGGCAGGGCGATCTCGAATTCACAGAGGATGCGGCCGGGCCGCGGGGAAAAGACGTACACCCGATCAGCCAGATAGATCGCCTCGTCCACGTCGTGGGTAACAAAGATCATCGTCTGGCGAAAGCGCGCCCAAACATCCAGGAGCCAACGGCGCATGATGCGCCGGGTCAAAGCATCCAACGCGCCGAAAGGCTCATCCAGCAGGATGAGGTCTTGCTTACAGAGAAATGTGCGCATCAGCGCGGCCCGCTGGCGCATCCCGCCGGAGAGGGTGGCGGGGTAATGGTCCTCAAACCCCGCCAAGCCGAAAAGGGGCAGGAGCTCCCGCGCCTCGCGCCGGGCCTCCTCCAGGTCGCGGTGCAGGATCTCGGGCCCCAAGAGGATGTTATCCAAGAGCTTGCGCCAGGGGAGGAGCAGATCCCGTTGGGGCATATAGCCCACCCGGCCGATGCGGGCGCCGGCCGGCTCCGCCCGGCCGTGGAGCCGCACCTCCCCTGTGTCGGCCTCCAGCAGGCCACAGATGATGTTGAGCAGCGTGCTCTTGCCACAGCCGCTCGGCCCGATGAGGGTGATAAACTCCTGGGGCTCGGCCCGCAACGAGATATCTTGTAGCGCCTCGGTGCGGCGGCCGTCCACCAGGAAGGCCTTGCTCACCCGGCACAATTCGAGGAGCGGAGCGGCGGTGGAAGACATGCTTCTTTGCCTCACTTGGGCAGATACTCGTTGGTAAAGGCCTTGGCCGGATCAATCTTTTTGGCCAACAACCCCCGCTCCCACAGCCAGTTGGCGAATTCGGCCCAGACCTCGGCCTTTTGCACGCCCCAACGGGGCGCGTCATCCTGGTAGCGCGGGCTGAGCCAGGCCTGGCTGGCCTTGACCAGGGCGGGATCGCTCTCCGGAGAGTGCTTCAGTAAAATCTCTGCCGCCTCCTCGGGATGTTGCGCGGCATAGGTATAGCCCCGAGCCGTGGCGGCCAGGAACCGGCGGGTCAAGTCGCCTTTGGTCTTGAGCGTCTTTTCGCCGGCGATGATCAGCGGGGTGTAATAATCGGGCACGCAACTGCCATACAGCGGCACCACGGCCAATTCCACCCCTTTGAGCTGGGCCTGGACACCATCCCACCCCATAAAGATCCACGCCAGGTCCACCCGGCCGGCCAGCAGAGCGGGGAAGGCGTCAAAGCCCACATCCACAAACTCGACCTTGTTCACGTCGGCCCCGGCGCAACGCATCAGCCCCTCCAAGACCGGCCGCTCGATGGGCAAGCCGTAGGAGGCGTATTTCTTGTTCTCGAAATCGGCGGCGCTCCGAATGCCGGAGGATTTCAGCGCGGCAAAGGCCGAGGTGTTGTGCTGGATGATGGCGGCGATGGAGACCACCGGGATATCGTTGGCCCGGGCGATGGTCACCTCCTCCTGAAAGCTGACGCCGAACTCGGTGTTGCCCGCCGCCACCTGTTTCAGCGCCGCGGCCGGGTCCGAGGGGATCTGGATCTCCAGATCGATCCCCTGCTCCTTGTACCAGCCCTTCTCCAAAGCCACGTAAAAGCCGGTATGGTTGGTGTTGGGCACCCAATCCAAGGAGAGAATGGCCTTGGTCAAGCCACCGCCGGTCTTGCGGCAACCTGCTAGGACCAGCACTCCCACCAAGCCGATGAGCCACAGCAAACGCACCGTTCTGTTTTTCATGTGACACCTCCACAACCCATCACAATTCCTCCCACCGCTCCTCCCGGGCGGCGGTGTAATACCAACGCAGCGAGAGGCGCTCGATGCCCACCACGAGGCCAAAGAGGGCGATGCTCAGCAGGGCGGTGATGGCGATGCTGGCAAAGACCCAATCGGTGCGGAACGAGTTGGTCGCCCGCAGCATGAACACGCCCAAACCTCGGCTGGCCCCCACCCATTCGCCCAAGATGGCCCCCACCACGCTGTAGGTGATGGCGATCTTGATGCCAGAGAACACCGCCGGCATGGCGCCGGGGAGGCGCACCTTGAGAAAGATGTCCCGCTGGCTCGCGCCCATGGTGCGCAGCAGCGCCACCAGCTCCGGATCGGCGCCGCGCAGGCCATCGGCTGTGCTCACCACGATGGGGAAGAAACAGATCAAACCCACCACGATGATCTTGGGCCAGATGCCATAGCCGAACCAGATCACCAGAAGCGGCGCGATGGCGATGGTGGGCACCGTCTGCGAGACGACCAGCAAGGGATAGAGGGCATCCCGCGCCAAGGGCCAGAACTCGATCAGCAACCCCAAAGAGATCCCCACAGCCAAAGCGGCCAGGAAGCCCCAAAAGGTCTCTTGGGCCGTCTGCCAGATGTGGGGCCCCAATAGATGGCGCGCGGCCAGGGCGGCGCGGGCGATGGCCACGGGAGAGGGCAACAACCAGGCCTCGATCTGCCATACATGGGTGGCCAGCTCCCACAAGACCAGCAAGGCCAGAATCAACGTGGCCGGCGGCAGATAGCGGGCCAGGCCGTTGCGCCAGCGGCGGTGGCGCGAGGAGCTAGGCATGGGCCTCATCCTCCTGCTCCATCCGCCGCGGCACCGGGCAGGCGTTGCTGAGGGTGGCCACCAACACCGCCGGGCCGTGCTCCGCGGCGGCCAGAAAGGCCTCACGCAGGGCGGCAAAGAGGGTGGCGTCATCGCCCCAGGTGAGGGTGCTCATGCTCCCCACCTCATAGGGCAACCCCCGCCGCTCCAAGGCCGACCAGACGGCGCGGATGGCCGGCAAAAGATCCTCCTGCCCCAAGGGATACAGGCTGAGCTGAGCGCTGATCTCGGTCATTTTTCAATCCTCCCCACCAACAAGGCGCCGCGTCCACGGGCAAACGTCCGGCCCAGGCCCTCCAGAAGATCGGCCCACGCCAGGCCCCGGCCCGAAGGCGGGATGAACACGGCGCTGCTCCACCGCGGCCGACCAAAGGGGCGCAAAAGCGCGAGAAACTCCCTCGGCGTAAAGAAACGGGCGTAACGGAAGGGGGTCTCTTGGCGTTGCGCCTCGGCCAGGTAGGCCCGGCCCCAAGAACTCGCCGCATTGAGGGTGGCCACCACCACCCGGCCGCCCGGCGCGGCCACGCGGACCATCTCCGCCAGGGCGCGCCGGGGGTCCTCCACGAACTCGAGGGTGGTCACCGCGAGCACCAGGTCAAAGGTTCCATCGGCGAAGGGCAGGGCCTCGGCTCGGCCCTCTTGCCAGGTCACCGGTGCCTCTTTGGCCTTGGCCTGCTCCAGCATGGCCGCCGAGGGATCGCAGCCAACCACCCGCAAACCGCGCCGGGCCAGCTCGCAAGCATAATGCCCTGTGCCCGTGCCCACATCCAGCGCCCGTTCCCCCGCTCGCGGCCGGGCCAGGCGCAAGATCAGATCGCGTTCCAGCCGGTCCACCACCCGGCCCAAGGGTGTCTCGAACCAGGCATCGTAGCCGGCGGCCAGGGCCGGCGCCGTAAAGGGGTTGTAGCGCGGCTGGAATTGGGCCATCATGCAGCATCCTCCTCCGCCGGAGTGTGCACCACCAAAAGCATCCCCCGGCCCACGCTGACGCTGGCGCAGGGTTGCTCCAACACATTGCTCACCCCCCGGGCCAGACCAAACCGCAGCGCCTCGCCGCGCAACGGATAGCGCAACCCCTCGGTGACGATCCCCTCGGCATCCCCCGCCAAGGGGAGCAGCGAGACGGTATCCCCCACCTGGCCACAGATCGTCCCCTCGCCCCGCAACAAGAAAATGCGGGCATGCCCATCATAGATGACCACCTCGGCCTCCTGAAGCTGCGGCATGGCCAAGAGCAAGATATTGGCCAGGGTGTGGTCCAGCCTGCCGCCCAACGCTCCCAGCAGGGTGATGCGTTCGGCGCCCATGGCCACCGCCTCGCGCAGGGCCAGCTCGGTATCGGTCTCGTCTTTATCGGGGCGGTGGCGCACCACACGGCAGGGCCCCTCCTCCAACACTTGGCGCACCTCCGGCGCCACAGAATCCAGGTCGCCGATGAGCACCTGGGGCCAACGCCCGTGGCGCGCCAACCAGTTCGCCCCGCCATCGGCCGCGATCAAACAATCGGCCTCATCCACGATGGGCAAGAGCCGCTCCGCCGGCCCATAATCGCCGTTGGCCGCCACCACCACATGGAACCTCTTTTCCTCCCCCATATCTCCTCCGCAAAAAGAACGCCGCCGGCGGGAATAGCCAGCGGCGCGAAACGCCCTCAAAACGTTTCCTTGCTTCCCTGCGCTGGCATTACCCAGATCAGGTTCAGGGGGTCGATGGGTAACCCATCCTCTCAGCCCGCAACCGAGCTCCCCCAGCAACATCCTATGCAATTTTCACTGCTATTATAGGCCAGATGGACGCAGCCGTCAAACGGCAAGGAGCAAATCTGTGCAACCTTGTGGCCACCCACGGTGTCCTATACGGTGGTTGAGCATACCGAGCTTACTGCCAAACCGCGCTCCCATCGGCCCAGCGCCCTGGATCCAAGCAACAGCTGAGGGCCGAAAATTGCAAGTTACAGGAGAAACTCTATGCGCATCTTACTGGTCTATCCCGAATTCCCCGACACCTTTTGGAGCTTTAAACACGCCCTACGCTTCATCCAGAAAAAGGCCTCCTTCCCGCCTTTGGGTCTGCTCACCGTGGCAGCGCTCTTGCCCCAAGAGTGGGAGAAGCGCCTGGTGGATATGAACACCACCCAACTCACCCAGCACGATCTGCGCTGGGCCGATTACGTCTTTCTCAGCGCCATGGTGGTGCAACGCGATTCGGCCCGCCAGGTGATCCGCAGCTGCAAGGAAGCCGGCGTCAAAGTGGTGGCCGGGGGGCCGCTCTTCCTGGGCGAGTACCAGGATTTCCCCGAGGTGGACCATTTCGTGCTCAACGAGGCCGAGGTGACCTTGCCCCCCTTCCTGAAGGACTTGGCCGAGGGCCATCCCCAGCGTCTTTACACCTCCACCGAGCACGCCGATATGCACCTTTCGCCCACACCCCTGTGGGAACTGGTGGACATGCGCCATTATTCCTCCATGTGTGTGCAATATTCGCGGGGCTGCCCCTTCAACTGCGAGTTCTGCAACATCACCGCCATGTTCGGCCGCCGCCCGCGCACCAAGAGCGCCGCGCAGATCATCGCCGAGCTGGACGGCCTGTACAAGCTGGGCTGGCGCCGAGGCGTCTTTTTCGTGGACGATAATTTCATCGGCAACCGCCGGGAGCTCAAGAGCGAGATCCTGCCGGCGCTGATCGCCTGGCGCCAAGGCAAACGGGGCTTTGGCTTCCAGACGGAGGTCTCCATTGACCTGGCCGACGATCCTGAACTGACCGAGCTCATGGTGCAAGCGGGGTTCGACACCGTCTTTGTGGGCATCGAGACCCCCGACGAGCAAAGCTTGACCGAATGCAACAAGTTCCAGAACAAGGGGCGCGATCTCGTCGCCGCGGTCAAAACGCTCCAGCGGGCCGGGCTTCAGGTGCAGGGGGGATTCATCGTCGGCTTCGATAGCGACACCCCCTCCATCTTTCAGCGTCAGATCGAGTTCATCCAAAAGAGCGGCATCGTCACGGCCATGGTGGGGCTGCTTCAGGCACCCTATGGCACCCGCCTCTACGAGCGCCTGAAGAAAGAGGGGCGCCTGCGCGACGCCTTCTCCGGCAACAACACCGACGCCACCACCAACTTTGTGCCCAAAATGGACCTGGAAAAACTCCGCGCCGGGTATCGGCAAATCCTGAGCCACATCTACTCGCCGCGGGCCTACTATGAACGGGTGCGCACCTTCCTGCGGGAGTACCGCCGGCCCAAGCTGGCCCGTGGTCCATTGAGCTGGGATTATTTCGCCGCCTTTTTGCGCTCCATCGTAGTCTTGGGCATCCGCGGCCAAGAGCGCTGGGAATATTGGAAGCTGGTCCTCTGGACCTTGTTGCGCCGGCCCCATCTCTTCCCCGATGCCATCACCTTTGCCATCTATGGCTTTCATTTCCGGCGCATCTGCGAGATGTATGTGCTCTGATCCCCCTATCGGCTCCTCCTAAACATAGGGGCGAGGCAAGATAAACTTGCCTCGCCCCTTGTCTGCTGAGATGCAAGGCGCGTAAAGCGCCGCTACAATGCAAACCAGCTCGCAACGCTGGCTAGAAGCTCAAGGCTGCATGGGCTCGATAGACACGCCCAGAACACCTCCAGCGCCCCCACAATCGCGGATGACACGGGTCGGTCATTCTAATTTTGCACATCTATGCAAAAACGCAAAAAAGCCCTTGACTTTGTTCTTGGGCTGTGATATAATCTGGCCGTAATTCAATTGAACCGGCGCGTGCAAAGCTTCCTGATTTGTGGCCCAGGTGGTAGCATCACCCAGGCGGATTTAGGATGA
>DAOTZU010000048.1:0-4504 GCA_034433995.1 Anaerolineae bacterium
TAGGGGTTCTCGCGATCTATGGCCATCAGCCTTTGGGGGATCTCGTAACGCCGGGCCGACCAGGTGCGCCCGTGATCGTCGGAATACTTATAAACAAAATGTCCCAGAGAATCCACCCGCCGGCAGATGCCTTCGGGGAACCAGGGGCATTTCTCCGCCTTGATCTGGCGGATATTATCGGTATTGTGGTTGTAAAAGGCATAGATGCGCCCGCCGGGCACCTTGAGGAGCACGGCGTAAGAGGCCTCCGGCCCCTCGGCCGGCTCCAGGGCCACCGGCGCCGACCAGGTCTCGCCCCGATCGGTGCTGCGCAGGGTGACCACGTGTTGGCCGGCCTCCCCCTCGCGGCCTCCGCCGGTGGTGACAATGCAGAGCCAAGCGCCGTCGTCGGTCTGGACGATGTAGGGCTGGTCGGCATAGTGCTCCACAGGGATGGGCCGGCCGTTTCTGGCGTCACGCCAATCACTTTCCAGAGCCATCTTGTCTCCTTTCCGGCTTTGGCCTGCGCTCAGAAGGCTATGCTGTAAACCTCCGCATCGGCGAACTCGAGCCGAAGGCGCACCGGGTCATGCTGCCAGCCGGCGGTGTCCTGGCCGCGCCAGCGGAGGAGATGGGCCGGGTCATCGCCGTGGATCGGGATGCAATCTTCCAAGTGGTAGCCAGCGCGCTTGCGTCCCCAGGCATCGCACAGTTCGGCGCGGAGCCAACCGCGCACTGCGGCATCCACCCGTATCTCGCTCGCCTGCGCGAAAAAGACCGGTGTGAGGAACCCGCCCGGCACCCGCCCGGCCTGCAGGCCCAGGAGGCGGTGTTTGGGCCAGGTTGCCGCCATGATGCAGGTGGAGGGCAGGCTCGCATCCGCGTAACGGTTGTGTTTATGCGCCGTGGCCGTGTACAGGCATAACCAGTGGTCACCCCGGTCAATCCAGGCGTTGGGAGGATAGATCCCCTCGGCGTCGCGCCCGCCGGGGTCGCGTGGGATGAACCCACCGCGCAGAGGGCGCTCCCAATGGCGCCCATCGCGGCTGAAGACCAGCTCCAAATCCATCGTCTGCTGGGCGTTCTCCACCCGGTAGTGTCCGAGGGAGCCGATGAGCCAATCCTCGTGATATTGAACGGCCAAGTGATAAAACTGCTGATCCCAAGGATCCCGGGCGTCTGCCTGGATGACCAATTCCGGCCCGCTCCAGGCCAGCCCGTCGGCGCTCACCCGGCGTTGGATCATGCGGTTGAAATCGGGACAATTGTCCTCCGCCACACGCCGTTCGGGGATGGCGTCCAGAAACCATTGGGAGAATTGCTCAAAGCAGCGCAGATGGGGGTTGCAATAGACATAGTTGGCGTCGTTGGTCCGCCGGGCTTTCTCGGCCAGCCGTTGCTCCTCGGATAGGGCAGCTTGGTCGCCAAGCCAATGGGCATTCAACACCGGGCGACCGTAATCCGGCACATGCCAGCGCAGCCCATCCTGGCTCTCGGCCACGGTGTACAGATACGGCACCCGGCCCCAACCGTGCTGGTGATGCCAATAGTACATGCGCCATCGCCCATCCGGCAGGCGCAGCACCTGGGGTTGACCCACCTGATCCTGCCGCGGGGGCACCCCCGTCAACACCAGCCGGTTGGTGGGCACCCCGTTCGCCCTCTCCTGGTCGAGAGGCAACCTTTCCCAGTGGAGGCCATCCCTCGATTCGGCTACCGCCATGCCCATGCTGCGCCCCAGGCCGCTGGTGTAATACAGACGGTAACGCCCGTCGTCCAGTTGGAGCACGGTCCCGCAGAAGGCAGAGACCCATTCTTCCCAGGGGACGTTCGCCTCCAGCACGATCCCCAGTTTGTTCACCGGCGCATACACCGGCCAAATGTTCCGCGCACCTTCCGGGAGCGCTGCGGCGAAAAAGTAGAGACGTCGGCTGATAGCGCCTCGCGGCAGGGCTGTGGCGCTCGCCAATTGCCAAGCAAGCTGTGGATGATCCGGCATGTCTCACCTCCTCAAGCGCCCAGCGGCCACCATGGGCCACTGGGGTGTTGGGGCGTCGATCACCAGTGGTCGAGGATTTCCGTGACGCTGGCGACCACCAGATCCGGCCGCACCTCGGCGAAATAGTCGGCAGGTTTACCGGCCGGCAGCACCCCCACCGTCATGGCGCCGATGCGCTGGCCGGCCAGCACATCCATGGGGTGGTCGCCACACATCACGCTTTGGGGGGCGGGGATGCCCAGGATCTCCAGCGCTGCGGCGAGATGGCGCGGGTCGGGCTTGACCTGGGCCACGTCGTCGCGGGTGAGGAGCACATCGTAGGGCAAATGATTGTGCTGCAAGACCCGCTCCACCGCTGCGCGGCAGTTGCGGGTGACGATCCCCACCGCCAGTCCCCGTTCCCGCAGCGTGCGCAGGAATTCGGGCACGCCGGGGAAGGCTTTGGCGCCCTCGGCGGCCTCCAGCTCCAGGGCGGTGATGACCTGTTGAACCTCGGCGTAGAAGGTGCGTCCGCGGGCGGGCTCCTGAGCAGCGAGCTGGGCCTGCACCAGGTCTATCATCTCCAAGACGTACATTTTGCGCAGGGGCTCGGTGGGCAGCCCGTAGCGGGCCACCACCTCCAAAGCCTGGCGGCGCATCAGGTCAAAATCAATGCGCTGCTGGATGAGGGTGCCGTCGAAATCAAAGAGAAAGGCTCGGGCGCGTTCAAACATGGTCTGGGCCCAACCTCTCGGCAAGCAGGGGGGCCACTTGCGCCGGGGTCTCGGCGATGAGGGCGCCGGCCTCGCGCAGCCGGGCCATCTTATCCGCCGCCGTGCCCACCCCGCCCGCGATGATGGCGCCGGCGTGGCCCATGCGGCGGTCGGGCGGCGCCGTGCGCCCGGCGATAAAGGCGGCCACCGGCTTGTTCATACTGGCGATGTAGGCCGCGGCCTCCTCCTCGGCGCTGCCGCCGATCTCGCCGATGAGGGCCACGGCGCGGGTGGCGGGGTCCGCCGCCAAGAGGCGCAGGACATCCACAAAATTGGTGCCCACCAGGGGATCGCCGCCGATGCCCACGGCTGTGGATTGGCCCAGGCCGGCCTGGGTCAGCGCCCAGACGACCTCGTAGGTCAACGTGCCGCTGCGCGAGACCACGCCCACCGTCCCTGGCGCGTGGATGTGGCCGGGCATGATGCCCACCTTGGCCACTCCGGGGGTGATGATGCCGGGACAATTGGGCCCCACCAGGCGCACAGGCCGGCCTTGCAAGGCGCGCAGCACCCGCAACATATCCCAGACGGGGATCCCCTCGGTGATGCAGACGATCAACCCGATCCCCGCGTCGGCGGCCTCCAGGATGGCCTCGGCGGCGCGGGCCGGGGGCACATAGACGATGGAGGTGTTGGCCCCTGTGGCGGCCACGGCCTCGGCCACGGTATCGAACACGGGCACCCCGGCGACGCTCTCGCCACCCTTGCCCGGCGTGACGCCGGCCACGATGCGTGTGCCGTAAGCCACCATCTGTTGGGTGTGGAAGGAACCCTCGCGTCCGGTGATCCCCTGCACCAGCAGCCGCGTCTCCGGCCCCACCAGGATGCTCATGCCATGCCTCCTTCGTGGGCGCTGGCCACGGCCCATTGTGCGGCCTGGGCCAAGGTGGGGGCCACGCGCAAACCGGCGCCCTGCAAGAGGCTCCTCCCCTCCTCCTCGTTGGTGCCCACCAAGCGGATGATCAACGGCACCCGGCGTGTCGCCTGCTCCAGGGCGCCCAAGATGCCCCGCGCTACCTCGTCGCAGCGGGTGATGCCGCCAAAGATATTCACCAACACCGCCTCCACCTGGGGCTCGGCCAGGATCAGCCCCAGGGCCGCCGCCACCCGCTCGGCCCGGGCGCCGCCGCCGATATCCAGGAAATTCGCCGGCTCGCCGCCATAGAGCTTGATCAGGTCCATGGTAGCCATGGCCAGCCCGGCGCCGTTGACCAGGCAGCCGATGTTCCCCTCCAGTTTGATATAATGCAGCCCCGCCTCTCGCGCTTGCCGTTCGGCGGGCGTCTCCTCCTCGGCGTTCCGCCAGGCGGCCATCTCGGGATGGCGCAAGAGGGCGTTATCATCCACGATCATCTTGGCGTCGGCGGCGCACAGTTCCTCGGCTTGGGTCAAGACCAGCGGGTTGATCTCGGCCAAGGTGGCCTCATGGGTTGCCGCGGCGCGATACAGCCCCTGGACAAGGGCAGAGAAGGCGGGCCAGAGGGCGCGGGGCAACCCCAGCGCCTTGGCCGCGCCGAGGGCCTGATAGGGCTGTGGCCCCAGGAAGGGATCGAGGAGTTGGGTATAGATGCGCTCCGGTTGGGTGCGGGCCGTCTCTTCGATATCCACCCCGCCGGCGGCCGAGGCCATGAGCGCCATCCGCTGCGCCCGGCGGTCCAGGGTGAGCCCCAAATAGAACTCTTGGGCGATGGCCAGTGCCCGCTCCACCAACACCTGGCGCACCGGCAGCCCCTTGATCTTCCCGCCCAGCAGTCGCCCGGCGGCCGCGGCCGCC
>DAOTZU010000049.1:0-4179 GCA_034433995.1 Anaerolineae bacterium
TTTGAGATCGCCCGGCGCATCGTCAACCAGGTACTGAGGGAACATGAGCAAGAGCAGTAAAACGGCCATCCCCAGCCCCTTCGATATCCAAAAAACCGAGCGCACCGGCGTGGCCATCCTCATGCATTGGAAAAGAGCTCGACCCGACCTTTGACACCCTCTACGCTTTGGGCGCGGACACGTTGACCATCTATGGGGTGGAAATTCGCTACGCCGACGATTTCTACCTGCCCACCCCGGAGGAAGCCCAGGAAAGCGTCGCCATCGCCCAGGCCGTGCGCCAATTTGTGCGCGCCAAGCTCAGCGCCTCGGGGCTTGATCTCCCAACGCGCCCCCCATCGTAACGGAATCGTCGGGCCGCCCCGCCCACGCCCAAGACGGTGGATGCAATCCACCGCCTCCCCACAAAAACCCCGCGTAGCGGGTTTCCCATCCCCAGCCGTCGGTTTCCAACCGACGGCGACCCCGACCGCCACCACCGCCCCCGCCCGCGGCGCCCACCCGGCGGTGGATCCAATCCACCGCCTCCCCACAGAAAACCCGCATAGCGGGTTTCCCATCCCCAGCCGTCGGTTTCCAACCGACGGCGTGTCCCACGACGGCGCACCCCGACCGATGGCGCGCCCCCACACCCGGCCGCCCCGCCCACGCCCAGGACGGTGGATCGAATCCACCGTCTCCCCACAAAAAAACCCGCGTAGCGGGTTTCCCAACCCCAGCCGTCGGTTTCCAACCGACGGCGTGTCCCACGACGGCGCCCTCCGACCGACGGCGCGCCCCAAGACGTCGCCCCCGCCATCCCCCGCCCTACGGCTTGACCACCGTCCCATCCAGCCGGCGGATCTCGGCCCAGGCACCGTTATACGGGTGCGGCGGGAAGGGGTATTTTGCCGCCAATGCCTCATCAATATCCACCCCCAGGCCGGGCTTTTCATTGCACCACATATGGCCGTCGCGCACCTCGGGGCAACCGGGAAAGACCTCCTGCGTCTCGGGCGGAAAGAGGGAGAGCTCCTGGATGCCGAAATTGGGCACGGCCAGGTCCAGATGCATATTGGCAGCGTGGCCCACCGGCGAGACATCCCCCGGCCCATGCCAGGCCGTGCGCACGCCCATGAACTCGCAAAAGGCGGCCAGCTTGCGGGCCATGCTCAGCCCGCCGATATCGGAGATGTGCACGCGGATGAAATCGATGAGCCGGTCGCGGATGAGGGGCACGTACTCGGCCTGGTTGACGAACAGCTCCCCCATGGCCAAGGGCGTGGCGCATTGCTGGCGCACCATGCGAAAATACTCGATATCCTCCGGCGCCAAGAGATCCTCCAGGAAAAAGAGGCGATAGGGCTCCACCGCCTTGGCCAGCCAAACGCCCTGGATGGGCGGGATGCGCTCGTGGACGTCGTGCAACAGCTCCACCTCGTCGCCCAGCTTGACCCGGAGATATTCCAGCAATTTGGGCACGGTGCGCACATAGGGGGTGGGCTCCCAGGTGCCCCGCTGGTGGATGTTCAACGCCTTCATCACCTCCAGCCCCCTACTGCCATAAGTGGTGAGGCCGGGGATGCCCACCTGCACCCGCACATAGCGAAAGCCCTGCTCCATCAACCGCCGGGCCGATTCCTCCACCTCGGCGAAATCGTTGCCGCTGGCGTGGGTGTAGAGGGGCACCGCCTCGCGGCACTTGCCGCCGAACAACTGGTAGAGGGGCATGTTGGCCCGCTTGCCCTTGATATCCCACAGGGCCTGGTCAATCCCGCTGAGGGCGTTATTCAGCACGGGGCCGCTGCGCCAATAGGAGCTGACATAGGCCGCCTGGTAGATGTCCTCGATGCGGTCCACGTCGCGCCCGATGACGAAGGGCTTGAGGTACTGCTCGATGGCGGTGGCCACGGCCAGGGGCCGCTGGGTGAAGGTGGCGCAGCCGAGGCCATAGAGCTCCGGCTCGTCGGTGAGCACCTTCACCACCACCAGGCGGATGCCGTTGGGTGCGGTGAGGATCACCTTCACATCGCGGATCTTGAGCGGGGGAAGCGATGTAGCCGACATGTGCAACCTCCATACCTGGTTTGGGAAACGCTGGTCATCATTATAAAGCAACCCTCTGCGGGCGGGCAACCCGGCCCCTCGTGGGCATGGCAAGATCACCGTAGCCCAGCCCCCGGTGGGCGCGGCCCAAGAAACCGTGGCCTAGCCCCTCGTGGGCGTAGCTGGGCGTACCCCACGGGCACAAGGCCCTAAGCTACAATTCCGGCCTTCCGCGTGCTCCGTGTTTCCCCGTCTGCCCCAGGCCACCCCATTGGAGCGCCGGTGGGGCTTCATTTGGCGCCCCTTTTGTCGTATAATTGGGGCCACACACATGCGATGCTTACGGAGGAACCTCCCATGACCAACTATACCTGCGCCTACACCCGCCATCCCCTCACCGGCTGGCGCGTCATCCAGCTCAGCGCCACCGATCCCGCCAGCGGCGAAAGGACCATGGCCCAGTTCGCGCCGGAGGTGGGCGTCAATCTCCTTGGCCTGGCCGTGGGCGAGACGGAATACTTGGTGGACGTGGATCGCGCCAGCGGCAAGATCCTGGGCACACCCATCCTCTACCCCACGCCCAACCGCGTCCGCGATGGCGTGTTCACCTTCGGCGGGCGCGTCTTTCGTTTTCCGCCCAACATGGGGCGCAATTTTATCCACGGCCTGGTGCGCGAGCTCCCTTGGGCCTGCGGCGAGCCCGCCGTGACCCCCCAGGGCCTCACCATCACCGCCCGCTACACCATGGCGCCCGGCAGCGCCCCCTACGAGCTGTTCCCCATCCGCAACACCTTGGAGCTGACCTACCTCCTGCGGCCCGGCGCCGTGCGCTTGCTCTTTACTGTGCGCAACGAAGACGAGCGCGAACTTTTGCCCTTTGGCCTGGCCATCCATCCCTATTTTCGCATCATCGGCCCGCGGGAACAGGTGCGCATTCAGGTGCCGGCCAAGCGCTGGATGGAGGCGGTGGAGCTTTTGCCCACCGGCCGGCTGTTGGAGCTGGCCCAGGGGCCGGCGGATCTGCGTCAGCCCACCCCCCTGACGCACCTCAACCTGGATGACGTCTTCTGGGGCCTGGAGCCGGCCCAACCCCAGGTCATCTATTATGATCACCTGGGTACAAAAATCACCCTCACCGCGTCCGAGCTGTTCACCCACAGCGTGGTCTACACGCCCCAAGGGAGGGACTATTTCTGCCTGGAGAACCAATCCTGCTCCACCGATGCCCACAACCTTTACGCCCGTGGCCTGCAAGAGGCGGCCCATCTCACCATCTTGGCGCCGGGGCAATCGCTGCAGGCTTGGGTGGAACTGGCCGTGACCAGGCAGTGAACCTGCGCCCGTACGGAACCATGCTAGCACGCTCGGCCGCTCCGTCAAGCGAGAAAGCCGCGCCGGGCACGAGGCCCAAAGGAGAAACACCCATGCAAATCACAGCCACCGTCCCCACCCGCATTGATCTCGCCGGCGGCACGCTGGATGTCTATCCCCTCTATCTTTTCGAGGGCGGCGGGCTGACGGTCAACGCCGCCATCAACATCCACGCCCAGGTGCGCCTCCGCACCCGCGAGGACGCGCGCATCCTGGTGCGCTCCCAGGACCTGGCCCTGGCGGAGGAGATCCCCAGCCTGGCGGAGATGACCTTGGGCGGGCCGCTGGACCTGGTCAAGCGCGCCCTGCACTATTACCGGCCGCCAATGGGGCTGGAGATCGTCATCCACAGCCAGGCGCCGACGGGTTCGGGACTGGGGGCATCCTCGGCCCTCCTCATGGCCCTCTCCAGCGCCCTCTGCCGCCTCACCGGGCGCGAGGGGGATTTTGGGCGGATCATTGACCTGGGAGCCAACATCGAGGCCCAGGTGATCGGCATCCCCACCGGCAAGCAAGACTATTTCCCGCCCCTCTATGGCGGCGTGTGCGCCATCTGGTTCGACGTGGACGGCTGGCAGCTCGAATCCCTCTCCCCGGATGACGCGCTGATCGCCGCCCTGAACCAGCGGCTCATCGTCTCTTACACCGGCATCCCCCATTCCTCGGCGTTGACCAACTGGGCCATGCTGCGCCGCTACATCGAGCGGGAGGGGGATACCGTGGCACGCATGCGAGAAATCAAGGCCATCGCCCTGGCCATGCGCGACGCCCTGGCCCAGAGGG
>DAOTZU010000050.1:0-16539 GCA_034433995.1 Anaerolineae bacterium
TTGGGTGCCCACCCAAACGCCACCGGTGGCCTCTGGCAAAAGGCAGCGCGCGCCGGGGAGATCGTAATAGGACCAATCTGCCTTCACGGTGCGCGCCGAGATCCCCGCCGCCGTGGCGACCCACAGCGTGCCCTCCGCGTCCAGCACAAGATCCCTCACATCCATGGAGCGCAATCCCCCTTCGGTGCTGGTCACCGTCAGCAGGATCCATTGGCCGCTGGGCTGGCGGCGCACCAGCCCACGGGGTGTGGCGGCCCAGAGGGTGCCATCGGTGGCCAAGGCCAGCGCCCGCACCTCAGAGACGGGCAGGCCATCCTTGGTGGTTTCCAGGGTAAGCTCGCCTTGGGGCGTCAAGCGGCCCACGCCTCGGGGCAGGGCTAGCCAGAGGGTGCCCCCGGCACCGAGGGCGAGATCCGTCGGCAGCGCCTTGGCCAGCTCCAGCATGTTGACCAGCGGCTGCCAAACGCCCCCCGCCCACCGGCCAAGCTCCCCCTCGGCGGTGCAGGCCCATAGCGCGCCGGAGGCATCGCCGGCGAGGGCCACAAACTTGCGGGGGTCCAAGCGCTCCGGCGGGCCATCGGGCCGCATCCGGTACAGGCCGTCCTCCGTGGCCGCCCAGAGCTGGCCTTGCGGGCCGAGGACCAGGTGTTCCACGCCCACGGCCAGGGCCAGGCTTGTCTCGCCGGAGGGTTGGGCATGAACAAGGCCACGGGGGGTGCCGATCCACAGGGTGCCTCGCCCATCCAAGGCCAGGGCCCGAATCTCGTTCCCCCAAAGGGACGCGGGGAGCGCCCAAGGGCCACGGGGCTCCTGGGCCTGGGGCTCTGCCAGCTGAAGACCCCGGTCTGTGCCCAGCCAGAAACGCCTCATCCCATCTTGCAGGAAACACTGGACGGTAAGCCCCTTCCACGGAAGCGCGCGCCACGGCTCACCGAGGCGCTGCCAGGCGAGGCCTCCCTGGCCGCAGAGCCAGAGCGTGCCCTCCGTCCCCAAAGCCAAGCCATACACTTGGGCCGGCAGGGCGGGGTTCAAATCCTGGCTATAGCGGCTCCAGCGTTTGGTCTCCGGGTCGAACCGGGCGAGGCCGCCTGGGGCACCGGGCGGGCCGATGAAGGTCACCCAGGCCATGCCTTGGGCATCCACGGCCAGGGAGGTGATCCGCCCGCCCTCGGCGATATCCAGGAAAAAGGGATAGCCCTCCCAGCGCCGTTGCCCCTCCATGGTGGTGCTGAGGCCCTCGCCCACTGCCCACACCCGCCCTTGGGCGGAGAGGGCCACCAGCCAAACACCGGGGCGCACCCCTTCTTCCTCGCCGTAATAATGCCAACTCTTGCCGTCGTACGCGGCGACACGGCCATCGGCCGTGGGCAGCCACACCCACGCGCTGCCCGGACGGGCGCTCCAAAGGCGGGGCTCCCCTGGCATCTCCTTGAGGGCCGCATAGTGCGCCTTCACCGCCTCTTCACGGCTTGCGTATGTGCGCCAGCGCTCCCCATCGTAGACGCTCCAGCCGCCATGGTCGCTGTAGCCCACCCAGATGTGTCCCTGGGCGTCCTGGGCGATGCCCCGCACGGCGTGGGAGGCGAGGCCCTCCCCAAGGCCAAAGACGCGCGCCTCCCCCGTATCCACGCGCCAGCGGACCACGCCGCCGGCCACAGCCCAGAGGAACTCCCCCTGCAAAAGAAGGCCGGTGATGTCGTTCGGGTCGGTCCACCATTGGAGGGGGACGTCCTTCACCACCAAAGGGGCAAGGGGCATCGGCGTGGGCGTAGGAGCATCCGCCTGGAGGATCCCCTCCCGCGTTGGCCCTTGGAGCAGGGGCGCGCTCTGAACAGGGGCGCCGTCGCGCCCGGCCTCGGCGCCGCCGGGGGCCGGCGAGGGCACGGCCGTGGTCCAGACCTCGGCGCAACCGGCCAGGGCCAGGCCCAGAAGGAGACAGATGAGGGGGACGAGCGGTCTATGGTCAAGCTTCACGGGCAGAGTATAATCGGCCGGGCCAAGCCTGGCAATTTGTGGCCTTCAGGCTCTTTGGTTATACTGGGCCCGGCCGCGAGGCACTATGCGCTGCACAATTGGAGGTGATCCCATGGCTTACGATCCTGTGGCGCGTCGCCAAGAGCTCTACGGGTTGTTGGGCGATCTGCCGGAGCGCAACCGTCCCATCTCGGCGGAGCTGGTGCGCGTGGAGGAGCGCGATGGTTATGTGCTGGAGACGTTACATCTGGATCTGAACGGCATCGAGCCGGTGCCCGCTTATTTGGCCCGGCCCAAAGGGGAGGTGCGCGGGGCGCCGGGCGTGCTCTACAACCACGCCCACGGCAGCCAATGGCAGATCGGCAAACAGGAGTTTATCCTTGGCCGCGAGGCCCTGCAGGCTCCGCCCTATGCCAAACAACTCACCGACTTGGGCTATTGCGCCCTGTGCATCGACGCCTGGAATTTTGGCGAACGACGGGGCCGCACCGAGACCGAACTCTTTAAGGAGATGCTCTGGCAGGGCCGGGTGCTGTGGGGAATGATGGTCTATGATAGCCTCCGCGCCCTGGATTATCTGGCCGGCCGCCCGGAGGTGGATCCGCAGCGCCTGGCCACGTTGGGCATCTCCATGGGCAGCACCATGGCCTGGTGGCTGGCGGCGCTGGACGAGCGCATCAAGGTCTGTGTGGATATTTGCTGCCTGACCGATTTTCACGAGCTCATCGCTACCCGTGCCCTGGATGGCCACGGCATCTACTATTTCGTGCCCGGCCTGCTCAAGTACTTTGACACGGCGCAGATCAACGCCCTCATCGCGCCGCGGGCACATCTGGCCCTGGCCGGCAACTATGACCGGCTGACGCCCCCCGCCGGCCTGGACAAGATCGACGCCGCCCTCAAACAGGTTTACGCGGCCCACGGCGTACCCGAAAGATGGCGGCTCTTGCGCTACGACACCGGCCATTTCGAGACGGCCCACGGACGCGCCGCCATCGTGGCCTTTTTACAGCAATGGTTGTGAGGGGCGCCATGGCCACGATCGAGGCGATCATTTGGGATATGGATGGCGTGTTGGTGGATAGCGGCGAGGCCCATTTCCTGGCCTGGCGCGCCCTCTTGGCCGAGCGGGGCCGCTCCATCACCCGCGAACAGTTCGAGGAAACCTTTGGCATGGCCAATCCGGCCATCCTCAGGCGCTGGCTGGGCGAGGAGACGCCGGAGGCCTTGCTCGCCGAGCTGGGAGCGCGCAAAGAGGAACTCTTTCGGCAGAAGGTGCGCGGCCATGTGCGCCTGTTGCCGGGGGTGCGCGAGTGGCTGGAGCGGGGGCGCAGGCGAGGCTATCGCCAGGCGGTGGCCTCTTCGGGAGAGATGGCCAACATCGTGGCCCTGGTCGCCGAGCTGGGGATCGGGAACTATTTCGATGCCCTGATCTCGGGCGCCTTCTTGCCCCGCAGCAAGCCCGATCCGGCCATCTTTTTGCAGGCCGCCGCGGCCTTGGGCGCCACGCCGGCCACCAGCCTGGTCATCGAGGACGGCATCGTGGGCGTGGAGGCGGCCAAGCGCGCCGGCATGCGCTGTGTCGCCGTCACCACCACCCATCCGGCGGAGAAGCTGGCCCAGGCCGACGTGGTGGTGGCCACCCTGGCGGAGTTGGCCGAGTATCCCTTTTGATCTCCGGAAAAGCCGAGAGCCGAAATCACTATATTTTCAAGGAGCAGACGATGACCACCGATGTATCCGCGGAGAAGAACCCCCTGCAGCTCAAGATTGCCTATCTGGGCGGCGGCAGCCGAGGCTGGGCGCGCATCCTGATGCAAGACCTGGCCCTTTGCCCGCGCCTGGGCGGCGAGGTGTGCCTGTACGATATTAACCTTGAGGCGGCCCAACTCAATGCCCAACTGGGCCACTGGATCCAGTCCCAGCCGGGCGTCGTCGCCTCCTGGCGCTACCGGGCCGTGCCCACCATCGAGGAGGCGCTGCGCGGGGCCGATTTCGTGGTCTGTTCCATCCAGCCCGGCCCCCTGGAGGCCATGGAGGCCGATCTGGCCATCCCCGCGCGCTATGGCCTGCTCTACCCCGTGGGCGATACCATCGGCGCGCCGGGGTTGGTGCGCGGGCTGCGGGCCGTCCTGATCTATGAGGGGTTTGCCCAGAAAATCGCCGAGCTCTGCCCCCAGGCCTGGGTGATCAACTATACCAACCCCATGACTATCTGCACCCGTGCCCTGTACCGGGTCTATCCCCAGATCAAGGCCTTTGGCTGCTGCCATGAGGTTTTCGGCACCCAGGATCTCTTGGCCGACCTGGTGGCCAAATACCTGGGCGTGCCCCGCCCGGCGCGCCAGGAGATCGAGGTCAATGTGTTGGGCATCAACCATTTTACCTGGATCGATCGCGCCCAGTACAAGGGGCACGATCTGCTGGCGCTGGCGCGCCACCATATCGCCCAAGAGGGCGTGTTGCGCCCCTATACCAAGGAAGAAGTGCTGGGTTGGGGGAGCTATTTTGCCTGCGCCCACCAGGTCAAGTTCGCGCTCTTGCAGCGCTACGGGTTGTTGCCCTGCGCCGGCGACCGCCACTTGGCCGAGTTCGTGCCCGGCTTTTTGCGCGATGAGGAGACCATCTATCGCTGGGGCTTTTTGCTCACCCCCATAAGCTACCGCTACGCCCGCTGGGCCGAGGCCCCGGCCCGCACCCGGGCCCTCATGGCCGGTCAGGAGCCCTTTGTGCTGCACCATTCCAGCGAGGAGGGGGTGGAGCAGATGTGCGCCCTCTTGGGTTTGGGCAACATGATGACCAACTGCAACCTGCCCAATCAAGGCCAGATCCCCAATCTCCCCTTGGGCGCCGTGGTGGAGACCAACGCCTATTTCTCCCGCGATAGCGTGCGGCCCTTGGTGGCAGGGTCGCTCCCGGCGGGGGTGTTGAACCTGGTGGAGCCCCACGTGCGCAACCAGGAGCTCATCGTGGAGGCGGCGTTGGCCCGAGATGCCGACCTGGCCTTCCAGGCGGTGTTCAGCGATCCGCTCACCACGCTGCCCCTGGACAAGGCCTGGGAGATGTTCACCGCCATGTTGGAGGCGACGCGAGACTATCTGCCCGGCTTCAGGTGGTAGGGTTTGCCTGGAGGGCTTCCTGTTTGCCCTTGGCCTGCCGACGCCACAGCTCCAAATCGGCCAAGATCCGGTCCCACAGGGCCTGGGGAGCGGTCTCGGTGGGCCAGGGGCGAAAGCCCAAGCTCAGATAGGTGGCGATGGCGGGCATGCGCCAGGCTTGGGTATCCAAAAAGGCCCGGCGGAACCCCCGCTCCCGCAACCGGTGCAACACTGCCACCACCACGGCCTTGCCCAACCCCTTGCCCCGCTCGGCTTCGTCGGCGCCCACCCAATGCACCATACCCCAACGCTCGCCCGCGACCTCCCGATGCCAAGCCCCCGCAGCGGCCACCGGTTGTTTGCCCTTCCAGATGATCTGCAAATAGCTCGGATCATAGTCGGGATCCTTGGCGAAGGTATTCTCGAACCACTCGTACCCGATCTCGTTGGCATAGTTGGAGCGGTTCATCACCTGTAAATAGGCCCATGCTTCGTCGGCGGCCATGGGGCGGCAGATGTAGCCCTCCGGCAGCGTCAAGGGGGGCAGGTTCTCCAGATCGTCGCGGCGCATGCGGATCGTGGATTCCCGGGCGCGCTCGGTGGCGAACATCTCGTACGAGCCGGCGGGGCCGATATACTCCACCGGCAGGCCAGGGAACTGTTGCCGCAGATATTCGACCAGGTTGCGCAGGCCGGGCACCTCCGCCGCCATGTGGTTCACCACGATCAGCGGCACCTCCAGGTCGGCCAGCCAGGCGCCATCGCGCCAGAAGCGGATGCCGTCGTCGGTGGCCAAGATGGCATCGGCCCCCAGCTCTACCATGCGGCGCACGTCGGTGATGGCCCCCGTGCCCACGGCCAGGCGGTTGACCATCCACCACTTTTGGCCCAGAAGTTGCACCCCTTGCTCGCCCAAGGTGGCGACCCGGCTGGCGATGCGCCGCACCAACTCCCAAACGGTGGTCGAGGGCACCTGGTGCAGGTTATAGTAGCGGGCGGTGGCCACCGGCTGGCCCAACCCCAGGAACTCGCTCCAGGAATCGAGGATGCCCCAGCGGGGAAAGCTATCCCACACATCGTGGCAACGATAGATCACCATCCCCGTGCGCTCCAGCAAGGCCAGCTTGCGCTGGGCCGGCGCGCTGGCGCGCCAGGTGGCGTCGTCCTCCAGATGGCTGTAAAACGTTGGCTCGTGGGTGATGAACAGGTTGCAGCCCTTGGCCCAAGCTTCCTCCAGGGCCGCCTGCCGCGCCTGCCAACCCACGGCGATGCCGGTGAGTTCTGTCTCTGGAGCGCCATGTTTAAAGCCATCGCACGTGTTACCCTGCCAATCCACCCAGGTGCCCACGGCGCGAAAATGTTCGTGCACATCTCTGGCTTTCCAGACCATGACCAACCCCCTTGTAGTGTAGCGATCAGTCCACAATCATCGGTGGTCAGCGCCCCGGTGGGCGCGCGCTCTGCCGGTGTGTGGTCGGCCCCTTGCTCCCGAAAGGCACCGCGGCCCACGGTAGAACCTTGCGCATCCTCATCGAGCATTTTCACACTATAGGGATTGCGGAAGAACCTGTCAAACGAGGCCGTGGTTTGACTTTTTGCCCCAAGCGTGGGATACTGGCCTCGGCGGTTCGCCGAGGAGGCGACTTGGCGGCGGGCCGCTTATTTTTGCGCGGTGGGCTCACCCATGATCTTGGGCATCCTTTTGGCCCTGGCCCAGGCGTTGACCTGGTCCGGCACCAGCATCCTTTTGCGCTCCCTCTCCACCAAGCTGGACGCCTTCTTGGTGAACGGCCTGCGCGCCGGCATCGGGCTGCTGGTCATCATCCCGCTGATGTTCCTTACCGGCACGGTCAGCGACTATCAAAAGTTCACCTTTTTGCAGGTGGTTTATCTCCTAGGCTCGGTGATCATCGGCGGCGTGGTGGGCGATGCGTTGTACGTCACCAGCCTCAAGCTCATCGGGGTGAGCCGGGCGTTCCCCATCACCAACACCTATCCCCTGTTCACCGTCCTCTTTAGCCTCTGGCTGCTGGGAGAACAGGTCGGCTGGACCCTGTGGGTGGGGATGGTCCTGGTGCTGCTCGGCGTCTACTTGGTGGCTCGGCCTCGGGGCCAGGTGGTTTCCTCGGCGCCCCCTCTGCTGCCCGGCCAGCTCCTCAAGGGCGCGCTCTTGGCCGTGGGCACGGCCATATTGTGGGGTTTTGGCGCGGTGGTTCTGGCCCTGGGGCTGCGGGGCGTCCACGGCATCTCGGCCAACACCTTCCGTGTGCCGGTGGTGATGCTCCTCTCCCTCTTGGCCGCCGCCCGCCGGGGGAAGTTGGGCGAGCTGCGCCAGCTCAGGGGGCGCACGTTGCTCCAGCTCCTTGCTGCCGGCATTCTGGGCTGGGGCGTGGGCAGCTCCCTTTACGTCACGGCTGTGCAACTGGCCGGCCCCAGCAAAACCTCCATCGTCAGCGCCACGGCGCCCCTTTTTGCCGTCCCCCTGAGCAGCATCTTTTTGCACGAGCGGCCCACCCGCCACACCCTTCTGGGCACTCTGCTGAGCGTGGCCGGGATCATCCTGGTTATCCTCTAGCCTCTCCTCGCGCCGAGTAGCCTCCTGCGATTTGCCCTTTGCCCAGCTTGCCGGGTATAATTTGCAAGCTAATGATTAGCATCCTAAGGATTTTTCACACCGGAGGCGCCATGGGCAAGGCTCAGGAATTGGCCGAATCCATCGTGCATCGTTATTTGACCTTGGTGCGCTACCAGCGGTATCGCGGCGGCCTGATCCAAAAGACGGCCAACATCTCGGGCCGGCAGCTCGCCGTGCTGCGTCATCTCCTGGAGAAAGGGCCGCGCACGGTGGGGCAGATCGGCCAATTTCTCTATGTCCGCGATGCCACCGCCTCCGCCATGCTGGAACGCATGGAGCGCGATGGCTATATCACCCGGCGCCGCGCTCCGGAGGATAACCGCAAGGTGCTCATCGAGCCCACCGAGCTGGGGCGCACTGTGGTGGCCCAGGCGCCTCCGGGGATGATCTGGCTGTTGCGAGAGCGCCTCCCACGGTTGAGCGTGGAGGAATTGACCCAGATGGACGAGGCTCTCAAAAAGCTCTCCGAGCTAGCCGAGGTGGATGAATCCGTGTTGGAGTGAGGTGCGACGAGGGAATGAAAGCCATTTGGCGGGTCTTTGGCTATATGCGGTCCTTCTGGCTCAGCGAGGTCGCGGCATATCTATGCATGTTGGGCATCAACGGGGCCAACTTGCTGCGGCCGCAATTGATCCGCGCCGTGGTGGATCGGGGCATCGGCCAAGGGCAAAGCGCGGTGTTGGCTCAATCTGTCCTCCTCTTGCTGGGGGTGACCCTGGTGCAAGGTGTCTTCCGCTTTGGCCAGGGATACTTGACGGAACAGGTCTCCCAGGGCATCGCCTATGTCATGCGCAACCAGGTCTATCGCAAGCTGCAAAGCCTCTCCTTCAGCTATCACGACCGGGCGCAGGCGGGCCAACTCCTCTCCCGCGCCACCAGCGACGTGGAGCGGCTGCGGCGCATCACCGGCCGGGGGATCTTGGACCTGGTGGATGCCCTGGTGCTCCTGGTGGGCACGGCCATCATCCTCTTTCGCATGAACGGCCCGCTGGCCGCCCTCTCTTTGGTGGTGATGCCGGCCATCGTGGTGATCATGAAGCGTTATGTGGACCGCATGCACCCTCTCTGGCATGAGCGCCAGGATCAGACGGCCGTCCTCACCGCCCGCCTGGAGCAGAACCTGCGGGGGATGCGCGTGGTGCGGGGATTCGCCCAGGAGGCAGCGGAGATCGGACGGTTCGATGCCGATAACGACCGCATCTATCGCACCTCCATGGCCCTGGTGCGGGCTGGATCGTTCACCATGCCCTTGATCATCTTCCTGGCCAGCGCCAGCACCGTGCTCATCCTTTGGCTGGGCGGTCGGTTGGTCATTCAGGGGCAACTGACCTTGGGCGCATTGGTGGCCTTTAATAGTTATCTCTTGCAGCTCATCAACCCTATCCGGCGGTTGGGCATGCTCACCACCTTGCTGGGTGAATCGGGCGCCTCGGCGGAGCGGGTGTTCGAGATCCTCGACGCCCGCTCGGAGGTGCAAGACGCCCCCGATGCTGTGGAGCTGGGGCCCATCAAGGGTGAGGTGACCTTTGAGCATGTCTCCTTTGCCTATGTGGGCGGCGCCAAGGTGTTGGACGATGTCTCGTTCCATGTGGCGCCGGGCCAGGTGGTGGCGCTCTTGGGGCCCACGGGTTCGGGCAAGAGCACCATCATCAACCTGATCCCCCGCTTTTACGATGTGACCTCCGGGTGCATCAAGGTGGATGGGGTGGATATCCGCCGGGTGACGGTGGAATCGCTGCGCCGCCAGATCGGCATCGTCCTGCAAGAGACCACCCTTTTCGGCAGCACCATCTGGGAGAACATCACCTTCGGACGGCCCGAGGCCACCCAAGGGGAGGTGGAGGCCGCCGCCAAGGCTGCCGCAGCCCATGATTTCATCATGGCCATGCCCCAAGGATACCAAACCGAGGTGGGCGAGCGCGGCGTGACTCTCTCCGGCGGCCAGCGGCAACGCATCGCCATCGCCCGAGCCCTGCTCCTCAACCCGGCCATCCTCATTTTGGATGATGCCACCTCCAGCGTGGATACCGAGACGGAGCAACAGATCCAACAGGCGCTGGCCCACCTCATGCGCGGGCGCACCAGTTTCGTCATCGCCCAGCGCGTCTCCACCGTGCGCCATGCCGACCTGATCTTGGTGATCGACCGGGGGCGGCTCGTCGCCCAAGGGCGCCATAGCGACCTGATCCGCGAATCGGGCCTTTATGCGGATATCTACTATCGGCAGCTCCGGGGAGACGAGCAGCAGCCCGCGGAGGCTGTGTTGGCGAGGAGGGAGCGATGACCTTCAGTATTGATGCCGGCGCTTGGCAAGGCCCCCGCGGCATGCTGGGGAGATACCAGGATGTCACCGGCAAGGTGTTCGATTGGCAGATCACCCGCAAGCTGCTGCGCTACTTGCGGCCCTACAAGTGGCAGATGGTGGAGGGCGTGCTGTGGATGCTGGTGGGGGCGGGGCTGGCCCTGCTCACGCCGTACCTCACCAAGAACGCCATTGATGGCGCCATCCAGGTGGGCGATCTGCGCAGCTTGAGTTGGCTGGCGGCGGCCATCTTGGGCGCCTACCTCCTGGATTTCCTTACCGGCTGGCGTCGGCGGTTGGTGCTCCAGACCGTGGGCACGGAAGTGCTGCAAACCATGCGCGGCGATCTCTTTCGCCATTACCAGATCCTCTCCATGCGCTACTACGACCAACACGGCTTTGGTTCTCTGATCTCGCGGATGCTCAGCGATGTGGGGGTGATCAACGAGCTCCTTTCCCAGGGGTTGGTGCAGATGCTCAGCGACGTGGTGGTTTTGGTGAGCACCGTGGTGGTGATGGTGCTCATCAACGCCCGCCTGGCCCTGCTGACTCTCTCCGTCTTGCCGCTGATGGTCCTGATCACCGCCTGGTTCTCGCGTCGGGCGCGCCAGGCCTATCGCCAGACGCGGGAAAAGATCAGCGTCCTCACCGGGCGCTTGGCCGAGGACATCAGCGCCATGCGGGTCATCCAGGCCTTTGCCGAGGAAGAGCGCACCAGCCGCGATTTTGACGCGATCAACCGCCAAAACCGCGACGCCAACCTGGCGGCGGTTACCCTGGCCTCCATCTTTACGCCGACACTAGAGATTCTGAGCACCCTGGCCACGGCCATCATCCTTTGGTTCGGCGGGCGCGCGGTGGCCGGCGGCGCCTTGACTTTGGGCGTGCTGGTGGCCTTTTTGACCTATACGGCACGACTCTTTCAGCCCGTGTTGGATTTGAGCATGATCTTTACCACCTGGCAGGCGGCCATGGCCGGCGGCGAGCGGGTGTTGGAGGTGCTGGCCATTCAGCCCGAGATCCGCGATGCGCCGGGGGCCATTGACCTGCCGCCTGTCCGTGGGCATATCGTCTTTGATCGGGTCAGCTTTCGCTATGTGCCCGAGGCCCCGGTGCTCAGTGAGGTGAGCTTTGAGATCCAGCCCGGCCAGACGGTGGCTTTGGTGGGGCCCACGGGCGCGGGCAAGACGACCATCGCCAACCTCCTCTTGCGCTTTTACGAGGTGACGGAAGGGTCCATCCTGATTGACGGCCACGACATCCGCCAGGTCAAGCTTGCCTCGCTGCGGCGGCAAGTGGGCGTGGTGCCCCAGGAGCCGTTCCTTTTTCAGGGCTCCATCGCCTACAACATCGCCTTTGGCCGGCCGGAGGCCACGCGCGAGGAGATCATCCGCGCCGCCCAGGCCGCCAACGCCCACGAGTTTATCATGCGCCTGCCCCAAGGGTACGACACCGAGATCCTGGAGAGCTCGGCCAACCTCTCCCTGGGGCAACGCCAGTTGATCTGCCTGGCCAGGGTGATCCTGGCGGCGCCGCGCATCCTCATCCTGGATGAGGCCACCTCCAGCGTGGACCTGCGCACTGAGGGCTTGATCCAGGAGGCTCTGGAGGGCCTCATGCAGGGGCGCACCTCCTTGATCATCGCCCACCGCCTGGCCACGGTGCAGCGCGCGGATACCATCCTGGTGATAGATGGCGGGCGGATCGTGGAGCGGGGGACCCATGCCGAGCTCCTGGCCCGTGGCGGCGTCTATGCCCAGCTCTACCGCACCCAGTTTCTCACGCCGGAGCCGGCCACCGCGTAGGCGGGTGTTGAAGGGGGGCACAGTTGTGGGCGGCTGCCGCCGTCGGATAGAATCCGACGGCTCTCCTTGCCAAGCCCGCGTTGCGGGCTTGGTAGCCACAGACGTCGGTTTCCAACCGACGGGGAGCAGTTTCTCTCGATGCCCTCTCGCGTAAGCGGCTCGACAGTGGCCGGATCCTGATCTATAATGCGCGCCAACGGCTTTTAGCCAGTGCTGCTCTTGAGGAGGATGCAATGATTCCTGATTTTGCCCTGTGTCGCTTTCGCACCACAGCGGAGCCTCGCTTGGGGCTGGTGGCCGCCGGACATTTTTACGACCTCACAGCCACCGGCCGCGCCGAGTACGCCGGCATGGAGGCCTGGTTACGGGCTGCCGCCGGACGCGCGAGCCAGGCCCTGGCCGAGCTGGCCCTGGTGCCTTCCTCCCTGGCGCCCCTCTGTTCCGTGGCCGGGCTGCTCAACCCCAGCCAGGGCATTCGGTTGTTGGCCCCGCTGGATGCGCAAGAGGTCTGGGCCTGCGGCGTCACCTACGAGATGAGCCGAGCGGCGCGGATGCGCGAATCGGAGCAGCCCACCATCTATGGCAAGGTGTACGAGGCGCCGCGGCCCGAGATCTTTTTCAAGGCCACGCCGCACCGTGTGGTGGGGCCGGGCGAGGCGGTGGGCATCCGCGCCGATTCCACCTGGGATGTACCGGAGCCGGAGATGGCCCTGGTGGTCACGCCGGGGCTAGAGATCGTGGGCTACACCATAGGCAACGACATGAGCTCGCGGAGCATCGAGGGCGAGAATCCCCTTTATCTGCCCCAGGCCAAAGTTTACAGCCGCTGCTGTGCCCTGGGACCCTTTGTGCGCCTGGCGCTGGCCGGGTTCGATCCCTTGAACCAGGCGGTGGCATGCGTGATCTATCGCGACGGCAAGGTGGCCTTCCGCGGCGAGACCCACACCTCCAAGATCCACCGCCCCCTGGCCGAGCTGGTGAGCTATCTGGGGCGGTGCAACACGTTCCCCACCGGCGTCTTTGTGCTCACGGGCACCGGCATCGTGCCGCCCGATACCTTCACCTTGGCCGAGGGCGATGTCATCGAGATCACCTTCGAGGGCCTGGGCACGCTGCGCAACCCGGTGGTGGTCCTGCCGGTGGCCTGAGATAGGTTTTGGCAAGTAAAAGGCCCAGGCGCATGGCCGCCTGGGCCTTTTTTGTTGCAGTCAGAGGAAGGTCATTCTTCTTGCAGCAACAAGCGGTAGCTCGCTTTCCAGGCGGAAGGGGAGCGGGTCAATTTGGCGATGCGGATATCGGCGAAATAAGGGGCAAGTTTGGCCAACTCCTGAGGTAGCTGCTCCCAGCGGTTCTGGCGGATCAACTGATGCAGGCGATCGGCGGCCGGCCCGGCCCAATCCCACTCGCGGCGGAACCGATCCGCCTTGAGATAATAATCGCGGTTTTCCCAGGCCGCAGCGGTGGTCTCTACGCTCTCGGCGATGCCCCGTAGAGCAAAGACCAGGGCGGCTGCCATGTCTTTGGTCTCCTCGTCCAGCGCGCGCTTGAACATCAGGTGGCGCAAGATCTCGGCGATGGTGCGCCGGTATTGGTTGCGCAACTTGCCGGGGTTCTCGGTATTGATGACGCGACTCATGCACCCTACCTTAGCGTGAGATGCGGCAAGTATAAGCCACGGGCGGCAAGAGGTCAAAAGTGGGGCGTAAGAGAACCTCAGCGGTAAAGTCACAAGAGAAGCGCCAGGCCCCATGGGGGGCCCATTCCTGCTCAAGGAGCTATCCAGAGTAGCGCTCCCGTTGCTTGGCGCCCGATTCCTGTGTGGGCAAGCCCGCGTTGCGGGCTTGGCAGAGCCGTCGGATTCTCTCCGATGGCGAGCACGGCCCACATGCTCTCGCGGCCCGACCATTTCTGGACAGCGCCTCCCGCATCCGCTATAATCCGCCCATGGGTTTCCGCTTCAGCCACTGGCCACTCTTCATACACCGGCCGCGTTTAGGCGCGCTGCTCCGGGCCATCACGGCGCTCCTGGTGCTCTGGGGCAGCGCCGCCTGCGCCGTTCCCCAGAGTACCCCCACGGCCCCGCCCACGGCGGCGCAGCGGCAGCCACCTGCGCAAGCCACGGTGCGCATCGTTACCACCCCCGTCGGCGCCTCCATCCTCTTGGATAGCGTGGATCGCGGCCAGACGCCCCAAACCCTCACCTTGCCGGCGGGGCGCTACCGGCTGCGCCTGGAGAAGGCCGGTTACGCGCCCCAAGAGCTGGACCTGGTGGCCCAAGAGGGGCGAGAACTGTTAATCCACGAGGTTTTGCGCGATATTGTGCCCCCCAGCATCACCCTCGCGCCGCTGCCCCAGGAGGTGGCTCCGGAGGAGGGGCTCAAGATCGTGGCCCAGGCGGAGGATAACGCCCAAGTGGCCCATTTGGCCCTTTGGCTGGATGGCCGCCTCCTGCATGAGGTGAACCTTGCCTCCTTGCGCTACAATGTGGACACTCGGGCGCTGGCCCCCGGTGAGCATGAGGTGGTCATCCAAGCCCAGGACGATGCGGGCAACACGGCCCGTGTCGGCGGGCGCTTCACCGTGCGTGCCCCGACCCCGGCGCCCAGCGCCACGGCAACTTTGATTGCGACGCCCACCTCCACGCCCCGGCCTACGGCGACCATCACCCCCACCCCCCAACCCACGGCCACCCGCCCTTCCCCGGTGTCGGCCTCTTGGGGCGAGATCACCATCGCCACCTACGCTTACGAGCAGGCCCTCTACACCGATCCGGAGCGGGTTGGTCACCCCTATCCCCTCCTGCGCCGCGAGGCGGTGGGCCCGCCGCGGCCGCGCACCTATCGCGTGTTGCGGCTGCGCAATGCTTATGTGGAACTGACCTTCCTGCCCGAGCTGGGCGGGCGCATCTATCAGTGTCGCTATTTACCCACAGGACAGGATCTGTTCTATAATAACCGCGTCATCAAGCCGAGCCATTGGGGGCCGGCGGACCAGGGCTGGTGGTTGGCCGTGGGTGGGATCGAGTTCTGTCTGCCTGTGGACGAGCACGGCTATAGCACCGCCGAACCTTGGGAGCCGGAGGTGCGGCACGGCGCGGATGGCAGCGCGACGGTGGTGTTGCGCTTCAGCGAGCGCAGCCGCCGCATCGAAGCCCAGGTGGAGGTTACCTTGCGCCCAGGGGAGGCGGGTTTTACCCTGCGTTCCACCTTGCATAACCCTGACCCCCAGACGAAATCTTGCCAGTATTGGATCAACGCCATGCTCTCACCCGGCGCGCCCAGCGTGCAGCCCAGCTTGCGCTTTTATTATCCCGCCGCAGAGGTGATCGTCCATAGCCGCGGCGATCCCGCCCTGCCCGATGCGCGCCAGGTGATGTCTTGGCCGGTGTATCAGGGCCGTGACCTGAGCCTTTACGCCAATTGGCGCGATTGGTTGGGCTTTTTCGCTCCCACCCTGCAGGCGCCCTTTACCGCCGTCTATGACGAGGCGGCCCAGCTCGGCCTGGTGCGGGTTTTTCCGCCGGAGGTGGCCAAGGGGGTCAAGCTGTTTGGCTTTGGCCTGGGTTTCGGCGATAGCGGCGCCTACACCGATGACGGCTCGCAATACGTGGAGATGTGGGGCGGGCTGACGCCCACCTTCTGGGATTACGCCAACCTGCCCCCCCAGGCGACCGTCTCTTGGGAGGAGAGCTGGTACGTCCTGGCCCAGAGCGGCGGCCCCACCCTGGCCAACGCGGCGGCCAGCTTGCATGTGGCCCGGCGCGAGGACGCCATCGAGCTGACCATCGCCTCTCCACGGGAGAACCGGTGGACGGTTGTCGTTACCCAAGGGGACCGCACCTTGGCCCAGCAACCCATCGTCGTGGGGCCCACGCAGCCCTCTCGCCTGGTCATCGCCCTCGGCGCCGCGGGGTCCGCCCAAGGGGTGACGGTGCGCCTTGTGGATGCCGCCGGCCGCACAGCGCTTTCTTGGTCGGGATGAAAAGTGGAGCAAGGATGATGAAATGCCCCGCTTGCGGTGAACGTATGTCTGCCCGCGAACACATTTGCCCCAAGTGTGGGCATCGCTTGGGCAACCCGTCCCGGGCAAAGATGCAAAACAAACCGTCGCCCAACGTTCCCTCTGCCGTTGAAGAGGGGCGGGGCTATGGGCTGACCCTGGCCGTGCTCATGGGGTTCCTGGTGGCCCTGGCGCTCTTGGTGTGCCTGGGCGTCGCGGGGTTTTACTATGGCCTGAAGGATCGGGCGCAAGCGGAGCGGCGGGCCGCCGTGGTGCACTATCAGCGCGGCCTCGCTCACCTGGAACAGGGGGAACAGGAGCTGGCCATCGCCGAGTTTGAGGTGGCCCTCCAACTGGATCCGCAGAACGTGGAGATCGCGGCCAAACTCGCCGAGGCGCGCCGTCAGCGCACGCGGCCCTCACCCACGCCCCTCGCCACTCCGGGGGATGGGCGGCCGGGCCTCTTTGAGGTGTTGCAGAGCGTCCATGCCCAAGGTGCTTGGGCCCAGGTTTTGGAGGTGGCCAACCGGCTCATCGCCCTGGATCCCGGCTATCGGCGCCAAGAGGTGGACCGGATGCGCTTCGATGCATTCTACCAGAGCGGCCTGGAGGCGGCGCGCCAGGGCCGGATGACCGAGGCCATCCGCCTTTTCGACCAGGCTCTGGCCCTGCAGCCGGGGGACGAGACCGTCCTCCGGGCCAGGCAGCTGGCCACCCGCTACGAGG